>NZ_JAVTJA010000006.1:0-294673 GCF_031843785.1 Methylobacterium sp. WCS2018Hpa-22
TGGTGAACTGGGCTTCCAAGGTCGACATGGACAAGGGCTCCAAGACCTACGGTCGTCCCCTGGTCGATCCGCGCTACTCGCCGGAAGCCAAGGGCGAGGACGAGACCACCGTGGGGATCTGCCCCGGTGCCATCGGCGCCAAGAACGAGCAGCCCGCCGCCTATTCGCCCGACACGCACCTGTTCTACGTGCCCACCAACCACATCTGCATGAGCTACGAGCCGTTCCAGGTGAGCTACACCCCCGGCATTCCCTATGTCGGCGCCACCGTCACGCTCCAGCCGCATGAGAGCGGCCCGGAGACCGGGCGTTTCATCGCCTGGGACGGCACCGGGGGAAAGGTCGTCTGGTCGAACACCGAGCCGTTCTCGGTCTGGTCGGGTGCCCTCGCCACGGCCGGCGACGTGGTGTTCTATGGAACGCTGGAGGGATACCTGAAGGCCGTCGATGCGCGCACGGGCCGCGAACTCTACCGGTTCAAGACGCCGTCGGGCATCATCGGCAACGTGACGACCTACCTTCATCGCGGCAGGCAATACGTCGCCGTTCTGTCGGGCGTCGGCGGCTGGGCGGGGATCGGGCTCGCCGCCGGCCTCACCGATCCGGCGGACGGCGCCGGCGCAGTGGGCGGCTATGCTGGCCTGTCGCGCTACACCGCACTGGGCGGCCAGCTCATGGTCTTCGCCCTGCCCGAATCGCGGGGCTGACGTCTCACGAGACGCTCGTCACGCCCTCGCGTGCCCGGAGCGCGGTCACGATCTCGTCGAAGCTCTTATCCGGGATATGCACGTAGGACACCTCGATCGTATCGATGCCGTCCTCCTCCGTCGGCTGCGCCACGAATTGTACGAGGCGGGAGGCGAAGGGACCGGACATCGTTCGCAGGGACTCGATGGTGATCACCCCGCGCTTGGCCGTGATGCTGAGGGTCCGCGTCTGCGCCCGCTCGCGGTAGCGCTTCTCCAGGGGCTTCATTCCAGCGAGGATCAGAAGCACGATGACGGTCGTGGTGGTCGCCGCCACATAGAGGCCGGTTCCCGCAGCGAGGCCGATGGCGGCCACGGCCCAGAGCCCGGCCGCAGTGGTGAGACCCTTCACCATCTCCCCGCGCAGCATGATCGTCCCGGCGCCGAGGAAGCCGATCCCGGAAACGACCTGCGCCGCCATGCGGGAGGGATCGAGGTTGACGTTCGGGGTGCCGAGGATGTCGGAGAAGCCGAAGGCCGAGACGATGACGATCAGGCAGGAGCCGACGCAGACGAGCATATGAGTACGCATCCCCGCCGCCCAGACGTGGCGCTCACGCTCGAAACCCACGGCGCTGCCGAGCAGTGCCGCGACGAGGAGACGGCCCAGGATCTCGAAATTGCCGATCACGCGCTGTCCATCCGCTCAGAGCCAGTCGGTCGCTCCTAAGCAGAGACGGGGACGGCGACAATCCTGCCGCCGTCCCTATTCACCTGTCGAAAGACCTATTTGTCGGGCTTCTCGGAAATGATGGCGCCGGTTTTCGGATCGGCGTGGAATTCCATCTTTACACCGTTCTTCATGCCCTCGCCCTCCCAATGGCCGTCATCCGCCTCGAACTCGGTGATGTCGGTATAGCCGGCCGCCATCAGCTTCTGCTTGACCTGCTCGGCCGGCATCCAGTCCGCGCCGGGCTTGTCGGCAAGGGCGATGCCGGTGGACCCGGCGGTCAGGAGAAGTGCGAGGAGTGCGGGTTTCAGGGCTCTCATGGGTTCCTCCGGGGTTTCTTCTGTGCGGTTTTGTTTGCCGTCTAAGGGCAAACACCCACACGGGTTTTCCGGTTCCGGAGAAGAATCGCTTGCGGGAGAGATCACCCGAGGGAGAAATCACCTGAGGGAGGCGGCGATGGCCTGCTGGATGCCGAGGATGTCGGCGCCGCGCTTGAGCGTTTTCCGGATCGGCTCGGGCCGTCCCGAGACCCAGATCGCCAGTTCCGAATCGAAGTCGAAACTGCCCGCCGTCTCCACCGAGAAACAGGTGATCGCCCGGTAGGGCACGGTCATGTAGGTGACTTTGCGCCCGGTCATGCCCTGCTTGTCCACCAGGATCAGCCGCCGGTCGGTGAAGACGATGAGGTCGCGGATCACCCGGAACGCCACCTGCACCGTCTCGCCCTGGGTGAGAACGCCGCCGAGCGCCTCGTGCACCTCCTGCGGGGAGAGGTCGCTGCCATGGCCGAAGAGCCCGTCGAGAATTCCCATTGCGCCGCCTATCCCGAAAATACCGCCTGCCCCCTATCTAGGGACGAAACGGCCGTGCGCATCGCCTGCCGGTCGTCCTTCGTCGCGGGACGCGCCTGCCGTCCGGAGTTGCCTGATGTCCGCCAAAGCACCTGTTCCCCTCCGCCTCGGCGTGAACATCGACCACGTCGCCACCGTGCGTAACGCTCGCGGCGGCATCCATCCCGATCCCGTCGTTGCCGCCCTGCTCGCCGTCGAAGCCGGGGCGGACGGGATCACCGCGCATCTGCGCGAGGACCGCCGGCATATCCGCGACGCCGATATCGAGGCGCTGATGGCGCGGCTTTCCGTACCGCTCAATTTCGAGATGGCGGCCACGGACGAGATGGTGGGGATCGCTACCCGTCTTCGCCCGCACGCCTCCTGCCTCGTTCCCGAAAAGCGCGAGGAGCGCACCACCGAGGGCGGCCTCGACATCGTCGGACAGGCGGCCCATCTCGCGCCCCGGATCGCCGCCCTGTCGAGTGCCGGGATCCGCGTCTCGCTGTTCGTCGAGCCCGACGAGGCGGTGATGGACGCGGCGCTCCGCCTGGAGGCGCCGGTGGTCGAGCTTCATACGGGAAGCTATTGCGAAGCGGTCGCCGAGGGTGACGGCGCACGGGTCGCGCATGAGATCGCCCGCATCGCGCGGGCCGCCGCCTATGGCTCCGGAATCGGCCTCGAAGTCCATGCGGGCCATGGTCTCGCTCTCGACAGCGTCGGTCCGGTGGCGGCGCTGCCGCAACTCGCCGAACTCAATATCGGCCACTCGCTCATCGGCGAGGCGATCTTTCACGGGCTGGCTCAGGCGATCCGCGACATGCGCGCCGCCATGGATCGGGCCCGGACGGGGATCGGGGCATGATCGTCGGCATCGGCTCGGACCTCTGCGACATCCGCCGGATCGAACGGTCCCTCGAGCGCTACGGCGAGCGCTTCACCCATCGGGTCTATACCGATGGCGAGCGTGCCAAGTCGGACCGTCGCGCCGCCCGCGCACCGTCCTATGCGAGGCGCTTCGCCGCCAAGGAGGCCTGTGCCAAGGCGCTCGGCACCGGCATGAGCCATGGCGTTTTCTGGCGCGACATGGAGGTGGTGAGCCTGCCGGGAGGGGCACCGACCCTGCGCCTCACCGGGGGCGCGGCGGAGCGTCTGCGGGCGCTGATTCCCGCCGGACACACGGCCAAGATCCACGTGACGCTCACCGACGATCCGCCCATGGCGCAAGCATTCGTGATCATCGAGGCCTTGCCCTCCTCGCTGCCGTCCCCGATGCCGGATGCTGAGCCGGCCACTGCTCGCGTTGCGGCTCCCGACGGCATGGTCTAGACCGCCGGTCATCACCGACAGTCGATCGGGTTCGCGCGTCGAGCCGGAGATTGCAGACAGATGGAACGAGCGCGCGTGGATCACCAGACGAAGCGAGACCTGAGGGCGGCCGATACGGGCGCCTGGGCGAGCATCAAGGAAACGGTCAAGGTTGGCGTCCAGGCGCTACTGATCGCCCTCGTTGTGCGCACGCTGCTCTTCCAGCCGTTCAACATTCCTTCGGGATCGCTGGTTCCGACGCTTCTCGTGGGCGACTACCTGTTCGTGTCCAAGTACTCCTACGGATATTCGAAGTACTCGCTGCCCTTGAGCGAGTATCTGCCCTTCAAGGCCGATGGCCGGATCTGGGCGGCCGAGCCCAAGCGCGGCGACATCGCCGTGTTCAAGCTGCCGAAGGACAACGCCACCGACTACATCAAGCGCGTCATCGGCCTGCCCGGCGATAAAATCCAGATGAAGGCCGGCATTCTCTACATCAACGATGTGGCGGTGAAGCGTGAGCGCATCGCCCCCTACGAGACCACCGGTCCGTACGGCGAGGAAACGAAGGTCGAGCAATATACCGAGACCCTGCCGAACGGCGTGGTGCATCAGGTGATCGAGCGCGAGGGCGATAACGGCTACTGGGACAATACCGAGCCCTATCTCGTGCCGCCCGGCCGCTATTTCATGATGGGCGACAACCGCGACAATTCCACGGATTCGCGCGACCTCGCCAATGTCGGCTTCGTCCCGTTCGAGAATTTCGTCGGCCGTGCCGAGATGATCTTCTTCTCCATCGACGAGGGCACCCCGGCCTGGCAGATTTGGCAATGGCCGGCGAAGGTGCGGTGGGGCCGCATCTTCAGCAGCATCCATTAGGACGATCGACCGTGAGTGAGGAGACGCGTCCTTCCAGCCGGGCGCGTCGCGCACCGCGACCCAAGCCCGGCCTGAACGTGCTCGAAGAGCGGATCGGCCACGTCTTCGCCGACCGTAGCCTTCTGTCGCTGGCCCTGACCCATGTCAGCAAGGCCGGCGGTGGCGGACGGGTGGGAAGCTACCAGCGCCTCGAATTTCTCGGCGACCGGGTGCTCGGCCTCGCCATCGCGGACCTCCTCTACGAAGCCTTCCCGCAGGCCGATGAAGGCGACCTGTCGCGGCGTCTCGCCGGGCTCGTGCGCCGGGAGACCTGTGCCTCGGTCGCCACGGCCTGGGATGTCGGGCCCCATCTCGCCCTCGGCCCGGGGGAGATCCAGAGCGGCGGCCGCCGCAACCAGACGATCCTGGCCGATGCCTGCGAATCGATCCTCGGCGCGGTTTTCCTCGACGCCGGATACGAGACGGCGAAGGCCATCGTGGCCACGGCTTTCGCGCCCGGCACCGACACGGCGGCACCGCGCGGACGTGACGCGAAATCCGCCTTGCAGGAATGGGCGATGGGGCGCGCCCTGCCGATCCCGGTCTACGACGTCGTGGAGCGGTCCGGCCCGGACCACGCCCCCGTCTTCAGGATCGCCGCGCGTGTCGAGGGCCTCGAGCCCGGATACGGCACCGGCCCCTCGAAACGCCTCGCCGAGCAGGAGGCCGCCCGCCTCGTGCTCGAGCGCGAAGTTCACGGCACGGGCCCTCAGGCCGGCGTCACCCCACGGAACGGAATGGAGACGTCGGCGGACGTCGGTGAAGAAAGCGACTCCGATGCCTGACGACCACAACGATTTCGACGACGAAGACGACCTGCCCCGGCAGGCCCCGATGCCCGAGATCAAGCCGCTGCCGGTCATCCCGGCCGATTCGAGCGCGGGCTTCGTCGCCCTGATCGGCGTACCCAATGCCGGCAAGTCGACCCTGCTCAACAGCCTCGTGGGCACCAAGGTCTCCATCGTCTCGCGCAAGGTCCAGACGACCCGGGCACTCGTGCGCGGCATCGTCATGGAGGGCAGTGCCCAGATCATCCTGGTGGACACGCCCGGCATCTTCGCGCCCAAGCGCCGCCTCGACCGGGCGATGGTCCATTCCGCCTGGAGCGGTGCCGCCGATGCCGACGCGGTCTGCCTGCTGGTCGATGCCCGCAAGGGCGTCACCGAGGAGGTCGAGGCGATCCTCGCCCGTCTGCCCGAGGTGCGCCAACCCAAGGCCCTGATCCTCAACAAGATCGACCTGATCCCGCGCGACCGGCTGCTGGCCCTGGCCGCCTCGCTCAACGAGCGCATCGCCTTCGCGCATACGTTCATGATCTCCGCGCTCAACGGCGACGGCATCGATACGCTGAGGAAGACCCTGGCCGGGATGATGCAGCCCGGCCCCTGGCTCTACCCAGAGGATCAGGTGTCGGACGCTCCGCTCCGGATGCTCGCCGCCGAGATCACGCGCGAGAAGCTCTATGACCGGCTCCACGAGGAGCTGCCCTACCGCTCCACCGTCGAGACCGACCAATGGGTGGTGAAGACCGATGGTTCGGTGCGGATCGAGCAGACGATCTTCGTGGAGCGCGAGAGCCAGCGCTCCATCGTGCTCGGCAAGGGCGGCCAGACCATCAAGGCGATCGGGCAGGCGGCCCGGCGCGAGATCGCCGAGGCGGCCGATCAACCCGTCCACCTGTTCCTGCATGTGAAGGTGCGCGAGAACTGGGCCGATGATCCGGCACGCTATCGGGAGATGGGGCTCGAATTCCCGCGCGGATAGGTGATGGGCTGGTGCGTCACGATACGGTTCGAGGTATCCAGAGCCGCTTCGTGCTGCATTGCCGCATAACTTGCAGTAACGTTCCGCACAGCGTCGCCGTTTTTGAAACGCAGGTTAAAGAACGAGGCCTGTTTGGGATGTTTATGCATGGAAGAGCTTGGCAATGACTTGACACGGTGTTGCCAACCGATTCGCTCGATTTTGTAAATTTATCGGATCTGGCGAAGATAACCTTTTCTTCGGGGCCATCGCCGGCTACCAATCGCGAAGCCGGACTCGATTCCGAGTCGTGGCGCCCAATATCCTTCCTCTTAACGCCCAACTCTCGAGGCGCGCGCCCTGTCGCGCCGGATCCATGAATGATGCCTGCTCCCACCGTCCCGGATGCTGTCTATGGGTCTCCTCCTCCCGAACTGGCCGACGTGTCCGCAGGGGCGGCCCAACTCTCGCCGCTGATCCCCGGTTCTGTCCGCCTCGAGGACATCGCCGAGGGTAGCCTCGAGAGCGTGACCATGCTGGCCCCGGCGGGGACGATCGAGCGTCGCTATGCCTTGTCACTATCTTTGCGCGCCTTGCGTCCGGGTGGGCGCCTGCGCGCGCTTGCGCCGAAGGATAAGGGTGGGGCCCGTCTCGGCCGCGAGCTGAAGGAATTCGGCTGTGAGCCGGCGGAGACGGCCAAGCGGCATCACCGGATCTGCGAGGTCGCCCGGCCCGCCGCGATCATCGACCTCGACGAGGTGATCCAGGAAGGCGCGCCGCGTCACATCGACAACCTCGCCCTCTGCACGCAGCCCGGCGTCTTCTCCTGGGACCGACTCGATCCGGGCACCGCTTTGCTCCTGGCCAACCTGCCGTCGCTTTCGGGCCGGGGTGCGGATTTCGGCTGCGGGATCGGCGTCCTTGCCCGCGCCGTCCTGGCCTCCCAGGGCGTGACCGCGCTGACCCTCATCGACATCGACCGGCGCGCCGTGGAGATGGCCCGCCGCAATGTCGGTGACCCGCGCGCGGATATTCGCTGGGCCGATATCCGTTCGGCCGACGTGGTGCTGGAGCGCCTCGACTTCGTCGTCATGAACCCGCCCTTCCACGATGGCGGGATCGAGGACCGTTTCCTCGGCGAGGTCTTCATCCGCCGCGCTGCCGAGACCCTGAGGCCCGGCGGCACGCTCTGGCTCACCGCCAACGCGCATCTGCCCTACGAGGCCCCGCTGAACGCCGCCTTCCGGAACGTCACGCTCAAGGCCTCGGCCGGCGGCTACAAGATCTACGAAGCGCGCAAGTGAAACCACGGAACTTGGAAGCGAGCACCGGTCGTTGAGCAAGAGCCCGAGCCTCAGGCTCGATCGCCTGCTGGCGAATCTCGGATACGGCTCGCGCAGGGAGATCGGCCTTCTCGCCAAAGCCGGCCTCGTCGTGCTCGACGGTTCGCCGCTGCGCGACGCCAGTCAGCGCATCACCGCGACGCCTGATCTGTCACAGCGCATGGTCGTGGATGGCGATCCCCTGGATCCGCCGCCGGGCCTCGTCCTGATGATGAACAAGCCGCTCGGCGTGACCTGCTCCCACAAGGAGGCCGGTCCCCTCGTCTATGGGCTCCTTCCCGAGCGCTGGCGCCGGCGTGACCCGGCCCTCTCCACCATCGGCCGCCTCGACAAGGAGACTTCGGGTCTCCTGTTGCTCACCGATGACGGGCCGTTCCTGCACAAGGTGATCTCGCCGAAATCGAAGGTCGCCAAGCGCTACCGCGTCGCCCTCGACCGTCCGCTCAAGGGCGACGAGGTCATGGTGCTGGGGAGCGGATCGATGCTGCTCGAAGGAGAGGACAAGCCCCTCCTGCCGGTGGAGATGGAGGTGGAGGACGAGACCCATGTGGTCGTGACCCTTCACGAGGGCCGCTATCATCAGGTCCGCCGCATGTTCGCGGCGCTCGGCAACCACGTCACCGCCCTGCATCGAGACCGGATCGGCGGTATGACCCTGCCGACCGACCTGGAGGCCGGAGCGTACCGCATCCTCAGCGAGGCGGATGTCGCGGCCTTGTTCGGTGAGGCGCCGGCTGCCTGATTCGATACCTGCGATGTCCTTCGCATAGCCTTGCCTCGGCGGATATCCTCTGCTAAGGCCCCGCCCATTCCACACGCGGAGCCGGCCTCATGCCTGAATGAGGCGTTTCCGGTGATCGTCCCTCTCGAGGGTCGGTCGCTTCCTCCGCGGCGGCATCAACCGGAAGAGAAAACGATCATGGCCGTTGATTTCACGATGCGTCAGCTCCTCGAAGCGGGCGCCCATTTCGGACACCAGTCCCACCGCTGGAACCCGAAGATGCAGACCTACATCTTCGGTACCCGCAACAACATCCACATCATCGATCTCGCCCAGACCGTGCCGGCCCTTCACCAGGCCTTGCAGGCCGTGAGCGACACAGTCGCCAAGGGCGGCCGTGTGCTGTTCGTCGGCACCAAGCGTCAGGCCGCCGACACGATCGCGGAAGCCGCCAAGCGTTCGGCCCAGTACTACGTCAATTCCCGCTGGCTCGGCGGCATGCTGACCAACTGGAAGACCATTTCGGGCTCGATCGCCCGTCTGCGCAAGGTCGACGAGACCCTCGAAGGTGGTGGCCAGGGCCTCACCAAGAAAGAGCGCCTGATGCTGTCCCGTGAGAAGGACAAGCTCGAGAAGGCTCTCGGCGGCATCAAGGACATGGGCGGCGTGCCCGACCTGCTGTTCGTGATCGACACCAACAAGGAGCAGCTCGCGATCAAGGAGGCCCAGCGCCTCGGGATCCCGGTGGCGGCCATCGTCGACACCAACTGCAACCCTGACGGCATCACTTACGTCGTTCCCGCCAACGACGATGCCGGCCGCGCGATCTCGCTCTATTGCGACCTCATCGCCCGCGCCGCCATCGACGGTATCTCCCGCGGCCAGGGCTCCAGCGGCATCGACCTCGGTGCCTCCGAGGCTCCGACTGCCGAAGAGCTTCCCGAGGAAGAGGCTGCTCTCTCGGTCGAGTCCGGCGCTCTCGATCCGGCCGACGTGGCCGCTCTGGTGGAATCCACCGAGCATTTCGAACTGCTCTCGGCTCCCCGCGGCGCTCCAGACGACCTGTCCAAGCTCCATGGCGCCGGACCGCAGATCGTCCAGAAGCTCAACGATGCCGGCGTCTACCATTACTGGCAGATCGCAGCGATGACCGATGCCGAGGTCGCCAAGGTCGATGCCGATCTGAAGCTCAACGGCCGCATCAGCCGCGATGGCTGGGTCGACCAGGCCCGTGGCTTCGCCGAGGCTGCTGCCGCCGCCTGATCGCCCAGGCATCCCGGTGACGGGATGCCGCCGATGACGTCGAACCAATCCACGAAGCCCGGCGCTCCTAGCGCCGGGCTCCTTTATCATTTGAGACAGACCCGAAGAGAGGACTCGCCATGGCCAACATCACCGCCGCATTGGTGAAAGAGCTCCGCGAAAAGACCGGCGCGGGCATGATGGACTGCAAGGGCGCGCTGAACGAGACGGATGGCGACATCGAAGCCGCCGTCGACTGGCTGCGCAAGAAGGGCTTGGCCAAGGCCGCCAAGAAGGCCGGCCGCGTCGCCGCCGAGGGCCTCGTGGCCGTCGAATCGTCGGGCCATCACGCCGCCATCGTCGAAGTGAATTCCGAGACCGACTTCGTTGCGCGTAACGACAGCTTCCAGGCCTTCGCCCGCGAAGCCGCCAAGCTCGCCCTCGACACCGATGGTTCGCTCGAAGGCCTCGAGGCCGCTCACTTCCCCGGTGGTTCGACCACGGTCAAGGAGTCGCTCTCCAGCCTCATCGCCACGATCGGCGAGAACATGACCCTGCGCCGCGTGGCCAAGCTCGACGTGACCAAGGGCGTGATCGCGTCCTACGTCCACGCTCAGGTCGCCGACGGCCTCGGCAAGATCGGCGTGCTGGTCGCGCTCGAATCCGAAGGCGACGTGGAGGTTCTCTCCACCCTCGGCCGTCAGATCGCCATGCATGTCGCCGCGACGAACCCGGTGGCGCTGGATGCCGCTGGCGTCGATCAGGCCGTGCTCGAGCGCGAGAGCAACATCCTGCGCGAGAAGAATGCCGGCAAGCCGGACCACGTCCTCGCCAAGATCGTCGAGAGCGGCCTGAAGAGCTACTACAAGGAGGTCACCCTCCTGGAGCAGCCCTTCGTGCATGATGGCTCCAAGACGATCACGCAGGTGCTGAAGGAAGCCGAGGGTAAGGCCGGCGCGCCGGTGAAGCTCACCGCTTTCGTGCGCTACGCGCTCGGCGAGGGCATCGAGAAGGAAGAGGCTCCCGATTTCGCCACCGAAGTCGCGGCTGCCGCGCGCGGCTGACGCCGCCATCCTTCTGGATCGACAACTGTTTCCTGGAACGGGCGGTGGCAGCGATGCCGCCGCCCGTTCCGCGTTTTCCGACCATCGATTCCGCCTCGTCTCTCCACAGGTCCGGCGACCGATCCCCGAGATGACATACTAAGACGGTCCTGCCCCTCGACCTTCGCGACCGCCTTGCGATAGACAGCGGGCGCTTCCGATTGAATCGTTCGGCCTTGCGCCGGTGCTTGAGGGGACTGGCGCCATGCCGGAGACCAAACCGTTTCGCCGCGTCCTCGTGAAGCTGTCGGGCGAGGCCCTGGCCGCCCCGGACGGGTACTGGCTGCATCCCCCGCTCCTGGCGGCCCTGGCGGACGATATCGCCAAGACCCTGGAGGCCGGCTTTCAGGTCGCACTCGTGGTCGGGGGCGGTAACATGATCCGGGGCGCGCGCATCTCGTCGGCGGGGTGGATCGATCGCGCCACCGGCGACTCGCTGGGCATGATCGCCACGGTGATGAACTCCCTCGCCCTTGAGACGGCCCTCAATGCCGCCGGCGTGCCCGCCCGGACGATGTCCGCGGTGTCGATGCCGACGATCTGCGAGACCTATGCGCGCCAACCGGCTCTGCACCATCTCGACAAGGGCCAGGTGGTCGTCCTCGCCGGGGGCACCGGCAACCCGTATTTCACCACCGACACCGCCGCCGTTCTCCGCGCGGCCGAGCTGCGCTGCGGCGCCGTGCTCAAGGCGACCCAGGTCGATGGCGTCTATTCGGCCGATCCGAAGAAAGATCCCTCGGCGGTGCGCTACGACCGCCTGACCCATGACGATGCCATCGCGCGCGACCTCAAGATCATGGATACCGCCGCCTTCGCGCTGGCCCGCGAGAGCCGCATCTCCATCGTCGTCGGCTCTGTTCATGCCCCGAGTTCGGTCACCGCGATCCTCACGGGGAACGCTCCTTCGACGCACGTCGTGCCCTGACGACATAGTATCTCAAGTATCGGGTTCGTCGTTGCGAGTTGATGCGCAGCGGCCCCCCAGTTGCTCGCTCGATTTCGGCATCAGGGTTTCTTGAGGATTTTCGCTCTTCCTGTGAAAGGGAACGCCTGCCGCCTGCCCGATGCGGCTGCCGAGCATAGTCGATGCCCTTGTCGCAGTTCGTTTTCTACAGCCGGAATCTCGTCAAGCTGACGGGTGGTTCGATGCGTGACATGGTCAGGGACATCCTGGCCTCCTGCAACCGCTACGATCATGCGTCGGGCATGACGGGCGCCCTCGTGTTCAACGAGGATTTCTTCCTCCAGGCCATGGAGGGCGAGACGTCGACGATCTCGGAGCAGCTCTGGGCGCTGGCGGCGGACAGCCGTCACAGCGGCATGGTTCTCGTCTCTGCCGTTCCATTACAGCAGCGTGCGTTGCGGGGATGGATGGTCGGTTATGCAGGCCGCTCGGAGGCCCTCAACGCCCTCTATCTCCAATACGGTCCCACTGCGAAGTTCGACCCTACGGAGATGTCGAGCCATCATCGCGCTGCTCCAGGCGTTCACGGAGCTCGATGCAAACCATTTCGTCCAGCGCTCCGGCCCGCCGGGACTAGCGGAGAGGAAGCCGGTCGCGCGATAGGCAGATCGCGAAGCCGCCTCGCATGGTCGATTTGATCCGCCGCGCGCGCGAACGCCATTTGCGACCTGTCGGATTTTGGTTCATTGAGGCCGCACGCACGGGCCCCGGCGGCCCAAGGCCTTTTCTCTCATTCTCGTCGGGACACACAGTATGGCGACCCCAGAGTTCGACCTGAACGATATCAAGCGCCGGATGCAGGGCGCCGTCAGCGCGCTGTCGAAGGATCTCGGTTCCCTGCGCACCGGACGCGCGACCCCGAGCATTCTCGACCCGATCAATGTCGATGCCTATGGGTCGTCCATGCCGATGGCCCAGGTCGCCACGGTGAGCGTGCCCGAGCCGCGCCTTCTGTCGATCTCGGTCTGGGACCGCAGCATGGTCGCCGCCGTGGAGAAGGCGATTCGTGAATCCGATCTCGGCCTGAACCCTCAGACCGAGGGTCAGACCATCCGCCTGCGCGTTCCGGAGATGAACGAGCAGCGCCGCAAGGAAATGGTCAAGGTCGCTCACAAATATACCGAGGAGGCCCGCGTCGCGGTCCGCCACGTCCGCCGCGATGCGCTCGATCATCTCAAGAAGCTCGAGAAGGAAAGCGCCATCAGCGAGGACGACGAGAAGCGTCAGGCCACCGAAGTGCAGAAGGTGACCGACCAGCACATCGCTGACATCGACGGCGTTCTCGCCTCCAAGGAAAAGGAAATCATGCAGGTCTAAGTTGTGGACAGGTATGGAATCGACGGAATCAGGGACGGGGAGAAGCGCGTTGGGTCGCTCAGAGGGCGCGCGTCAGATCGAGGTATCTGCGGCCGGGGATAGGGACACCGCCAGCGTCGCGGTCGGCCTCGCCTCGCGCGATACCGAGACTTCGGGGTCAGGCCCGTCTCCCGTCACCCGTCCGGCGGCGCCGGCCCATGTGGCCATCATCATGGATGGCAACGGCCGCTGGGCTGCGCGCCGTGGTCTTCCGCGGGTGGAGGGGCATCGCCGCGGCGTCGAGGCGGTGCGCCGCGCGGTCCGCTCCGCGATCGAACTCGGCGTCTCCTATCTGACGATCTACAGCTTCTCCTCCGAGAACTGGCGCCGGCCGCCGGCCGAAATCGCCGATCTCATGGGCCTGCTGAAGCTGTTCGTGCGCCGCGACCTTGCCGAGCTCCACGGCAACAACGTGCGCGTCAAGATCATCGGCGCCCGCGAGGGCCTGAGCACCGATATCGCCGCGCTGCTCGACGAGGCCGAGTCGCGGACCCGCGGCAATACCGGCCTCACCTTGGTGATCGCCTTCAATTACGGCGGGCGGCAGGAGATCCTGCGGGCGGTCCGGACCCTGGCCCAGGCAGTGGCCGACGGGCGGATGAGCCCGGCCGAGATCGGCCTCGAGGCCATCGCCCAAGCCCTCGACACCACCGGCATCCCCGATCCCGACCTCGTCATCCGGACCTCGGGCGAGCAGCGTTTGTCGAACTTCCTCACATGGCAGACGGCCTACGCCGAATACGTGATCGTGCCGGAATTCTGGCCGGATTTCGATCACGCCTGCTTCCATGCGGCCATCGATGAGTATCATCGCCGTGATCGCCGCTTCGGTGGCCTCAGCGGCAAGGCCGGGTGATGGCCTCGCCCGGCGACGCGGCATCCGCGCCGAGGCGCGGCCCCCTCGGCGGCCGCGAATTCCAGCTTCGCACGGCGTCCGCCATCGTACTGGCGACCATCGTGCTGACCACGCTGTTCCTCGGCGGCTGGGCCTTCGCCGCCATCTGGCTCATCGCCGGCATCGTCTTCGCGGGCGAATGGATCACAATCAGCCGGATCGCGCCGCTCAGGCCTACCGTTGCGATTACGGGCCTGGGGCTGTTCGCCCTCGCCCTCTGCCTGCGCCTGGATGCTCCGGCACTGGTCTGGCTCGCGGTCGCGGTTCTGACCCTCGTTGCCCTCGTCGTGATCGTCCGGGATTCGGGCGGACGGGGCCGCGTCGTGATCGGCTTCCTCAGTGCCGCGGTGCTGGCCCTGGTTCCCCCGGCTTTGCGTGACGACCCGGCCATCGGCATCTTCGGGCCGGCCTGGATGTTCGCCGTGGTCTGGTCCACCGACATCGTCGCCTACATCACCGGTCGGACCTTCGGCGGGCCGAAGCTGATGCCGTCGGTGAGCCCCAAGAAGACGTGGTCCGGCTCACTCGGCGGTCTCGCGGCGGGCATCGCCGCCGGCACCCTGCTGGTGATGGCCGCGCGCTCGCAGGGGTGGAGCAGTCTGGCGAACGCACCCCTCGTCGCGGTCGCCATTACCAGCGCCCTCGCGTCCATCCTGAGCCAGGCCGGCGATCTCGCCGAATCGGGGCTCAAGCGGCATTACGGCGTGAAGGATTCGGGCCGTTCGATCCCGGGCCATGGCGGTGTCATGGATCGGCTCGACGGCTTCTTCGCCGTGGCCGTGCTCGCCGGCCTTTATCTCGTTGCCCACCGCTTGGCGGTGGTCTGAAGGAATCGATCCGTTGACCCATACCGTCACCATCCTCGGCGCCACCGGGTCCATCGGTCGTTCCACCACCGACCTGCTGGCCCAGCATCCCGAGCGCTTCCGGATCGGCGCCCTCGTCGGTGGCCGCGATGCCGCCGCTCTGGCAAAGCTCGCCCGTGAGATCGGCGCGGATTTCGCCGCGCTCGCCGACGAGAGCCAGGGATCCGCCCTGCGCGAGGCGCTGTCCGGCACCGGCATCGCCAACGGGGCAGGCGACAGCGCCGTCCTCGAAGCCGTGGCTCGTGATGCCGACATCGTCGTGGCTGCGGTGAGCGGTGCGGCGGGCCTGCGCCCGACCCATGCGGCCCTGCGCCTCGGCCGTACCGTCGCCCTCGCCAACAAGGAGAGCCTCGTCTGCGCCGGCGATGCCTTCATGCGCGACGCCGCACGGTTCAAGGCAACGCTGCTGCCGGTCGATTCCGAGCACAATGCCCTGGCGCAGGCGCTCGGGGACGGTCGCGTCTCGGACGTGACCAAGATGACCATCACCGCTTCCGGCGGCCCGTTCCGCACTTGGACGAAGGAACGCATCGCCGCGGCTTCGCCCACCGAGGCGGCGGCTCATCCGACCTGGTCGATGGGAATGAAGATCAACATCGATTCGGCCTCGCTGATGAACAAGGGCCTCGAACTCATCGAGGCGCATCACCTGTTCGCCATCGAGGCCGAGCGCCTCGACGTGATCGTGCATCCGCAATCGATCGTGCATGGCCTCATCACCTGGCGCGACGGCGCCGTGACGGCGGGCCTCGCCATGCCGGACATGCGCGTCCCCATCGCCCATTGCCTCGGCCTTGGCGACCGTCTGACCATCGAGCGGGGACGCTCCCTCGATCTCGCCGCCGTCGGCAGCCTCACTTTCGAGGCGGCGGACGAGGCGCGTTTCCCCTGCCTGCGCATCGCCCGCGCCGCGCTCGCGGAGGGCGGCGCCGCCCCGACGGTGATGAATGCCGCCAACGAGATCGCGGTGGCCGCCTTCATCCGCGGCGAGATCGGCTTCTACGGCATCGCCGAACTGGTGGAGCGGGCCTGCGAACATTTCGCCCCCGAGTATCGCAGTGCGCCGGCCGACGTGGACGAGGCTCTGGCCATCGACGCCCATGTCCGCGCCTGGAGCGCCAAGGCGCTGCCATCGGCCGCCTGAGGTCCGCTCAGAACAGGGCGAAGCGCGGTTTCGCCGTCATCAGCCAGACGATGGCAAGCATGGCGGCGAAAGCTGGAAAACCGCAGGCGAACCAGATCCGGTAGAGAGCATGGTAGCGCGGTGGGAGGGGTATCCCCGATCGGGCCGCAGCCATGGCGAGATCGCGCAGGATCATCTGGATTCTGACCACCGGCAGCCAGAACAAGCCGATGACGACGTAGAGAATCAACGACAGGGCGATCCATCCCTCCGCGAGGGGCCAGCCCACCGCGCGCGCCAGGAGCCAGCCCGTCACCGGTTGGATCACCGCGGCTGTCGCCGTGAAGAGCATGTCGGCGATGACCACCGTCCCCGCCACATGGGCGATCAGGTCGGGCCGCCTCGTGCGATGCGCCATCGTCATGAAGAAGGCGATGCCGGTTCCGGTGCCGAGCAGGATCGTCGCGCCGATGACGTGCAGCCAGCGTAGGAGATCGACGTACTCCATCGGGGTCAGCGCTCGTCGGCCAGCGCATAGGCCACGAGGGCCAGCATCGCCCCGGGCAGGGTCTTGAGATAGGCGCCCAGGGGATCGAGCCAGAGGCCGGCGGCGATGGCCGAGCCGAAGAAGAGGTAGACTCCAGTCATCGCCGCCATGCCGAGGGCGGCGAGCGGCATGGTGCGCCTGACAAGGATCGCTCCCCCCAGCGCCAGGTCGACGAGGATTCCGGCGAGCACCGTGACACGCGCGGTCGCCGCATCGATGCCGTGGGCGGTCATCGCCGCCATGGCGGCGTCGAGATGCGTCAGGGCAATCAGGCCTGAGAGCAGCCAGAACAGCGAAAGCGTGGCGAGGATGGCCGGCTTCAGCAGCCAGAGCCGGCTGAACCAACGTTCCTGCACCCCGAATGGCATCCGGCGAAGGCTGTCCGACAGCGAGGAAAGCGGAGCCTTGGTGACCTGCATCCAGACGGTCGGGTCCCCGCTCACGCCGGCCTCGATCTGGATCAACGCCGTGGTGCGGATGGGCGTCCGCCAGCCGAGACGGCCGACGAGGTCCCCGATGCGGAACCCGAGGCGAAGGAGCGGGGAGGGCATCGGCAGCGCGAATGCGGCGGTGGGGCGTCCAAGCCGGGCGCGAAAGGCCGCGACGATCTCCGCGAGGGAGTGGCCCCGCTCCTCGACGAGGTCGTAGCTCGCGCGCGGACCGATCCGGCCCTCGACCGCGAGCAGGACCGCCTCCGCCACATCGTCCACATGGACGGTCTGGATCGGCTGCAGATCGGACATACCGGTGAAGGCGACCGGGAGCGATGCCAACGCACGGATGAGGCCGGTCGCCCCGTACGAGATCGGCGACAGGACCAGTCCCGGTCTCAGGATCACCCAATCGAGATCGAGGGAGGCCAGGCTCGAATCGGCTTCCGCCTTGCTGCGCATGAATTCGGTGGCGGCGTTCAGAGCGGCTCCCGCCGCCGAGACCTGGACGACGCGCACGATACCCAGCTGACGGCAACGGGCAAACAGGGCGCACATGGCGGTCGCCTGAAGAGCGCGGACATCGTCGCGCGGGCCGTCCTGCAGGGCGCCCGCGCAATTCACCACGGCATCGATGCCCCGCAGCGTGTCGCTCCAATCCTCCGGCGCGACGAGCCGGGCGATGTCGTGCTCGATCCAATCTGCTTCGGGACGGTGCAGGCGCGCCGCCCGGACGTCTCGCCCGAGACCCGTTACCGCATGCCCGGCGGCGAGGCAGCGGGAGACCACGGCCGAGCCGATGAGGCCGTAGCCTCCGAGAACCAGGATTCGCATAAGGGGTGACCTGCCGTTCCGGTCGCGTCGCGGGCCGACCTTGCCCGGATCGCCTGAATCAAGCGTGACCTCTCGTCATGCGGCGGGTCGTCAATCCTCGGGTCCATAGGCCGCGAAGAACACACGGATGGCTTCGGTCACGCGGGTCCCGATTTCGGCTTCGGTCACCGGACCGCCCGCGGCGAAGAGCAGGCGCGTGAGCAAGCCCGCCTGGCACAGATGCAGGAAGTGCTTGGCCGCGAGTTCCGTATCGGCGTGGCGCAGGCGGCCCGCCACGACATGACGGTCGAGATAGGCGGTGAGCCTCGCGACGCCCTGCGCCGGTCCCGCTTCGTAGAAGGCCTGGCCGAAGCGTGGAAACTTCTCTGTCGCGCCGATCACCATGCGGATGATCGCCACGTGGTCCGGGCGTATCATGTGGACGAGGTAGCTCTGCCCCAGGCGGGTGAGCGCGCCGCGTACATCCGGATCGTCGGCATCGAACTGGAACAGAGCCTCGGCGAGGCAGCGCTTTTCCTCCAGCGTCAGGGCCTCGAACAGAGCCTCCTTGCTGTCGAAATAGACGTAGAGCGTGCCTTTCGAGACGCCGGCCGCCTTCGCGATCTCGCCCATGCTGGCACCGTCGAAACCAGAGGCCATGAAGACCGAGCGTGCGCCGTCGAGGATCTGCCGACGTTTATCCGTCTCCGGCGCGGAGCGGGTGCTCGCCTTCTCGACCGTCGGGCGCTCTGCCTGGACTGCACTCACCGCTCACCCCAATTGACCGAACCGTTCAGTCATCATACCTAAGGGGAACTCGCGGCGTCGGTCAACCTGATGCCGAATGACCGAACGGTTCGGTCAATTCGTTGATCCCGGGATCAGACCATGTCTCTCCGTGACGAAGGCAGTCATTCTGCCGCCTCTGGCAGCGGCGACCTGCCGAACGACGCAGCGCCACTGGCGACTTCGGTCGTTGCGCATTCCCCGGTGCCGGTCGCCGCCACGGTGGCAACGCCGCCGAAGCCGCGGTTGCTCCGCAAGGCCATGATGCTGACCGTGCTCACGCTCGCGCTCGCGGGCGGCGGCTACAAGGGCTACGAATGGTGGACGGTCGGGCGCTTCTTCGTCTCCACCGACGATGCCTACGTCCAGGCCGACATCTCGATCCTGGCGGCCAAGGTTCCCGGCTATCTCGCCGCCGTGCCGGTGATGAACGGGCAGGCGGTGAAGCAGGGCGACGTGATCGCCCGCCTCGACGACGGCGATTATCGCCTCGCCGCCCAAGCCGCGCATGACAAGCTCCTGACTCAGCAGGCTACCATCGCCCGCATCGGCCGGCAGGTGGAGGCCGCACAGGCGCAGCTCCTCCAGAGCGCGGCGCAGATCGATGCGGCCAAGGCCGATTCCATCCGCGCCGCTGCCGATTATGCCCGGCAGCAGCAGCTGGAGAAGGTCGATTTCGTCGCCAAATCGCGGATCGAGCAGGCCCTGGCCGATCGCAACCGCACCGAGGCCACGGTGAAAGGAGCCGAGGCGAACCTCGCCATGATGAAGGCCAATGTCGAGGTCCTGCGAGCTCAGGGCCGGGAGGCGGAAGGGCTCGCGGCTGAGTTGAAGACCGCCGAGGACAGGGCCGACCGCGACCTCGCCTTCACGGTGATCCATGCGCCCTTCGACGGTGTCGTCGGCAACAAGGCAGTGGAGGCGGGCGCCTATGTTGCGCCGGGCTCGCGCATCGCGGCCTTGGTCCCCTTGGAGAGCGTGCGGGTCGACGCGAACTTCAAGGAGACGCAGGTCGAGCGGATGCATGCCGGCCAGCAGGTCCACATCGCGGTGGATGCCTATCCGGGCCGTGACATCGTCGGCGAGGTCGAATCTTTGTCGCCGGCCTCGGGTTCCGTCTTCAGCCTGCTGCCGCCCGACAACGCCACCGGCAACTTCACCAAGATCGTGCAACGCCTGCCGGTGCGCATTCATGTGCCGGCGGACGTGGCGCGGGAAGGGCTCCTGCGTCCCGGCCTCTCCGTCACCGTGCGCGTCGATACCCGTGGCGAGGACGAACGCGTCCGCACGGCGTGGCGGCATTAGGGGCCGATCATGGCCGATACCGCCACCATCGCGCCCGCACCCGCCGCCGAGCCGCCCCTCGATCGCCGCCGCATGGTGGCCTTCGTCTGCATGGTGTTCGGGATGTTCATGGCCATCCTGGATATCCAGATCGTCTCGGCATCGCTGGCCGAGATCCAGGCCGGGCTCTCGGCCTCGGGCGACGAGATCCCCTGGGTCCAGACCAGCTACCTCATCGCCGAGGTCATCGCGATTCCCCTGTCGGGCTTCCTCTCGCGGGTGATCTCCACCCGCTGGATGTTCGTGGTCTCGGCGGGTGGGTTCACCCTGATGAGCCTGATGTGCGCGACCTCCACCTCGATCAACGAAATGATCCTGTGGCGCGCGCTGCAAGGCTTCATCGGCGGCGGCATGATCCCCACCGTCTTCGCCTCGGCCTTCACGATCTTCCCGCCCTCCAAGCGTCCCATCGTGTCACCGATGATCGGCCTCGTGGCGACGCTCGCCCCTACGATCGGTCCGACGGTGGGCGGCTACCTGACGGATGCGTTCGACTGGCACTGGCTGTTTCTCATCAACGTGGTGCCGGGCATCGTCGTCACCGTGTCGACCTACCTGCTCGTGGATTTCGACGAGCCCAACCTCGACCTGTTCAAGCGCTTCGACTGGTTCGGTCTCGCCTTCATGGCCGCCTTCCTCGGCTGCCTCGAATACGTGCTGGAGGAGGGGCCGAATCACGATTGGCTTCAGGACGAGGCGGTCTTCGCCTGCGCCATCATCTGCGTCGCCGGCGGTATCGCCTTCTTCTGGCGCGCGCTCACGGCGGCTGAGCCCATCGTCGACCTGCGCGCCTTCTCCGACCGCAACTTCGCGGCGGGCTGCATCTTCAGCTTCGTTCTCGGCATCGGGCTCTATGGCCTGACCTACCTCTACCCGGTCTATCTCGGGCGGGTGCGCGGCTACTCGGCTCTGCAGATCGGCGAGACGATGTTCGTCTCCGGTTTGTGCATGTTCGCCACCGCGCCCATCGCCGGCCGGTTCTCGGGCAATGTCGATCCGCGCATCCTGATGGGGATCGGCTTCACCGGCTTCGCCGCCGGCACCTGGATCGTCACCGGGCTGACCAAGGACTGGGACTTCTGGGAATTGCTGCTGCCCCAGGTCCTGCGCGGCTGCTCGCTGATGCTGTGCATGATCCCGATCAACAACATCGCGCTCGGCACGCTTCCGCCGGCGCGGATGAAGAACGCGTCCGGGCTCTACAACCTCACCCGCAACCTCGGCGGGGCGGTGGGCCTCGCCCTCATCAACACCGTGCTCAACGACCGCTGGGACCTGCATCTCGCCCGGCTGCACGAGCGCTTCACCTGGACGAACAATACCGTGCTGGAGCGGCTCGACATGACCCGTCGGCAGTTCGATGCGCTGGGCCTCGACAGCAACGCCATGGCCCTGAAGGCGATGATGAACACGGTGCGGATGCAGGGGCTGGTGATGGGCTTCACCGACGTCTTCCTGGTGCTGACCTTCCTGTTCCTCGCCATGGCCTGCGCGACTCCGTTGATCCGCCGGCCGCGTGCCGCCGCGCCAGCGGGAGGCGGGCATTGATGCGGTCGTCATCGCCCGGCCCTTAACCGTCCACCGAGGAAAGCGGGGACGGGAGAGCCGCATGCGACGATCTCACCGGCCCCGCCCGGTTTGCGTTCGCTCGTCCGCGATCCGATCTGCTATGGACGTGTGTTGGCCCCTCGCGAGGCCCTGAGGATCGACGAATGGACTTTCTAGCTTCGATGGGGGGAACCGCCTCCGGCTTCTTCGGGTCGGTGATCCCCTTCGTCATCGTGCTCAGCATCGTGGTCTTCGTCCACGAGATGGGCCATTTCCTCGTCGGTCGCTGGTGCGGCGTCGGCGTTCACGCCTTCTCCATCGGCTTCGGTCCCGAGCTCTTCGGCTTCAACGACCGTCACGGCACACGCTGGAAGGTGTCGGCGATCCCGCTAGGCGGCTACGTCAAGTTCCATGGCGACGCCAATGGCGCCAGCGTGGCCGATCCCGCCGCCCTGGCGCGGATGACGCCCCAGGAGCGTGCGACGAGCTTTCCCACGCAGAGCCTGGGTAAGCGGGCGGCGATCGTGGCTGCCGGCCCCATCGCCAACTTCCTCCTCGCCATCGCGCTTTTCGCCGGGGCGATTTACTTCGTCGGTCGCTACGAGCTTCCGCCGCGCATCGATGGCGTAATGCCAGGCAGCGCCGCGGAGCGTGCCGGATTCCAGCCCGGCGACGTGGTCACGTCCATCGACGGGGCGAGTGTCACCAACTTTCTCGACATGCAGCGCACCGTTTCCGGAAGCGCCGGCGCCAGCCTCGCCGTCACCGTGGATCGCGGCGGCGAGACCAAGACCCTGACCGCCGTGCCCGACGCGGTGGAAGAGCGGACCCCGTTCGGTAAGCATCGCCTCGGCCGCCTCGGCATCAAGGGGCCGAACGGTGCCGATGCCCAGGTTCGGCATTACGGCCTGTTCCAATCCCTCGGGCTCGGCGTGTCGGAGACCTATTTCGTCGTCGACCGCACGATGAACTACCTCGGCAAGCTGGTGACGGGCCGCGAATCCGCCGATCAGCTCTCCGGTCCGATCGGGATCGCGCGCGTCTCGGGCGAGGTCGCCAAGGTCGGTGGCGTCGGGGGGCTCATCGGTCTCGTGGCGCTTCTCTCCGTCTCGATCGGCCTGCTTAACCTTTTTCCGGTTCCCCTCCTCGATGGCGGGCACCTGTTGTTCTACGCGTTCGAGGCCGTTCGCGGCCGCCCGCTGAGCGAGAAGACCCAGGAGATCGGGTTCCGGATCGGGCTCGCACTGGTCCTGTTCCTCATGCTGTTCGCCGCCTGGAACGATATCCTGAACCTCGGTGCGTCCTGGTCCGGCCGGGGCTCCTGACCGGACGCCGCCGTCTCGGCCGCTGCGCGGAGCAGTCCTCTCGCAAGGTTGTGGATTTCTCCACAACATATTGATTGCACTCGACATTCGAAAAGCCCGCCCGGTCACCGGAGCGGGCTTTTTGCTGCAAATTGACGATTGATTCACCTTATCGAGCGATGAACGGGAACCGTTAAGTGACCGGAAGGCCACGTCTCCCCAAAATCCCCCCTACAGCCCAGGTCCGAGCGTTTGCTTCGCTCGGGAAACTCGGTAGAAGCTGAGCTTGGGACCAGGTGACGGGACGGTCGGATAACGACCGCCTGTCTGCGGGTGCAAACCCGGACTGTTAATAAATAGAGACGGGCGATTACATGATGTCGATGACGGGGAAGCGCCGGCGTAAGTCGGCCGAACGGACCATCGTCCTAGTCGCTGCCGCGGCCGCAGGGCTGGTTCTGGGCGGCACGGCTCAGGCGCAGCAGATCGTCGTCCAGGGTAACAAGCGCGTCGATGCCGACACGATCCGGTCCTACGTGACCGGCACGGCCTCCGGATCTCCCGAAGAGGCCCGCCGCAACCTGCTGGCGAGCGGCATGTTCTCCGACGTCAAGGTCTCGCGCAGCGGCGCCGGGACGGTGGTGACGGTCCGCGAGAACAACCTGATCAACCGGGTCGTGTTCGAGGGGAACAAGAAGGTCGAGAAGGGGACGCTCGAAGCCGAGGTCGAGGCCAAGGCCCGCGGCGGTTTCAGCGAGGGCATCGTCCAGGCCGATCTTCAGCGCATCCGCGAAATCTACCGCCGCGCCGGCCGCGGCACCGCCAAGGTCAGCTTCCGCACCGTCGATCTGCCGAATGGCCGTATCGACCTGATCTACGTGATCGAGGAAGGCGACAAGACCGGCATCAAGGCGATCAACTTCGTCGGGAACAGTGCCTATTCCGAGAGCAAGCTGCGCGAGCTGATGAGCTCGTCGGAGATGAACTTCCTCTCGTTCATCAAGACATCCGACGTCTATGATCCCGACCGGATCACCAACGATCTCGACCTCGTGCGCCGCTACTACCTGAAGAACGGCTATGCCGACTTCCGGGTGGTGAATGCCGATGCGCGCTACGTCGAAGGCGAAGGCGATGCCGGCTGGGTCATCACCGTGACGGTGGACGAGGGTCAGCAATACACCGTCGGCGCTGTGGCCATCGATTCGCGTCTGCCGGGTGTCGACACCCAGATCCTCGACGGCGAGGTCCGCGCCGCCGTGGGCGACGTCTACAATGCCGAGGACGTGGAGAAGACCCTCTCCGGCGTGACCAATCAGGTCGCCCGTCAGGGCTTCCCCTTCGCTCAGGTTCGCCCGACCGGTCAGCGCGACCGCGCCACCCACACCGTGGCGCTCGGCTTCGTCGTCGAAGACGGCCCGCGCGTCTATGTCGAGCGCATCAACATCCGCGGCAACACCCGTACCCGCGACTATGTCATCCGCCGCGAGCTCGATATCACCGAGGGCGACGCCTATAACCGCGTCCTGACCGATCGTGCCGAGCGTCGCCTCAATGGCCTCGGCTTCTTCAAGAAGGTCCGCTTCTCCAACGAGCCGGGCTCTTCCGCCGACCGCGTGATCATCAACATCGATGTCGAGGATCAGCCCACGGGTTCGTTCTCGGTGGCAGGCGGCTACTCCACCCAGGACGGCATCATCGGCGAAGTCTCGGTCTCCGAGTCGAACTTCCTCGGTCGTGGTCAGTACGTCCGTGTCGCCGGCACCGGCGGCCAGTACTCGCGCGGCGTCGATTTCTCGTTCACCGAGCCATACTTCCTCGGCTACCGTCTCGCCGCCGGCTTCGACGCCTTCTACAAGTACAGCGATCTGACCCGCTACTCGCGCTACGAGACCACCGTCTACGGCGGTCAGATCCGCGTCGGCCTGCCGATCACGGAAGAGTTCGGCGTCACGCTGCGCTACTCGCTCTACAACACCGAGTTGACGATCCCGAACAGCACCAAGCGACCGTATAACGACTGTTCGAACCCGATCCCCGGTTTCACGACGGTGAACCCGGCGGGCACGATCGATCCCGTCTCCGGCCTCAACACGGGTGGTCTGGCTTCCTACCCGAACAACTGCGCCTTCAATGGCGAAGCCTCGATTGCTCTGAAGGGTTCGACTGGAAACACTCTCACCTCGCTTGCCGGTGTGACGCTTGCCTATTCGACGCTGGACAACCTCGCCCAGCCGCGGAACGGCCTCTATGCCGAGCTGAAACCCGAAATCGCCGGTCTCGGCGGTGACTCGAAGTTCTTCCGCGTGGCTGGCGACGTTCGCTACTACAAGGAATTCTACGAGGACGTGGTCGGCTTCGCCCGCTTCCAGGGCGGCCATATCTCGCCGCTCACCGACGAGAAGCTGCGCATCACCGATCAGTACTTCCTCGGCCCGTCGCTCGTTCGCGGCTTTGCGCCCAACGGTATCGGTCCGCGCGACGTCGGCAGCGCCGACTCCCGTTCGAACGCTGTCGGCGGTACGACCTACTTCGGCGGTACGCTCGAAGTTCAGTTCCCGATCTACGGTATTCCGCGTGATCTCGGTCTGAAGGGCGCCGTCTTCGCCGACGCCGGTACGCTGTTCGGCTACAACAGCCGCACGCAGTTCAACGTGAACGGCGACGCGATCATCAACGGCATCGCCCCCGGCGGGGCCTGTGCCTACACGGCGCTGGGTGCCGGAGCGATCACCGTCGAGCCGGAATGCCTGAACGTCCGCGACAAGATGACGATCCGCTCCTCGATCGGTGCGTCCATCCTGTGGAACTCGCCGCTCGGCCCGATCCGCTTCGATTACGCTTACGCCCTGACCAAGGACGAGGGCCAGAAGATCTACAACGCCGATGGCAGCTTCCTCGGCCGCGTGGGCAAGGATCAGCTCCAGGCCTTCCGCTTCTCCGGCGGTTCGCGCTTCTGAGCCAAGACGCACGGGCTTCATTCTCGAAGCCCGTGCGTTGTCGCATCATGTCTGATCCCATCTTCTTCGCATCCAGCACGACCCTCAGCCTCGGTGACATCGCCGGGGCTGCAGGCATTTCGCTCCCCGAGGGAGCGGATTCTCAGCTGATGGTCAGCGGCGCGTCTCCTCTCGAGACTGCCGGCCCGAGCGACCTCGCCTATATGGACAATGCCCGTTACGGCGATGTCCTGGCCCAGACGAAGGCGCTGGCGTGCCTCGTCTCGCCGCGCTTCGCGGCCAAGGTTCCCGCATCCACGGTGGCGCTCGTCACGCGCGATCCCTACCGGGTCTATGCCGGCCTGTTGGCGCGCTTCCATCCGGAGGCCATGCGGCCGCTTTCGCAATTCGCCACCGAGGGCGTATCACCGGGCGCCCATGTCCATCCCAAGGCCCATCTCGAAGACGGCGTCATCGTCGATCCCGGCGCCGTGATCGGTCCCGGTGCCGAAATCGGTTCAGGGACCGTCATTGGACCGAACGCCGTCATCGGTCCGAATGTCCGCATCGGCCGCGACTGTTCCATCGGTGCGGGGGCGACCCTGGCCTATGCGCTGGTCGGCAACCGCGTGATCCTCCATCCTGGTGCGCGCCTCGGCCAGGACGGGTTCGGCTTCGCCATGGGGCCGGGCGGGCACCTCAAGGTTCCCCAGACCGGCCGCGTCATCGTGCAGGACGATGTCGAGATCGGTGCCAACACCACGATCGATCGCGGCGCCGGCCGCGACACCACGATCGGGGAGGGGACCAAGATCGATAACCTCGTCCAGATCGCCCATAACGTGGTCATCGGCCGCCACTGCGTCATCGTCTCCGGAGTCGGCATTTCCGGCTCGACCACGCTGGAAGATTACGTGGTCCTCGGCGGTCAGGTCGGCGTGGTCGGGCACCTCCGGATCGGCATGGGCTCGCAGATAGCCGGTTCCTCGAACGTCAACCGGGACGTCCCGCCCGGAAGCCGATGGGGCGGTACGCCGGCAAAGCCCGTGCGCACTTGGTTCCGTGAACTCACGGCCCTGGCCCGGCTCGCGGAGAAGTCCGGGCGCGACACGAGCGAGCCGCAGAAGGATTGAGCGAGATCCAAGATCGGTCGCATGGGATTGCCGACCGGTCTCGGATCGCCGACGTCATCCCTCCGCAAGACTTCGCAACCGCAAGACTTGCATCGGGTGGCGTTTATGCCGAAGACAACATTCCATTTTTCAGGGGATGAGGCGAGGCGTCAGGTGCGCCGGCGCGCCATGGGATTGTTCGATCGATGAGTGACATGCCGAAAGATCTGGGCTCGGCCGACATCCAGAAGATCCTGGAACTTCTGCCCCATCGCTATCCGTTCCTGATGATCGACCGGATCATCGAGATCGACGGGGACCGTTCCTGCATCGGCATCAAGAACGTGTCGTTCAACGAGCCGCAATTCACCGGGCATTTTCCCGGTCTGCCGGTCTTTCCGGGTGTTCTGCTGATCGAGGGCATGGCCCAGACCGCCGGCGCGATCTGCTGCCAGCACATCAAGACAGATGACATGCGGGCCAAGCAGGTCTTCTTCATGACCATCGACAAGTGCAAGTTCCGCAAGCCCGTCGTACCGGGTGACACGGTGCGGTATCATATGACGAAGATGAACCAGCGCCGGACCATGTGGTGGTTCCGGGGCGAGGCCCGCGTGGGCGACACCCTCGTGGCGGAAGCCGAGATCGGTGCCATGCTGGTGACGGAGTGAGCGACGTGGCTGAAATCCATCCGAGTTCCGTTGTCGAGGATGGAGCCACGATCGGCGAAGGCGTCCGCATCGGCCCCTTCTGTCATGTCGGACCGGATGTGGTCCTGGGCGAAGGC
This sequence comes from Methylobacterium sp. WCS2018Hpa-22, assembly GCF_031843785.1. Lineage (NCBI taxonomy): Bacteria > Pseudomonadati > Pseudomonadota > Alphaproteobacteria > Hyphomicrobiales > Methylobacteriaceae > Methylobacterium > Methylobacterium sp. WCS2018Hpa-22. Next base: position 27,446 of record NZ_JAVTJA010000006.1, read on the forward strand.
TGCGAACTCATCAGCCATGTCGTCGTTGCCGGGCGAACCGGCATCGGTGCCCGCACCAAGCTCTATCCCTTCGCCTCCATCGGACACCCGCCGCAGGATCTGAAGTTTCGCGGCGAGGTGTCGACGCTGACGATCGGCGCCGATTGCCTGATCCGTGAAGGCGTCACCATGAATCCCGGTACCGCCGGAGGCGGGCTCGAGACGACCGTGGGCGACAAGTGTACCTTTCTCGCCAATTCCCATGTGGGCCACGATTGCCGTGTGGGCGATGGCGTCGTCTTCTCCAATAACGTCATGCTCGCGGGTCATTGCACCGTTGGTGACCATGCGATCCTCGGTGGCGGCGCCGCGGTGATTCAGTTCGCGCGGGTCGGCGCCCATGCTTTCGTCGGCGGTCTCTCCGGATTGGAGAACGATTGCATCCCTTACGGCATGGCGCTCGGCAATCGCGCGTATCTGTCTGGCCTCAACATCATCGGGCTGCAGCGCCGTGGTTTCGCGCGGGAAGACATCCATGCCCTGCGCCGCGCCTATCGCCTGCTCTTCGCCCAGGAGGGCACCTTGATGGAGCGCGTCGAGGACGTGGCGGCGGAGTTCGAGTCGCATCGTGCGGTGGCGGAGATCATCGCTTTCATCCGTGAGGGCGGTAAGCGCTCGATCTGCACCCCGCGTGAGAATTCGGGCTCGGCTTGACCGCCTCTCTCCAGCCGGTGTCCCTCGTCGATCCGCATCCGGAAGAGCGTCTGGTTCTGGTGGCGGGGGCCGGCCGGCTCCCCGAGCTGGTGGCCGATTCCCTCGATAGGTCGGGGCGCTCGTTTCGGGTGCTGGCCATTCGCGGCTTTGCCGAACGTCCGATGCGTGCGCGAGCCGACGCCACGGTCGATCTCCTCGACATTGCCGGTGCGCTGGCCATCCTGGAGGCCTGGGGGCCGGCCTGCGTCATACCGGTGGGCGGAGTCTCACGCCCCAATCCGGCGGCGATCCTCAATGCCGCGGCGGCTTTGCGGAACCGCGAGGCGCTCAGAGCCATATCGGGGGGAGGGGACGACCGGTTGCTACGGGGCGCCCTCGTCCTCCTCGAGGATAACGGCCACCGCGTCGTCGGCATCCATGACGTGGCGCCGGACCTCCTGAGCCCGGAGGGGCAACTCGGCAGGCTCGCTCCCGACCTCGCGGCTCAGGCATCCATCGCGACCGGCTGCAATATTCTCGCGGCGCTGGCCGCCCATGATGTCGGCCAGGCCATCGTCGTGGCGGCGCAACGGGCGCTCGCGGTGGAGGGACCCGAGGGAACGGACCGGATGCTCGCCCGTGCGCGTGCCCTCGGCCGCAAGCCCTTCGGATTGGGCTCAGCCCAGCCGGGCACCGTGCTGGTCAAACTCGCCAAGACGGGCCAGGATCTGCGGGTCGACCTGCCGGCCATCGGGCCGCGCACGGTCAAGGCCGCCGCCGCGGCGGGCTGCGCCGGTATCGCCATTCAGGCCGGTTACACCCTCATCATCGACAGGAACGCCACGGTGGCCGAGGCCGACCGCGCGGGACTGTTCCTCATCGGTTTGCGGATCGAGGCATGAATCGCGGCATGACGACCACGCCGTCCAAACGAATCTGGCTCGTCGCCGGGGAAGATTCCGGCGATCAGCTCGGCGCCAAGCTGATGCGGGCGCTATCGAACCTCTCCGATGGGCCTGTGGCGTTCGGTGGGGTCGGTGGTGAGGCCATGGCGGCGCAGGGCTTCGTCTCCCTGTTTCCCCTCGATGACGTGGCGGTGATGGGCTACCTGCCCGTGGCTGCGCGCCTGCGCACCCTCCTGCGCCGCATTCGGCAGACCGTGCGCGACATCGTCGAATCGCGTCCCGACATTCTCGTCATCATCGACAGTCCCGGTTTCACCCACGCCGTGGCCTCACGGGTGCGCAAGCGCCTGCCGAGCCTTCCCATCGTCGATTACGTCTCTCCCAGCGTCTGGGCGTGGAGACCCTGGCGCGCAGCGAAGATGCGGCCTTTCATCGACCACGTCCTGGCGCTCCTGCCCTTCGAGCCGGACGCGCATCGCCGGCTCGGCGGCCCGGACTGTACCTATGTCGGGCATCCGCTCATCGAGCGACTCGCTGAATTGCGCCCGAAAGCCGACGAGGCAGCGGCTCGGGAGGGGACGCCCCCGACCCTCGTGATCCTGCCCGGCTCGCGCCGTTCCGAAATCGAGCGGCTGATGCCGGTCTTCGGTGCCACCCTGGATCTGCTCGTCCAGCGCTACGGGCCGATCGATGCCGTGCTCCCGGCGGTCACGCGCCATCGTGCGATGATCGAGCGTCTGGCCCTGTCCTGGTCGCGGCCGGTGACGATTGTGCACGGTGAGGTGGCGAAATACGCAGCCTTCCGGCGATCTCGTGCCGCTCTGGCGGCTTCGGGCACGGTCACCCTCGAACTCGCTCTCGCCGGCGTGCCGATGGTGGTGGCCTATAAAGTCTCGCGCCTGGAGGAGGCGGTGGCACGGCGGCTCATCCAGGTGCCGACCATCGTGCTTCCGAATCTGATCCTCGGCGAGAATGCCATGCCCGAATTCATCCAGGCCGAATGCACCCCCGGCCGCTTGGGCGAGGCCATGCTGCCGCTTCTCAAGGGCGGCGAGTCTCGTGACGCGCAGGTGCGGTCGCTTCAGCGCATCGACGGGGCGATGCGGCTGGCGGGCGATGACGAACCGAGTCGCAAGGCAGCCAGGATCGTGTTGTCGATGGCGCGCCCGCCCGTCAGCGGATCGTCGTCGGCATAGCCGCTTTGGGTCGCCCGCTTCTCATCGCCTCGGAGGCTTGGACGGCGCTGGGCGGTAGGGCCCTCTCGTCCGCCTTGGGCGACGATGACAGCGAGGGCAGGTCCGGGCTTGTAGCGTTTCGTTCGCGTCCGAAAGCGTAGCCTGCATTCACGCCGGCATAGAAGCCAGTGAAATCCTCGGCCTTCGCCAAGCCGCTGAAAGCCAGTTGCAGGCACAAGCTCATCGTCAAGAAGACGGCACGCATCGCTGCTCTCAGCACCTGAAATGTCTCACCGGATCGACGGGCCGGAACCTGTCATCCGGTCGTTCCGACGATGCTGACGACGAAAAACGGCGACCCGAAGGCCGCCGCCATGTCTCTTCGATGATCTCGAAGGCCCCGCGAACGCGGCCTTCTCGAGAGGCATCGACGTCGATCAGTAATCGGCGTTGATGCTCTGGGCCTCGCGGCCCTTCTGACCGTCGATCACGCTGAGGGTGACCTGCTGGCCTTCGGCGAGGGACTCGAGCCCAGCGCGCGACAGAGCCGAACGGTGCACGAACACGTCCTTGCCACCGTCATTCACGGAGACGAAGCCGAAGCCCTTGGCCGGATCGTACCACTTCACGGTGCCGCTCATTTCAACCGAGGGTCCGCTGGCGAAACGACCACCGCCGCCGCCGGCTCCGCCACCGCCGCCGAAGCGATCGTTGCCGCCGCCGTAGCCGCCGCCACCGCCGCTGAAGCGGTCACCGCCGCCGAAACCACCGGCGCGGGGTGCAGGCGCACGACGCGGGGGCTCAGCTTCGGCCGTCGACGTGTCGACGCTGGTCACGTCCGTCACCTGCGGACCCTTCTGGCCCTGCGCGGTGTGGACGGTCAGGCGCGTGCCGGGGAGGAGGTCGGCATGGCCGGCGGCCTCGACAGCGCGGATGTGAAGGAACGCATCGCCCGAACCGTCAGCCAGTTCGACGAAGCCGAAGCCCTTCTCCTTGTTGAACCACTTGACCGTCGCGTCGCGCTCCGGCCCAGAGGGAGCGGCTGCCGCACGGGCCGGACCGCGATCGAAACCGCCGCCGCCACCGCCGTACCCACCGCCGAAGCCACCGCTCGGGGGTGCCTGATCCGGCCAGCGAGGCTCGGCACCACCCTCATCGAAGCCGCGCTTCTGCGGCCCCCTGAAATCACGACCACGTCCCATCGAAAGCTCGCAAAAACCGTCCGCCGACCATCTGTCATCGAATACCGGGTGCGCGCCGTCCCAGACGGGCGCTTCACCACACTATCATCACTCTCGGCAGCGGTGACCAAGAATAACGCCATAGTCCTGACTGAATCTGGGCTTCATCGCAAGATGCTTGTCGCCCCTCTCGGTAAGGTTCCTCTGATTTCCTGCGGCAGATTACGCAATCAAGTCCGGGCGAAGCGCCCAGGCGCGCCGGCAGGGCAGTGCGTACAGAATCCCCAAATGTCATGCGGCTGAACGACTTCGCGTCCCGAATTTTTCTCGGTCGCGTTAGGAAAATGCAAATCGATGGCCGTTAAGATGCGCCGAGGCACCTGCGAAAACAGGTTGCCCGGAACCCCTGTCCGATGATCGCTACCCCATCATTTCCGGATCTTTCGGCCCTCGTCGTCGACGAGAGCCTCTATATCCGCCGAATCGTTCGCGACATGCTGATGCGCGTGGGGATCAAACGCGTCCTCGAAGCCCCGGATGGTGCGGAGGCGCTCGGCGTGTTGGCGGAGAGCAAACCGGACATCACGATCATCGACTGGGATCTGGCGATTCTGTCGGGCGAGGAGTTCATCCGGCTCGCGCGCACCCCCACCACCTCGCCGTCGCCTACCGTGCCGATCATCCTGATGCTGGCTCAGCCCCGCCGCAACGTCGTGGACCGCGCCATCTCCCTCGGGGTCAACGAGATCATCGCCAAGCCTTTCTCACCGAAGACCTTGTGGTCGCGTCTGGACGAAGTCATCAATCGGCCGAGACCGTTCTCCCAGGTGAAGAGCCTCCTGAGGCCTGTCCCCAGAATGTCGGCTGCCGGCAAAGGTCTCTAAGCCGATCATAGATCGAGGCTTTGCACTGACGCCCAAGGCCTGTAGGCTTCCTATCGAATGATGGCCGGCCTATCCGGTGGGGCCACGATCGAGGATTCCGGCAAGGCCGATGAGGGAAGAGAGTGCCGCCATGACGCCGGCCCGCCCCATGGCCGGCACGACTTCACCGAACGCCGCCCCCGCCTTGCCGGATACGGGTCGTTCACCGGCGGCGGGATTTCGCCCCGGACGGCGTAACACCTATGCCGCCCTCGACCTGGGGACCAACAATTGCCGCCTGCTGATCGCCGAGCCTGCCTCCCATGGCTTTCGCGTGATCGATGCGTTTTCCCGGATCGTCCGCCTCGGTGAGGGGCTCGGGACGTCCGATCGTCTTAGCGATGCCGCCGTGGAGCGAACTCTGGAGGCTTTGCGGGTCTGCCGCGCCAAGATGGAATCGCGTGGCGTCGCCCGTGCCAAGATCATCGCCACGGAGGCGTGCCGGCTCGCCGTGAACGGGGCCGATTTCGTGGCACGCGTACGGGACGAGGTGGGCCTCGACCTCGAGATCGTCGACCGGCAGACCGAGGCCTATCTCGCGGTGACCGGTTGTGCCGCCCTGGCCGATCCTTACTCCGAATCGGTCGTCATCTTCGATATCGGCGGCGGGTCCACGGAGATCGCCTGGCTCGATGGCGCGGCCACGAACCCGTCGGCGGACCCCACCTTGCGGATCCGTGCTTGGGATTCGCTTCCCGTCGGCGTCGTGACGCTGGCCGAGCGGCACGGTGCCGCCGACGTCACACGCCTGATGTTCGAGGGCATGGTGGAGGAGGTGGCCGACATGCTGTCGCGCTTCGCCATCCGCGCCGCACCCGCCGCGAATGCCCGGCATTTCCATCTTCTCGGCACCTCGGGAACGGTGACGACCCTTGCCGCCATGCATCTGCGTCTCGCGCGCTATGAGCGCCGCCGCGTCGATGGGCTGTGGATGAGCGATGGCGACGTGAGCGATGCCATCGACGATTTGCTCGACACCCGCCTGGACCAGCGGGCAGACAATCCCTGTATCGGCCGCGATCGCGCCGATCTCGTCCTCGCGGGTTGCGCCATTCTGGAAGCGATCCGCCGGGCATTCCCCTCCGAACGGCTTCGCATCGCCGACCGGGGGCTGCGCGAAGGTCTCTTGATGAACATGATGCGCGAAGACGGCGTCTGGCGCCGCGGAGGCTACCGTTGACCGACAGGCGTGGCGCGGGCGGCGGGTTGCGAGGCGATCTCAAGCAGCGGGTGAAGACGGGGCGCGGCCGCACCGCGTCTCAGAAGCGGTGGCTCGAACGGCAACTCAACGATCCCTACGTGGCGCGGGCCAAGCGCGAGGGCTACCGCTCGCGCGCCGCCTTCAAGCTCCTCGAGATCGACGAGCGTTTCAAGATCCTGAAGCCGAACCAGAAGATCATCGATCTGGGCGCGGCGCCCGGAGGCTGGTCTCAAGTCGCCGCCAAGATCGTCGGGTCGAGCGGCCGGATCGTCGGCATCGATCTGCTCGAAATCGAGCCGATGGTCGGCGTCGAGTTCATCACCCTGGACTTTCTCGATCCCGACGCTCCGAAGAGGCTGATCGATCTCCTCGGCGGTCAGGCCGATATCGTCATGTCCGACATGGCGGCCAACACCACCGGCCACAAGCAGACGGACCATCTGCGCATCATCGGCCTGGCCGAGACCGCCGCGGAATTCGCCCGCGAGGTGCTGGCGCCCGGAGGCACCTATCTCGCCAAGGTCTTCCAGGGCGGGACCGAGGGTACCCTGCTCGCCGACCTGAAGCGCGACTTCACCCTGGTGCGCCACGTGAAGCCTTCGGCGAGCCGTGCCGATTCAAGCGAGCTCTACGTGCTGGCCACCGGGTTTCGCGGGTCGGCGGAAGCTGTCGAGGAAAACGCTTGATATCTGGCGGCGGCGAGTGGGCTCATGGTTGTCCTCTCATCCGCCGAACCGGCTGATCGCGATCGGCCGGGATCGGCGCCGCTCAGTACGAGGCGTCGCGCCTAAAGACCCGGCGGGATCAGGATCGGGTAGCATCGCGCTCCGGCGCCCGCCGCCAGAACCTCGACGGCGCCCACGGTGGAGGTATCTCCCGCCACATGCACGACATCGGTGGTCTTCAGGCCACTGAGATGCGCCGTGAGGGGACCGGGACGCACGTCCGGGGGCCGCTGCCTCATCCTGTCGGCGACGAGGGTGATCCGCGACACACCCGTGGCCTTGAGCCAATCGAGCGACGGACGCATGTACAGGTCGAGGGGATCGCTGGCACCGATCACCACCACGATCTCGCGGTTGGGCTCGATGTAGCGCGCCGCCCGGGCGATCGACCAGATCGGGGCGAAGCCCGTCTCCCGGCCCACCAGCAGTAGTCGGCCGCCGCCGGGGCGATAATAGCCGCGTCCGACCGGCCCCTTGATCTTGACCGGATGTCCGAGAAGGATCTCCTCGCCGAGGGCGTGAGTGATCGCGTTGCACGCATGTCCGAGGCGGAGGTGGAAGACGAGCTCGTTGAGCTCCGTCGTACCGTCGAGGCGCAGGGTCGGGCTCACGTCGATCGGTTCGAACCCTTCGAACGTGGCGGTCACCTGGTGACCGGGCTCGAGATCGAGTCGGCGCGTGATCGTGACGACGACCTCGATCACATGGGCGCCGAGCGGCGCGATCTGCGTGACCGTACCGACCCGACGCGCCTGCGCGGCCGGCTTCACTTCGGCGAAGACGAGGCTTTCGCCCGCCTTGGAGGGGCGGAGTGAAGAGAGCTTGACGGGTTCGGCCCGGTGCAGACGGGCCTGCGCCCGGCGCGGCGAAGGGTTGGAACCCTGCCCAAGATGGGAACCGTGCAGACCGGTCGTGGGGGCGATGACGCCGTCGGCAAGGGCGGCTTCGAGCGGCGTATCGCCGGTCGAGACCCGCACGGCCTTGCCGTTGACGACAAGCGAGCAGCGCGCGCTCATGGTCGAGCCTCGGAGGATGAGAGAAGTCGAAAGGAGGCCGGCGTCGAGTGACGTGCGCCGGCCGATGGCGGAAACCTCAACGAGGTCCGTCGAGAAGCTTGTCCACGAGGGCGGCCCAGCGGTCGCGCACGGCACGGGCTTCCGGCGACAGCGGCTCCGGTCCGGCAAGGCGTTCGACGCTCGCGCGGATGCCGGCGTTCTCTTCCCGCTCGGCCCGCAGCACCGCCTTCATCACTAGGATCTCTGAACGCAGCCGCGCCAGATCGGTGTCGAGAGCGATCTCTTCGACCGCCTCCACTACCGGCTCGGCCGGCAAAGCCACCGGGGAGGCGTCCGCGCGCTTCGGGGTGGCGCCGGTGCGGATCGGCCGGGCCATCAGACGCCTGACGATATCCGAGCCGAAATCCTCGCCGTGACCGAATTCGTTGCCTAATCGCAATGCCGCTTCGGCCATCACGCCCGCCTCCTGACGAACGGCAGGTCATGCCGCGCCGTTCGATCCATCTCGATCGTGACGATGCGCGATCATGGTTAAGGGACGTTTAATTCAACCGTGACGGTTTGGCGATCAGGCCGCTTCCGGCGCCGCGCCGACCAATTGGCGGGCCTGAAGCATCGACATCGGATCGCCGAATGCCGTCCCCTGGGCGTATTCGCAACCGAACTCGGCCAGGGTCTGCGCGTCGGATTCGTTCTCCGCCCCATCAGCGATGATGGCGAGGCCGAGTTCCTGGGCCATCTTCACAATGGAGCGCAGCATGACCGATTGCCCGCCCGCCATCTGGCGCACGAATGTCGGGTCGATCTTGATCGTGTCGAACGGGAACCGCTGGAGATAGGACAGGGCCGAGTAACCGGTGCCGAAATCGTCCAGCGACAGGCCGGCGCCGAGTTCGTGGATGCGGCTCAGCATCTGGGCCGCATATTCCGGGTTCTCCATCACCAGACCCTCGCCGAATTCGAGCTTGAGCGAGCCGGGAAGGACGCCCGACCGGGCCATGATCGTCTTCACGTCATGAAGCAGGTCGTGTCGGAGGATCTGCCGCGAGGACACGTTCACGCAGGCGAAGATCGGGGGATCGACATCGAGCGATCGCTGCCAGGCCGCGAGTTCGAGGGCGGTGCGCTCCAACGCGAAGATGCCCAGCGTGACGACGAAGCCGCTCTCCTCCGCGATCGGCATGAAGGTGGAGGAGGGGATGCGGCCGAGCTTGGCGTGATCCCAGCGCAGGACCGTCTCGAAACCCGCCACCGTGCGGTCCTCGAGGCGGACGACGGGCTGGAACAGCACCTTCATTTCGTTGCGCTCGATCGCTCGCTGCAGGTCGGCTTCGAGCATCAGCCGGTCGCTGCGCTCGTTGCGCATGGAGGCACGGAACACTTCGGTGCGGTCGCCGCCGTTGCGCTTGGCCTGGATCATGGCGATCTCGGCGTTCTTGAACACGTCTTCGCGTTTGAGGGCGGTGCCGACCTCATGCAGGACGATCCCCACCGAGACCGTGAGGAAGATCTCGCGGTCGGCATAGGTTATGGGCGTGGCGATCGCCCGGCGGATCATGTCCGTGAAGGCGATGATGCGGTCGGGCTCCCGCTCCGACAGCAGGATCAGTCCGAATTCATCACCGGCGATGCGGGCCAAGGTATCCTGAGGGCGCAGCAGCCGGCCGAGACGGCGCGACAGGGTGAGCAGGAGCGAATCGCCAGCCGAGAGGCCGATGGCATCGTTGATCGCCTTGAACCGGTCGACGTCGAGGAGGATCGTCGTCGGCTTCAGGCGCGCATCCTGACTCGCGAAGGCGAGGGCGGCGTCGAGGCGGTCGTTGAACAATTCGCGGTTGGGCAGGCCGGTGAGGCTGTCATGAATCGCGTCGTAGAGCAGGCGCTCCTCGGCCGTCTTCACTTCGGTAACGTCCGAGATGGTGCCGACGATGCGGATGACTTCGCCGTCCGGCCCGATCACCGGCCGGGCCTTCAGCCGGTACCAGACATAGAGGCCTTCCGTGGAGCGGAGGCGGAAATCATGAACGATGCGACCGCGCCGCTCCTCGATCACCGTGTCCAGGGCGGTGGAATAGCGGTCGACGTCGAAGGGATGGACCAGGCCGAGCCAGTTCGAAGCCGGGCCTTCCAGGGTGCCGCGCTTCAGGCCGAGCTGGCTCTCGATCTCCTGGCCGGCGAAGACCCGGTCACCCGGTACATCCCAATCGAACACCACATCGCCGGCGCCCGTCAGCGCCAAAGCGCGGCGCTCCGTGTCGGAGACCAGGGAATGGGTCATCCCGCCCCCGCTAAAGGCGTGCTGCATCACCGTGAAGCCGATGAGCATGACGATCAGGACGAGACCGCCGATCAGGGCCGGTTGGACGAGGTCGCTGCCGATCTGTCCGGTGATGGCGAAGCCCGCAGCCACGACCCAGACGAGGAGGAGGAACCAGGTCGGTACGAGAAGGATCGCGCGGTCGTAGCCGTTATGAATGGCGAGATAGACGATCAGCAGCAGGCCGACGCCGGCGACGGCGGCGATGGAGATGCGGGCAACGCCGGCCGCTACCGGCGGATCGAAGACCGCAAGGCCGACGAGGCCGGCGAGAAAGGCGAGCCAGAAGAACGCCACGTGGCCGTAGCGCACATGCCAGCGGCTGAGGTTGAGATAGGCAAACAGGAAGACGAGGAGCGTCGCACCCAGCACCGCCTCGGCGGAGGCCCGGTAGACCCGCTCGGCCACCTCGGTGACGGGGAAGACCCGCTGCAGGAAGCCAAAGTCGATACAGGCATAGGCGAGAACGGCCCAGGCCAGAGCCGCGGCCGCCGGAAAGATGATCGCACCCTTCACCACGAAGATGATCGTGAGGAACAGGGCGAGAAGGCCGGCAATACCGATGATGATGCCCTTGTAGAGCGTCAGGCCGGTGGATTTCTTGCGGTAGGCTTCCTGGTCCCAGAGATAGACCTGCGGCACGTTCGGCCCATGCAGCTCGGCCACGAAGGTCACGGTCGCGCCGGGATCGAGGGTAATGACGAACTGGTCGGCTTCCGGGTTCTCGTCGCGTTCGGGCCGGATGCCCTGGCTCGCCGTGATCGCCGCGATGCGCGAGCCTCCCAGATCCGGCCAGATCACCCCCGACCCGACGAGACGGAAATGCGGGGCCACGAGAACCCGGTCGATCTGCTCGTCGGTGTCGTTGGTGAGCGCGAACACCATCCAGTCCGGTCGTGCGCCGCTATCCCGAGCCTTCACCACGATGCGGCGGACGATGCCGTCCTTGCCGGGGGCGGTGGAGATCTGGATCAGGTCGCCATCGGAGCGGTAGCGCTCGATCATCGGCGTCAGGTCGATGGCCGGAGCGTCGAGGGTCACCCGCACGGCTTCCACGGCCGAAGCCGGCGCTCCCGTTACCAGGATGCCGATCAGCAGGGAGACGAAAACGTTGAGGACGTAGAGGGATCTGCGCAACGGGCGAGTGTTCCGGCCGGGCGGGCACTGATGAGGAATACGGCTCAGCTTGTAGCCCAGTCGTACCGGCGGGGGGGTCCACGGACAAGGCGAGCGGTCTGCCTCGCATTGCGGCACCCACTGCTTCTTGGCGTAGCGCCGAGGAGGATGGGATCGCGCTCCTTTGCGGCCAAAACAAGCCGGTAACGCTTCACGATGGTGGTGCTTCACCGCCTAAATGCTGCGCGCGGCGGCATTGACGGGGCAGGACCCATTCAGACCAGGAACTTTCCGTTTTCCTGGTCCCGGTCCGGCGCATCCGCGCCGAACCGGGAACGCTGCTCAGCTTGCCTGAAGCACGCCCCTCATCTTCTCCAGGGACGGAAGCTTTTTGATCGGCCCGATCGCCGCCAGCGTCGGAGCGCCCGAGAGCAGACGCAAACCCGCCGCCCTCACATCGTCCACGGTGACGGCATCGATCTTGGCGATGACCTCCGGCGGCGGGATCACCCGGCCCCAGGCCAGCATCTGGCGGGCATTGCGTTCGATCCGACCGCCGGGAGTCTCCAGGGCCGACAGCAAAGCCACCTTAACCTGTGCCTTGGCGCGGGCGACCTCGACCGAATCCGCGTCACGCGCCGCCTTCGCCGTGGCGGCCAGGGTCACGTCGACGAGTTCGGCGAGATCTGAGCCGGACGTGCCGGCGCCAATGCCGAACAGGCCGCAATCGACGAAGGACCAGTGGAACGCCTGGATCTCGTAGGCGAGGCCGCGGGTCTCGCGCACCTCGTGCCACAGCCGCGAGGTGAGACCGCCGCCGAGCACCTGCGCGAACATGTGAAGGGCGTAATAACCTTCGTCGCGGAAGGAGAGGCCGGGCAGGCCCAGCACGAGATTGGCCTGTTCGAGCTTCTTCTGGATCCGCTTCTCGCCGCCGACATAGGTGCCGGGGACCATTTCCGGGGCGACCGTCGCCGGCATCCCGCCGAAATGGTGCTCGGCCGCCTCGACGATGGCCTCGTGGGAGATGGCGCCCGCTGCGGCCACGACGATGCGGTCCGGGGTGTATTCGCGGGCGAGATAGGCTTCGATGGCGTCGCGGTCGAAGCTCGCGATGGTCTGCGGCGTGCCGATGATCGGACGGCCGATCGGCTGGTCCGGAAACGCCGCCGCTGTGAAGGCCTCGTAGACCACGTCGTCGGGCGTATCCTCGATGGCGGCGTATTCCTGCAGGATCACGCCCTTCTCGCGGGCGAGTTCGCCCGCGTCGAAGACCGACCGCGTGAGGATGTCGCCGATCACGTCGAGGGCTACGCCGGCATCCTCGCCGAGCACGCGCGCGGTGTAGCTGGTACCCTCCGCGCTGGTGGCGGCATTGATGTCGCCGCCGACATTCTCGATGTCCTCGGCGATCCGGCGGGCGGAGCGGGTCTCGGTTCCCTTGAACGCCATATGCTCGATGAGATGGCTGAGGCCGCCCTCATCGGCCCGCTCGTGGCGCGATCCGGCGCCCACCCAGACTCCCAGTGTCGCGGTCGCGACACCCGGCATCGTCTCCGTAGTGACGGTGATGCCGTTGGCGAGGCGGGACACTTTCAGGCCGGGAGAAGCGCCATGGGTCGCGAAATGCTGGTTCATGCTGTCTCAGTTCCCGGCCGTGATGCGTGAATGTGCGCGGATGAAGGCTTCCACCGCCGCCTGGTCGTTGGCGACGCGGTCGAAGCGCTCCTTCCGATCCAGCAGGTCGGCAAGATGGGGCGGCAGCACGGGGCGCAAGCCGCCCGTCGCCTGAGAGACCGCATCCGGAAACTTGGCCGGGTGGGCGGTGGCCAGGGCGACGACCGGGGTCTTCGCGTCCTTCTCGAGAAGGCGGCGGCCGGCATGAACGCCGATGGCGGTGTGCGGGTCGATGACCATGCCGATCTCCCGGTGCACCCGTGCGATCTCGGCGATGACGGCCTCTTCGGGGACCGAGGCCGCGTCGAACTCGTCGCGGACGGCTTTGAGTACCGTCTCGTCGAGATGGAAACCGCCCGACTGCTTCAATCCGGCCATCAGCCGCGACAGGCTGGACGCGTCGCGGCCCAGGGCCTCGAACAGAAGCCGCTCGAAATTCGACGAGATCTGGATGTCCATGGAGGGCGAGGTGGTGGGCTGGACGCCGCGAACCTCGTAGGCGCCGTGTTCGAGGGTACGCGCCAGGATGTCGTTGGCGTTGGTGCCGATCATGAGGCGCTCGATGGGAAGGCCCATGCGCTTGGCGACCCACCCGGCGAGGATGTCGCCGAAATTGCCTGTCGGCACCGCGAAGGAGACCGGGCGGTGCGGTGCGCCCAGGGCCACGGCGCTGGTGAAGTAATAGACCGCCTGTGCGGCGACTCGCGCCCAATTGATCGAGTTGACGCCGGAGAGCCGCAGCTCGTCGGCGAAATCCGCGTGCTGGAACAGCGCTTTGACGATGTTCTGGCAATCGTCGAAATTACCGTCGATGGCGATGGCGTGGACATTGTCCGCCCCCACCGAGGTCATCTGGCGGCGCTGCACCTCGGAGACGCGGCCATAGGGAAACAGGATGAAGATATCGACCTGATCGAGCCCGCGGAAAGCCTCGACGGCGGCGCTGCCGGTATCGCCCGAGGTGGCGCCGACGATGGTGGCGCGCGAGCCGCGGGACCGCAGGACATGGTCCATCAACCGGCCGAGAAGCTGCATCGCCACGTCCTTGAACGCCAGCGTCGGACCGTGGAAGAGCTCCAGCAGAAACAGGTTGTCGTCGAGCTGCACCAGCGGGCACACCGCCGGGTGGCGGAACGTGGCGTAGGATTCCTCGATCATCCGGTCGAGATCGGCATCCGCGATCTCGCCGTCGATCAGCGGCCGCAGGACGAGCTTGGCCGCATCGGCATAACGCTGTCCCGCCAGTCCGGCGATCGCGTCATGGGAAATCTGCGGCCAGCTCTCGGGCAGGTACAAACCGCCGTCGCGGGCAAGACCGGCGAGGAGAGCATCGGAAAAGCTGAGGGGCGCCGCGGCGCCGCGGGTCGAAACGTGTAGCAAAGGGGCCTCCGGGAAGGGCGCCGGTCTACACGATGTGGGTCGGTCTGTCGAAAGCGGGAAATTGCCGCCTGCGCGAACAGAGTCTGCCGGCCCGCGACGGGGACGCCGAGGGACGGGATCGATCGGCGCGTCCGAACCTCATCCAGAAACCGCTCGACCCGCGCCTTCGTTCGGCGCCGAGGTATGTCGACCGGTTCATCCCCCTACGCGGCGCTGCCCGGCGCCTTGACGAGGCGGCATCCGCTGATCCGCCAATCGCCGTCGCTCTGCTTCTCGAGGCTGTAGAGGGCCATCCAGTCGATACCGTTTTCGTCCTGCAGCTTGACGCCGAGGGCGATCCCATCCTCGCCGCTCTCTTCCACACGATCGATGCTGAAGCTGCGGGCGCGGTAGACGGCGGCGTATCCCTTCCGCACCATCTCGATGAATGTCTCGGGAGAGGTGAACATCCCTTGGATCGACGGGGCGGCCTGGGCATAGGCCGTCGCCGCGTCGTCTTTGCGGAACGCCTCGATCTGCCGCTCCACAGCCGCCCGAGCTTTCAGCTTCGCCGCTTCGTCGGCGGCATGGGCCGGCGAGGCCGAATGGCTCGCGGCCAAAGACAGGAAACCGATCAGCAGGGAGGAGACAGCGCGCATGGATCACACTCCGCAATCGGGGCGACCCTATGCAGGATAGCGCGGCGCTTGCCGCCGGCAAGAGCGGATCATCATCGGCGACGAAGCGCTAGAACTAGCGGGCCGGGTTCGCTGCCGAATCGTCTCCCATGTCGGAGAGACGTTTCCAGGCGAAGACGCCAAACACGCCGACGAGGCAGGCCGCGATGCCGAACCACGTGAAGGCATATTGCATGTGGTTGTTCGGAAGATCGACCCGGAGTTGTCCCCCCTTCGGCCAGCCGCCGGGATTGGGCGTGGCATCGGCCTCGATGAGGTAGGGCATCACGGTCAGCCCCCGAGCCGCAGCGATGCCGTCGATGTCGCGATGGAACCACTCGCCCTTGGCGGGCTCCGGCGGCGGAACGAACATGGTGCGGGTCTCCGGACCGCGCAGCATACCGGTGATCGTCGTCGATCCGGCGATCTGCCCTGATGGGCGCCGCGCCGGGCTTTTCAATTCGGTGGGGACGAAGCCACGGTTGATGATGACGAGACTTCCATCGTCATCCCGCTTCAGTGGCGTCAGCACGTAGAAGCCCTGCAGCGCATTGCCGGGTACGGCTCCCGCCGCGAGACCGTGGACCAACGTCTCCTGGTCGTTCAGCAGCGTCCCCATCACCCGCACGCGCTTGAACTCGTCCTGCGCCACGTCCCAATCCCCGCGCGCCGGGAGAGGCGCGGGAGGCTCGACACGCGAACGAGCCACGATGCGGCCGATCAGGGCTTCCTTCTCGCCCTTCCGCTGCAACTGCCAGATTCCAAGGCTCAGCAGAATGGCAAGGCAGATCAGCGAGACGATGCCCGGGGCGAGCAGCGACCGCAGGGCACCGGGACGAACTTCCGTCGACATCAGCGAAAGCGCCCCTCCTCGGCTTTATTGGCGAACTGCAAGGCGGCCAGCATCCCCTTCAACGGTCGAACCAGCAGCAGGCTGAGACCGACCGAGAGGGTGATGGCCACGGAGGCATGGACCCAGATCGGCGGTTCGAAGGTGATTTCGAGCCAAAGCGCCAGCCCGACGACGACGATGCCGACGATGGACATGACGAAGAAGGCCGGCCCGTCGCCGGCATTGAAGGTCGAGTAGTCGAGACCGCAGACCTCGCAGGACGGTTTGAAGGTCAGGAATCCGTCGAACATCGCACCCTCGCCGCAGCGGGGGCAGCGGCAACGCAATCCGGTCGGGATGGGAGGCGGTAGCGGCCGCTGCTGATTCACGATGCATGCTCCTCGGCGACGGACATGTCAGTCCTCCGCCGCATATGGGAAACCGAACGATCCATCGCACGAAAAAGGGCGGCTCGCGCCGCCCTGTTTCTCATACCTGTGTCGCTTCGCCGTACCGTTCGGCCCTGATCGGGCCGACGCCTCAGTGAGCCGCCGTGCCGGCGCCCCAGACGTAGATCGAGGCGAACAGGAACAGCCAGACCACGTCGACGAAGTGCCAGTACCAGGCGGCGAACTCGAAACCGAGATGCTGCTGGACCGTGAATTGGCCGAGATAGACCCGGTAAAGGCAGATCGCGAGGAAGATCGTCCCGATGATGACGTGCGCGCCGTGGAAGCCCGTCGCCATGAAGAAGGTGGCCGAGTAGATGCTGCCAGAGAAGCCGAAATGCGCGTGGCTGTACTCATAGGCCTGGCAGGCCGTGAACAGCACGCCGAGGATGATCGTGAGCCACAGGCCGTATTTCAGACCCTTGCGGTCGTTGTTGAGCAGGGCGTGGTGAGCCCAGGTGATGGTGGTGCCCGAGGTCAGTAGAATCAGGGTGTTGAGCAGCGGCAGATGCCAGGGATCGAACGCCTCGATACCCTTCGGCGGCCAGGTGCCGCCCGTGAAGTCCAGGCGCGTGGTCTGGATCGGGTCGGCCGTGTAGAGGGCGGCCTCGAAATAGGCCCAGAACCAGGCGGCGAAGAACATCACCTCGGAGGCGATGAACATGATCATGCCGTAGCGGTGGTGAAGCTGCACGACGCGGGTGTGGTCGCCGGCATTCGCCTCGTGGACGACGTCACGCCACCAGGCGAACATCACGTAGAGCACGCCGATCGTGCCGGCGCCGAAAATGTAAGGACCGGGGCTGAGCGTGCCGATCTGAAGGCTCTTCATCCAGAACACGGCGCCGAACGCCATGAGGAAGCCGGAGAAGGCACCCAACAGCGGCCAAGGGCTCGGGCTCAAGATATGGAAGTCGTGATTCTTGGCGTGCGCCTCGGCCATCTTAACTCTTCTCCTCACCCCGGGCCCAATGCCGCGAACGGCTCTGACCTTCTGAACGTTCGGCTACACCGGAACCCTTAATCGGGACGGCGCAGTGTTGTCACGCTTGAGACCTCAAAAATCTGGCGCGTCGAAAACGCGTCCCGCCAAAATTTTTGATGGCCTCAGAAATTGGTTTTCGCATTCTTGCCGTCCGTCGTCGCGAGCGCGGCCGAGGGCTGGCCATTCTTCGACGCGAAATACGTGTAGGAGAGCGTGAGCTCCTGAAGGTGGGCGGTGTTCGAGTCGGCTCTCACGGCCGGATCGATGTAGAACACTACCGGGAAATCCATCGTCTCTCCGGGCTGGAGCGTCTGCTCGTTGAAGCAGAAGCATTGGATCTTCACGAAGAAGCTCCCCATCAGTCCCGGCTGGACGTTGTAGGTCGCGATCCCCGTCGAGGGGGTCGTCCCCGTATTCTTGACCCGGAAGAACACGGTCTTCGTCTCGCCGAGGCGAACTTCGATCTTCGGCGTCTCGGCGACGAAGCGCCAGGGCAGGGTCGACGCGACGTTTGTGTCGAGATGGACGACCATGCTGTCATCCGTGGCGACCTGCGTCGATGCGAGCCCGACGCGCGGCGTGCCGTCAAAGCCGGTGGCCTTGCAGAACATGTCGTAGAGCGGCGCCGAGGCGAAGGCCAAGCCGATCATGCCCACCGCCAAACCCGCGCAGGCGAGGGCCGTGACCGAGGCCTTGCGGTTCGGATTGCCGCTTCGTGGGCTTTTCTTGTCGGTCATGATGACGTCCGACTTTCTTCGCTGAACGACCCGGTCGATGCGGTCACAGCGGGCGATTGAGGATCTGCGGTCCGAGCTTGGCGATGGTCAAAGCGTAGAAGATGGCCACGAGGACGAACAGCACCGTGGCGATGGCGATGGAGCGCCTGCGCTGGCGCTGGCGCTCTTCGGGCGTCAGCTGCCGCGGCGGAGTGGATTTGCCCGGCACCGAGGTCACGCGAGCACCGCGCGGAACAGTCCCAGGCCCTGCTCGGCCAAGACCGCCGAGAACAGCAGGAAGAGGTAGAGGATCGAGAAGCCGAACATGCCGAGCGCGGCCTTGCGCTCCGCCTCGCCCTCACGGTTGCGGTAGACGTGGACGCTGAAGGCCAGCATCCCGAGGCCGCCGAGGAAGGCGGTGACGCCGTAGAGCCATCCGCCGAAGCCGAGGAAGACCGGGGCGAGGCCCACCGGGAACAGCAGGATCGAGTAGTAGATGATCTGGCGCCGCGTGGATTGAGGCCCGGCGACGTTCGGCATCATCGGGATGCCGGCCTTGGCGTATTCTCCCGCCTTGATGAGCGCGAGCGCCCAGAAATGCGGCGGCGTCCAGATGAAGATGATGAGGAACAGGACCGTCGATTCGATGCCCACCGATCCCGATACGGCAGCCTGGCCGATCATCGGGGGGAGGGCGCCGGCGGCGCCGCCGATGACGATGTTCTGCGGCGTCGCCCGCTTCAGCCACATGGAGTAAACGACCGCGTAGAAGACGATCGTGAAGGCGAGCAGCGAGGCGGCCAGCCAGTTCGAGGCGAGGCCGAGCACCAAGACCGAACCCACCGACAGGACGAGGCCGAAGGCCAGGGCTTCACCGGGCTGGATACGACCGCCGGGGATCGGGCGCGTCGCCGTACGGGTCATCACCGCATCGATATCGGCGTCCCACCACATGTTGAGACAGCCGGAGGCACCGGCGCCCACCGCGATCATGAGGAGCGAGATCACTCCGACGACCGGCTGAATCTGGACATGGGACACCACCATGCCGACCAGCGCCGTGAAGATCACCAGCACCATCACGCGGGGCTTCAGGAGCGCGAAGAAGTCCGAGACCTCGCCGCCCACCATCATCGGGGCGGGGGCGAAATCTTGCGGCTCGGCGGCAGCGGATACGCTGTTCGACAGGCTCGTCATGGGTACCTGATGCTGTTGTCGGTCTGGCCGGGGTTCGGATCACGCCGTCTGAGGCGCCGCCCTTTGCGGGACGCCCCTCGCTGGGAGGGGCATCCGGGAAAGAGCGAGGACCGCTGGCGCGGTCCTCGCAATCCGTATCGTTTCGGTTCGTGTTTTAGTGACCGTGCTCGTCGACGATCGTCGGGAGGGTCTCGAACTGGTGGAAGGGCGGCGGGGAGGAGAGCGTCCACTCGAGGGTGGTGGCACCTTCGCCCCAGGGATTGTCTGCCGCGCGGACCTTCGAGCGGAAGGCGAGAACGACGCCGATGAAGAACACCACCATGCCGAGGGCGAAGATGTGACCGCCCCAGGTCGAGACCTTGTGCCAGCCGGCGAAGGCCTCCGGGTAATCGGCGTAGCGGCGCGGCATGCCGGCCAGACCCAGGAAGTGCATCGGGAAGAACAGGATGTTCGCACCGATGAAGGCGAGCCAGAAGTGCAGCTTGCCGGCCCATTCCGGGATGACGTAGCCGGTCATCTTCGGGAACCAGTAGTAGACACCGGCGAAGATGATGAACACGGCGCCGAGCGACAGGACGTAGTGGAAGTGGGCGACAACGTAATAGGTGTCGTGCAGGTACTTATCGACCGCCGAGTTCGCCAGCACGACGCCGGTGACGCCGCCGACCGTGAACAGGAAGATGAAGCCGACCGCCCAGTGCATGGCGGCGGTGAAGCGGATCGAGCCACCCCACATCGTCGCGATCCAGGAGAAGATCTTCACGCCGGTGGGCACCGCGATGACCATGGTGGCGAAGACGAAGTAGGATTGCGTCTGCAGCGACAGGCCGACCGTGTACATGTGGTGCGCCCACACGACGAAGCCGACGACGCCGATGGCGACCATGGCGTAGGCCATGGCGAGGTAGCCGAAGACGGGCTTGCGCGAGAAGGTCGAGATGATGTGCGAGACGATGCCGAAGGCCGGCAGGATCATGATGTACACTTCGGGGTGACCGAAGAACCAGAACAGGTGCTGGTAGAGCACCGGATCACCACCGCCGGCCGGATCGAAGAAGGTCGTGCCGAAGTTGCGGTCGGTGAGCAGCATCGTGATCGCGCCGGCGAGGACCGGAAGCGACAGGAGCAGCAGGAACGCGGTGACGAGCTCGGCCCAGGCGAACAGCGGCATCTTGTGCAGGGTCATGCCCGGCGCGCGCATGTTCAGGATGGTGGTGATGAAGTTGATGGCGCCGAGGATCGAGCCAGCACCGGAAAGGTGAAGGGCGAAGATCGCGAAATCGACGGAGGGACCGGGATGGCCCGAGGTCGAGAGCGGCGGATAGACGGTCCAGCCGGTGCCGGCGCCCGAGGTTCCCGGCGCGCCTTCGACGAAGAGCGAGCAGAGAAGGCTCGCGAAGCCGGAGACGGTGAGCCAGAACGAGATGTTGTTCATGCGCGGGAACGCCATGTCCGGCGCGCCGATCATGAGGGGCACGAACCAGTTGCCGAAGCCGCCGATGAGCGCCGGCATCACCATGAAGAACACCATGATGAGACCGTGGCCGGTCACGAACACGTTGTAGGTGCCGGGATTCGAGAAGTACTGCAGGCCGGGCTCTTCCATCTCCATGCGGATGCCGAAGGAGAGGAACGCGCCGATGATGCCCGCGCAGAACGCGAACAGGAGGTAGAGAGTGCCGATGTCCTTATGGTTGGTCGACAGGAACCAACGGGCGAAGAAGGACGGCGTATGGGAGGCGTGGGCGTCGTGATGCCCTGATTGTGCTGTGGCGGTTGCCATCGATGCAGACCCTGTTCAGGTTTCTCTAAATCTCTCGATTTGCGAATGAACCGGCCCGATCAAGGGCCGGTCCAGCCGGAGCCGTCGAGCGGCGCCGGAAAAAGCCGCTATTTGGCTTCTGCGAACTTCGAACCGTCGTCGAGGCGGGCGAACTTGGTCTTCCCCTCTGCGAGCCAGGCCGCATAGGCTTCGTCGCTCACCACCTGCACCGTGATGGGCATGTAGGCGTGGCGGGCGCCGCAGAGCTCGGAGCACTGGCCGTGATAGGTGCCCTCACGCTCGGCCTTGAACCAGAACTGGTTCAGGCGGCCGGGGATCGCGTCGATCTTGAAGCCGAAGGACGGCATCGCCCAGGAATGCAGCACGTCGGCGGCGGTCACCTGGATCTTCACGATCTTGTTCACCGGAACGACCATGTCGTTGTCGGTGCCGAGCAGCTTGGGCTGCTTCTCTTCGTCGATATTGGCGTCGAAGGTGAAGCCACCGCCATTCTCGACCGCCGGGTACTCGTAGGACCAGTACCAGGCATGGCCGATCACCTTGACGATGACGTCGGCCTTCGGATCCGAGAGCTGGGTGCGGAGCAGGCGGAACGAGGGGATGGCGACCGCCACCAGGATCAGCACCGGGACGATCGTCCAGGCCACTTCGATCATGGTGTTGTGCGTGGTCTTCGAGGGGACCGGGTTGGCCTTCGCGTTGAACTTGAAGATGCAGTAGATGATCAATCCGAGCACGAAAGCCGAGATGCCGAAGGAGAGCCAATGCATCCCCTGCTCGAACGTGTGGATGTCCCGCGCGTTCTCGGTGACGGCGACCTGACGGTCCATCTGCCACGGCTCGGGCTGGCCGATGCCGGCCGCCAGGGCAGCTGAAGAAACGAGGGTGGTGCCGAGCGCAGCAAGAGCGCCCGCAGCAAGTCCCCATGATGACCGGTGTTGCGCCTGCGTGGTCCGCATGTGCCTCTCGTGGCTCCCCTTTGGTATCGTTCTACGTCGTCCCGAAGCGTCTTGCGACTTTTGACGTCGCGCGCAAGTCCTCGCTTAACGGGAAAGGCGGACCTCGGATGTGAAATCCGGGTCGCCATTGCGGGTGTCAGACCACATGGAGGTCGATGGCGCAACCGCAACAGCGTCGCATGGTTGTGCCTTTCCCCGTAGTGCAGCACCCGTGGAGCCCGAATGACTGGGGGAATCAAAGCAATTTTGCTCGACGGCAAACTTAAATTTGTATTGCCGCCGTCTTCGACCGTGAATCCCTCGCCAGTATAGCGCGGTTCCCGCTATGGAGAATGACCGGCTCCGCGGGAGACATGCGGGCGCATATTCCGGGAAGCGAATTCGGGGATGAACACCATAAGGTCGTGGCGGTGATCGAACGCCTCGAATTCCTCCTAGCCCTGGCTCGCGAGCGGCATTTCGGCCGGGCCGCGCAATTCTGCAACGTTTCCCAGCAGACGCTCTCGGCCGGAGTGAAGCAGCTCGAAGAGCGGCTCGGCGTCCTGCTGGTGGAGCGCGGTTCCCGATTCCAGGGTTTCACCCCGGAAGGTGAGCGTGTTCTCGACTGGGCACGCCGGATCGTCGGTGATGCGCGCGCCATGCGGGAGGAAGTCGCCAGCCTGCGCCGGGGATTGTCGGGCACTCTTCGCCTTGCGGCGATTCCCACTGCCACGCCGATCGTCGCCTCGCTGACCACCCCATTCCGCGCCCGCCATCCCGACGTGCGATTCTCCGTGCAATCCACTACCTCCGGCGAGATCGGCCGGTTGATCGCCGACCACGAGATCGATGCCGGGATAACCTATCTGGAGAACGAGCCGCTCGGCAAAGTCATTGCCGTGCCGCTCTATCGCGAGCGTTACCGCCTGCTCACCGCGGTCGACGGCATCTACGGAATGCGGGATTCGGTGACCTGGGACGAGGTCGGCCGTCTTCCTCTCTGTCTTCTGACGCCCGATATGCAGAACCGCCGCATCGTCGACCGCCATCTCCAGAATGCCGGTTGGAACGCCGAGCCGTTGCTGCAGTCGAACTCGATGATCGTCTTGTTGACCCATGTCCGCACGGCCAAATGGGCCAGCGTGATGCCCGCCGTTCTCGCCGACAGTTTCCGCCTCAGTGAGCGGGTGCGCTCCGTGCCCATCGTCGAACCCGATGTCAGCCACATGATCGGGCTCGTCGTGCCGGAGCGCGATCCAATGACACCGCTCTGTGCCGCACTCATCGTCGAGGGGCAGGCGATCGCACCGACGATCGCCGAAAACATCTCGTCACTCTGAGTTTTTGCGCCGCACAATGGAATTATAACAAAAAAGCATTGTCGAACGACCGAACCGGACGATTGATTCATGGGTGGAGATATACCACCTTGGAATGACAACAAGTTCATCCGGGTAGGAACAATGCTGCAGCATGAGCCATGGAGCGCGCAGCGTGCGGCCGGCATCATCGCCGACCATACGCATCTCGAAGGCGCCACGCTCCCCATCCTCCACGCCTTGCAGGAAACCTTTGGTTACGTCGACGAGGGCGCCGTTCCGCTCATCGCGGACGCGCTGAACCTGTCGCGGGCCGAGGTGCATGGCTGCATCACGTTCTACCACGACTTCCGCCGTGCCCCCTCGGGCAAGCATCAGGTGAAGCTGTGCCGCGCCGAGGCCTGCCAGGCCATGGGATCCGACGCCCTCCACGCGGATATCCTTGCCCGCCTTGGCATCGATTGGCACGGCACGACGCCGGACGGCCAGATCACGGTGGAGCCGGTCTACTGCCTCGGCCTCTGCGCCAACGGCCCGGGCGCCCTGGTCGACGATGAGCCGCTGGCGCGCCTCACCGCAGATTCCCTGGAATCGGCCCTCACGGAGATGAACTCGTGAGCATCACCGTTTATGTCCCGCGCGACGCCGTCGCGCTCGGTCTCGGCGCCAACCGTGTCGCCCGCGCGATTTTCGCGGGCGCCGAGCGCCGCGGTCTCGACGTCACCATCGTCCGTACGGGCTCGCGTGGGATGCTGTGGCTGGAGCCCATGGTCGAGGTCGCGACGCCGGAGGGCCGCATCGCCTACGGTCCCGTCACTCCCGGCGATGTCGATAGCCTTCTCGATGCCGGCTTGGTGAATGGCGGCGAACATGCCCTTCGCCTCGGCAAGCCCGAGGAGATGCCGTATCTCGCCCAGCAGCAGCGCCTGACCTTCCATCGCTGCGGCGTGATCGATCCCGTCTCGGTGGAGGATTACCGGGCGCATGGCGGCTATAACGGCCTGGATGCCGCGCTGAAGCTCGATGCCGCCGGTATCGTGGCCCAGGTGCGCGATTCCGGCCTGCGCGGACGCGGTGGCGCCGGCTTCCCCGCCGGCATCAAGTGGAACACGGTGATGCTCGCCCAGTCCGAGCAGAAATACGTCGTCTGCAATGCGGACGAGGGCGATTCGGGCACCTTCGCAGACCGTATGATGATGGAGGGCGATCCCTTCAACCTCATCGAGGGCATGACCATCGCGGGCATCGCGACGGGGGCCACGCGCGGCTACATCTATCTGCGCTCCGAATATCCGCAGGCCTTCGCGACCCTCAAGGAAGCGATCGTCAATGCCAAGGCCGCCGGCTATCTCGGCGACAACGTGGCGGGCTCGGGCAAGGCCTTCCACCTCGAAGTGCGCCTGGGCGCCGGCGCCTATATCTGCGGCGAGGAGACCTCGCTGCTGGAGAGCCTGGAGGGTCGTCGCGGCATCGTCCGGGCCAAGCCGCCGATCCCGGCACTGAAGGGCTTCCTCGGCCAGCCGACCCTCGTCAACAACGTCATGACCTTCACGGCCGTGCCTTACATCCTGGAGCACGGTGCCAAGGCATATGCCGATTACGGCATGGGCCGTTCGCTCGGCACGCTGGCGATCCAGCTCGCCGGCAACATCAAGCATGGCGGCCTGATCGAGTTCGCATTCGGCATCACCCTGCGCGAGATCATCGAGGATTTCGGCGGCGGTACGCAGAGCGGCCGTCCGGTCCGGGCGGTCCAGGTCGGCGGCCCGCTCGGGGCCTACTTCCCCGACCATCTCCTCGACACGCCCCTCGATTACGAGGCGATGGCGGCCAAGAAGGGCCTCGTCGGCCATGGCGGCATCGTGGTGTTCGACGACACCGTCGACATGGCCAAACAGGCCCGCTTCGCTTTCGAGTTCTGCGCGGTGGAATCCTGCGGCAAGTGCACCCCCTGCCGCATCGGCGCGACGCGCGGCGTCGAGACGATGGACAAGGTCATCGCCGGCATCCGCCCCGCCGAGAATCTCGCCGTCGTGGCCGATCTTTGCGACGTCATGACCGACGGGTCGCTCTGCGCCATGGGCGGGCTCACCCCGATGCCCGTCATGAGCGCGATCACCCATTTCCCCGAGGATTTCCAGCAGCGCGGACCGATGTCCGTGGCCGCTGAATAAGGAGGCGCGACCCATGGCCCTCATCAAAGAGATCGATTACGGCACCCCGATCCGGGTGAACGAGCAGACCGTCACCCTCACCATCGACGGCATGAGCGTCACCGTTCCCGCCGGCACGTCGGTGATGGCGGCGGCGATGCATGCCGGCACGCAGATCCCCAAGCTCTGCGCCACCGATTCGCTGGAAGCCTTCGGCTCCTGCCGTCTCTGCCTCGTGGAGATCGAGGGGCGGCGCGGCACGCCCGCCTCCTGCACCACCCCGGCCGAGAACGGCATGGTGGTCTCGACCCAGACGGACAAGCTCGCCAAGCTCCGCAAAGGCGTGATGGAGCTCTACATCTCCGATCACCCGCTCGACTGCCTGACCTGTGCTGCCAACGGCGATTGCGAATTGCAGGACATGGCAGGCGCGGTCGGCTTGCGCGACGTGCGCTACGGCTATGACGGCGCCAACCACGTCAAGCCGTCTTCGGACCAGTACCTGGCCAAGGATACGTCCAACCCGTATTTCACCTACGATCCGTCGAAGTGCATCGTCTGCAATCGCTGCGTCCGCGCTTGCGAAGAGACGCAGGGCACCTTCGCGCTCACGATTTCGGGCCGTGGCTTCGACAGCCGCGTGGCTGCCGGCCCCACCGACTTCTTCAACTCCGAATGCGTCTCCTGTGGCGCCTGCGTTCAGGCCTGCCCGACGGCGACGCTTCAGGAAAAGTCGATCATCGAGCATGGCCAGCCGGACCATTCCGAGATCACCACCTGTGCTTATTGCGGCGTCGGCTGCTCGTTCAAGGCCGAGATGCAGGGCACCCGCATCGTCCGCATGGTCCCCTACAAGGGCGGCAAGGCCAATGACGGCCATTCCTGCGTCAAGGGCCGTTTTGCCTACGGCTACGCCACCCACAAGGACCGCATCACCAAGCCGATGATCCGCGACAAGATCACGGACCCCTGGCAGGAAGTGTCGTGGGAGGTCGCGATCGATCGCGCCGCTTCCGAGTTCAAGCGAATCCAGGCCCAGTACGGCAAGGATTCAGTGGGCGGCATCACCTCGTCGCGCTGCACCAACGAGGAAGCCTACCTCGTCCAGAAGCTCGTTCGCGCTGCCTTCGGCAACAACAACGTCGATACCTGCGCCCGCGTCTGCCATTCACCCACCGGCTATGGCCTGATGTCGACGCTCGGCACCTCGGCCGGCACGCAGGATTTCGCCTCGGTGGCGCATTCCGACGTGATCCTCGTCATCGGTGCGAACCCGACCGACGGTCACCCAGTCTTCGGCTCTCGGATGAAGAAGCGCCTGCGTGAGGGCGCCAAGCTCATCGTCGCCGATCCGCGCAGGATCGACTTGGTGAAGTCGCCCCATATCGAGGCCGATTACCACCTGCCGCTGAAGCCAGGCTCAAACGTCGCCTTCATCAACGCGATGGCGCATGTCATCGTCACGGAAGGGCTGATCGACGAGGCCTATGTCCGCGAGCGCTGCGATCTCGGCGACTTCGAATCCTGGGCCCGGTTCATCGCCGAGGAGCGTCATTCGCCCGAGGCTCAGGCCGACAAGATCGGCGTGAACCCCGAGGATATCCGTGGCGCCGCCCGCCTCTACGCCACCGGCGGGGCCGCGGGCATCTATTACGGTCTGGGCGTCACCGAGCACAGCCAGGGCTCGACCATGGTCATGGGCATGGCCAACATCGCCATGGCCACCGGCAATATCGGCATGCTGGGCGCCGGCGTGAACCCGCTGCGCGGACAGAACAACGTCCAGGGCTCGTGCGACATGGGCTCGTTCCCGCACGAACTGCCGGGCTACCGCCACGTGTCGGACGACGCCACCCGCGAGACCTTCGAATCGCTCTGGGGCGTTTCCCTCGACAAGGATCCGGGCCTGCGCATCACCAACATGCTCGACGAGGCCGTCGATGGCGCCTTCAAGGGCATGTACATCCAGGGCGAGGACATCGCCCAGTCCGACCCCGACACGCACCACGTCACCGCGGGCCTGATGGCGATGGAATGCATCGTCGTCCAGGACATCTTCCTGAACGAGACGGCGAAATACGCCCATGTCTTCCTGCCGGGCGCGTCGTTCCTCGAGAAGGACGGTACCTTCACCAATGCCGAGCGTCGCATCTCCCGCGTCCGCAAGGTGATGCCGCCGCTCTCGGGCGTCGGTGATTGGGAGGGTACGATGCTGCTCTCGAACGCCCTCGGCTATCCGATGAACTACTCGCATCCGAGCGAGATCATGGACGAGATCGCCTCGCTCACCCCGAGCTTCAAGGGCGTGAGCTTCGCCAAGATCGACGAACTCGGCTCGATCCAGTGGCCGTGCAACGACGCCGCTCCCAACGGTACGCCCATGATGCACGTGGACCGGTTCGTGCGCGGCCTCGGCAAGTTCATGATCACGGAGTACGTGGCGACCGAGGAGCGCACCGGACCGCGCTTCCCGCTCATCCTCACCACCGGCCGCATCCTGTCGCAGTACAATGTCGGCGCACAGACGCGCCGCACGGAGAACTCGCGCTGGCACGAGGAGGACGTGCTGGAGATCCACCCGTTCGATGCCGAGGTTCGCGGCATTCTCGACGGCGATCTCGTGGCTCTCGAGAGCCGCTCCGGCGACATCGCCCTGAAGGCGATCGTCTCCGAGCGGATGCAGCCGGGCGTGGTCTACACCACGTTCCACCATGCCAAGACCGGTGCCAATGTCATCACCACCGACTACTCGGACTGGGCCACCAACTGCCCCGAGTATAAGGTGACGGCGGTACAGGTGCGGCGGACGAACCGTCCGTCGGATTGGCAGGCGAAGTTCTTCGAGGAGGACTTCTCGCTCACGAGAATCGCGACGCAATTGAATGCTGCCGAGTGAACGGAACGATCTGAACGACATCGACGCGCCGGCTCCGACGAGCCGGCGTGTCCCGACCCTGGTCGTGGCCTACGACGATCCCACGGCCCGCGAAGGGCATCGCGATCTAGCCGTCGAGATGCCCGTCAACCTCGTCTATGGCAGCGTGCCCTACGCGGTCATGATGACGACCCCGTCCGACCTCGAGGATTTCGCCTACGGGTTCAGCCTCACTGAGGGGATCGTCGAGTCCGCAGACGAGATCAGGTCGGTTCGGGTCGAGGACGGAGACGGGGGATTGCGCCTCGTCGTGGATCTCGCTCCGGGGCGGTTGCGCGAGCATCTTGCCCGGAAACGCGCCATCAGCGGTCGCACCGGATGCGGCGTCTGCGGCATCGACGATCTCGCGGCCCTGCCGAAGGCTGAGCCGCGTGCTCATGCGATGCAGGTAGTCGGGATCGAATCGATCCAGCGCGCCCTGCTCGGAATGGGCGATGCGCAGGTTCTCAACCACACGACCCGCGCCGTCCATGCCGCGGCCTGGGCGGATCGGAACGGCAATCTTCTCGCCGTCCGCGAGGATGTCGGGCGCCATAACGGCCTCGACAAGCTGATCGGTGCGCTGATGCGGGCCGGGACCGATCCCAACGATGGCTTCGTCGTCATCACCAGCCGCTGCTCGTTCGAGATGGTGGAGAAGACTGCGACCTTCGGCGCTGCCGTTCTGGTGGCGATCTCCGCCCCGACCTCCCTCGCCATCGACCGGGCGCGACTGCACGACATCACGCTCTGCGCCATCGCCCGGTCGGACACCCTCACGGTCTTTTCCGGCCGTGAACGTCTTCGTCTTGCCGCCGAACGCTAAGTCGCGCGCGGCCAATCCTTCACCCGTCGACAGAGCCAGTCCCATGAGCGCCCTGACCACCAACGACAAGCTCGTCCGCATGGCGAACCAGATCGCCGGCTTCTTCAGATCCTATCCGGATGACGAAGCCGTGGCGGGTATCCACAAGCACATCGTGGCGTTCTGGACGCCGAAGATGCGCCGTGCCCTCGAAGCCTATGGCCCGACCGAGGGAAGCAACCTCGACCCGCTGGCGTTGAAGGCGATCACGACTTCGCCGAGCCAGAGCGACAGCCCCGTCCGGGCGGCCACGAACGACCCCCATTTACAGGGCGCCGGCGCGAGCGATGCTGGCTGATTGGCCGCGAGCGTGTTCAAGAAAAAGGCGCCGAGCCTTCGTCGCTCGACGCCTTTGTTCGTCTCGGTAGGCGATGATGACGTCGGCTACTCGGCCGAACGGCCGCCTTGCTGATCCTTGTCGGTCGATCCCGGTACGACCGTTGCGCCACCGATGACCCGAACGGCTTTCCTGTCCGCAGGTGGATCGCTCCACGCCTGAGCCTTGGGCGAGGGAGCCTGCGCGGCGTCTCGGCGGGGCTGATTCGCGGCGGGTGTCGAGGGTTCGACCTTCGGCTGCTCGATGGCGGCAACCGGAGGCGTGCTGGTCCGGGCATCGGACGTTGCGTCCGTCGCGGCCGGGGAGGGGGCTTCCGGAGCGAGCCGGGGCGCTGCCGGCTTCGCCGGCGGGGCCAACCTGGTGACTTTGCGGGCAGGCGCCGGTTCTAACGGGCGTCTCGCGTCGCCGGTGCGGGCATCGGGGTTGAGACCCAACGGGTTGCGATCGGCGGGTTCCGCGCGGGCAGGCGCGTCTGGGCGCGCCGCCACGTCGAATCGCGGCTGCCGGCTCACACCATCTCCGTTTGGGATCCTACCGGGGGGAACAGGCCGTGCCGCCTCGCGCATCGGTTGACGGGGCTGCTCGTCCGCCTCGGTCCAGCCATAGCCGGGCGCCGCCGGACGGGCGACGGGAATCGGTGCAGGCGGCAACGGTGCACCGAGACGCTGGCGGTCGAGGACCGCGCCGTCCCGTGCATCCACGAAGAGCCGCACCCTGTCGCCATAGGGGCCCGTTGCTTCGACGATATAGGCACGGCCGTCGAATCGCGGCCGCGTCACCTCGGTGAAGCCGCGGTCGTTCAGGCGCCAGACGACGGCGCGAGGGGGAAGGATAAGGTCGGGCTCGTAACCGTATTGCGCTTGAGCGGTGACAGTCCCGAGGGCCGACAGGGAGATGAACCCCGCCAGCATGGTCAGGCCGATCTGAGACCGGCTGAACTTATGGGAGCGCACAGGCGCCCTGCGGCTCGATTCCATGGTGCCTCGTCTTGCTTGGTCGTTCGTTCCGTAGCCTACTGTTGACGCAGGTCTATGGAGGTCTCCGTGCGGTCCATCACCCCGCATGCCGCTTGTGCTTGGCGAGCCCTGTAGAACGCCTGATTGGGGCGGGAATGCGGGTGAAGCGCGGCAAGTCGCGGGCGATCGGTATCCGTCGGTTTCCCGGCCCTGTCACCGATCCCGCTGTCAGCATCGGCCCGTGTTGTTGACCTCAAAATGTATGCATGGTCGCAGCGCACATCAAACCTGTCCATCACGCGCGTGAGCCTCTTGCTGGAGCGTTTAAAATCTGTCACCTTCCGTAATTAGGACAGTACGGCTGTCCCATTTTTGGCAGGGTGTTCCGGCGGCGATTCGTCTCCGAGGACAATTGCCGTCGAGGAACGCGGAAGGTCTCGAGCGGGTGTCGAATCTCACGAAAAAACGAGATTCCAAGCCGGTCGCCATTACGGCGATCCGGGCCCGCACGGCTTGAATTCAAGCCGTCGTTGAGCCCGCGGAGTGCGGGCGCTTCCTTACCGAAGATCCTGCACGAATCCGACCGCGTCGAGGTAGGGGCCTGAGTGCCGGATGGCATTCGGGCATGAAACATGCTCGCATGCGGGCACGGACGAATGAGGCTGAGGGGTTATGAGCATGGCCGCATCTGAGGTTGCCGGGATCGTCCAGAACCCGATCCCCGCCACGCGGGACGGCGTCGCGCCGCTCGTCGTTCGCGATTCCGCCCTGCCGCATAAGCAGGGTCTTTACGATCCGGCCCGCGAGGGCGATGCCTGCGGTGTCGGCTTCGTCGCGGACATGCATGACCGGCGGACCCATGCCATCGTGGCTCAGGGCCTGCTCATCCTCGAGAATATCGACCATCGCGGCGCCGTCGGCGCCGATCCCAAGATGGGCGACGGCTGCGGCATCCTCACCCACATCCCGCATTTCCTCCTGAAGGAAGAGTGCGAGGGCCTCGGCATCGCTTTGCCCGAGCCCGGCCATTACGGTGTCGGCCAGTTCTTCATGCCGAAGGACGAGGAAGGCCGCCGCATCGTCGAGGAGATCGTCGAGAAGTCCCTCCAGGACGAAGGGCTCCCCTTCCTCGGCTGGCGCGACGTGCCGGTGGATTCAAGCGACCTCGGTGTGCGCGTCAAGGAGACGGAGCCGCACCACAAGCAGGTCTTCATCGGCCGCCCGGCCGCGATCACGGACGAGGACGCTTTCGAGCGCCGTCTGTTCATCGCGCGCAAGGTCATCTCGAACAAGGTCTACGGCCTCAACGATCCGCGCGTGAAGGCCTATTACCCGGTCTCCGTCTCGACCCGGACCATCGTCTACAAGGGCATGGTTCTGGTCACGCAGCTCGGCCATTACTTCAAGGACCTGCAGGACGAGCGCTACGTCTCGGGCCTCGCCCTCGTGCACCAGCGTTTCGCCACCAACACCTTTCCGACCTGGCAGCTGTCGCACCCCTACCGGATGGTCGCCCATAACGGCGAGATCAACACCCTGCGCGGCAACGTGAACTGGATGGCGGCGCGCCAGGCCAGCGTCGATTCGGATCTGTTCGGCAACGACATCTCGAAGCTCTGGCCGATCTCCTATGAGGGCCAGTCCGACACGGCCTGTTTCGACAACGCCCTCGAATTCCTCGTGCAGGGCGGCTACTCGCTCGCCCATGCCATGATGATGCTGATCCCGGAGGCCTGGGCCGGCAATCCGCTCATGAGCGAGGAGCGCAAGGCGTTCTACGAGTATCACGCCGCCCTGATGGAGCCGTGGGACGGCCCCGCAGCCGTCTGTTTCACCGATGGCCGCCAGATCGGTGCGACCCTCGACCGCAACGGCCTGCGCCCCGCCCGCTACATCGTTACGGAAGACGGCCTCGTCGTGTTGGCCTCCGAGATGGGCGTTCTGCCGATCCCGGACGAGAGCATCGTCGAATCCTGGCGCCTGCAGCCCGGCCGCATGCTGCTCATCGACCTGAAGAAGGGTCGCATCATCTCCGACGAGGAGATCAAGAGCGAGCTCGCCGCGGCCAATCCCTACGCACAA
The DNA here is from genome assembly GCF_031843785.1 of Methylobacterium sp. WCS2018Hpa-22. Taxonomy (NCBI): domain Bacteria; kingdom Pseudomonadati; phylum Pseudomonadota; class Alphaproteobacteria; order Hyphomicrobiales; family Methylobacteriaceae; genus Methylobacterium; species Methylobacterium sp. WCS2018Hpa-22. The sequence goes on from NZ_JAVTJA010000006.1 coordinate 59,916, forward strand.
TGGGTCAAGAACACCCAGATCGTTCTGGAGGACCTGAAGCCCGTCATCCCGCGCGCCTCGCGCTCCGACGTGTCGCTGCTCGATCGGCAGCAGGCGTTCGGCTACAGCCAGGAAGACCTCAAGCTGCTGATGGCCCCCATGGCCGTCACCGGCCAGGAGGCGGTCGGCTCCATGGGAACCGACACGCCGCTCTCGGCCCTCTCCGATAAGCCCAAGCCCCTCTACACCTATTTCAAGCAGAACTTCGCGCAGGTCACCAATCCGGCGATCGACCCGATCCGCGAGGAGGCCGTGATGAGCCTCGTCTCGTTCATCGGGCCGCGCCCGAACCTGCTCGACATGGAGGGGGCTTCCCGCAAGAAGCGCCTTGAGGTCCGTCAGCCGATCCTGACCAACGGGGACCTCGAGAAGATCCGCTCGATCTCCCATTTCGAGGACCGTTTCGACACCAAGACCCTCGACATGACCTTCCCGGCCGAGTCCGGCGCCGTCGCCATGGAAGGCGCGGTCGACCGGCTATGCGACCGGGCCGAGGCGGCGGTGCGCGGCGGCTACAACATCATCATCCTGACCGACCGCGGTGTCGGGCCGGACCGTATCGCGATCCCGGCCCTGCTGGCCACGGCGGCGGTGCATAACTACCTGATCCGCAAGGGACTTCGGACCTCCGTCGGTCTCGTGGTCGAGTCCGGCGAGCCGCGCGAGGTGCATCACTTCGCCTGTCTCGCGGGCTACGGCGCCGAGGCGATCAACCCCTATCTCGCCTTCGAGACGGTGATCGCGATGAAGGACGAGTTCCCGCCGGATCTCACCGACGACGAGATCGTCTATCGCTACATCAAGTCGATCGATAAGGGTCTGCTCAAGGTCATGTCCAAGATGGGCATCTCGACCTACCAATCCTATTGCGGCGCGCAGATCTTCGACGCGATCGGCCTGAACTCGTCCTTCGTCGCCCGTGACTTCTTCGGCACGAAGACCACGATCGAAGGCATCGGCATGGCCGAGGTCGCCGAGGAGACTGCCCGTCGCCATGCCGACGCGTTCGGCGACGCTCCGGTGTTCCGTCACGCCCTCGATGTCGGCGGCGAATATGCCTACCGCCTGCGCGGTGAGAGCCATACCTGGACACCGGATTCGGTGGCCACCCTGCAGCACGCGGTGCGTCTCGGCCTGCCCGAGCGCTACCGTGAATATGCCCGGCTCGTGAACGAGCAGGAGAACCACCTCAAGACCATCCGCGGCCTCTTCCGCATCAAGCAGGCGGCCGAGCTCGGCCGGGCGCCCGTCGACATTTCCGAGGTCGAGCCGGCCGTGGACATCGTCAAGCGCTTCGCCACGGGCGCGATGTCCTACGGCTCCATCTCGAAGGAAGCCCACGAGACCCTCGCTATCGCGGTGAACTCGTTCGGCGGCCGTTCGAATTCCGGTGAGGGCGGCGAGGAGGTCGAGCGGTTCAAGCCGATGGCCGACGGCCGTTCGCGCCGCTCGGCGATCAAGCAGGTGGCCTCCGGTCGCTTCGGCGTGACGACGGAATATCTCGTCAATGCCGACATGATGCAGATCAAGGTCTCGCAGGGCGCCAAGCCCGGCGAGGGTGGTCAGCTGCCCGGCCACAAGGTCGACGCCAAGATCGCCAAGGTCCGCTACGCCACCCCCGGCGTCGGCCTGATCTCGCCGCCGCCGCATCACGACATCTACTCGATCGAGGATCTCGCCCAGCTGATCTTCGACCTGAAGAACGTCAATCCGGCCGCCGATGTGTCGGTGAAGCTCGTCTCCGAGGTCGGTGTCGGCACGGTCGCCACCGGCGTCGCCAAGGCGCGCGCCGACCACATCACCATCTCGGGCTTCGACGGCGGCACCGGCGCGGCGCCGCTGACCTCCATCAAGCACGCGGGCGGGCCATGGGAGACGGGTCTCGCCGAGACCCAGCAGACCCTGGTGCTCAGCCACCTGCGCGGTCGTGTCGTGCTTCAGGCCGATGGCGGCATCCGCACGGGCCGGGACGTGCTCGTCGCGGCTCTGCTCGGCGCCGACCAGTTCGGCTTCTCCACCGCGCCGCTCATCGCGGCCGGCTGCATCATGATGCGCAAGTGCCACCTGAACACCTGTCCGGTGGGCGTGGCGACGCAGGACCCCGTCCTGCGCAAGCGCTTCAAGGGCACGCCGGAGCACGTGGTGAACTACTTCTTCTTCGTGGCGGAAGAGTTGCGCGAGCTGATGGCGGAGATGGGCTACACCAAGCTCGAAGACCTCATCGGTCGCGCCGACTTCCTCGACACACTGGAGGTCATCAACCACTGGAAGGCGCGGGGCCTCGATTTCTCGAAGCTCTTCCACCGTCCCGATGTCGGCCCCGACGTGGCGATCCGCCATACGGAGAAGCAGAAGCACCCGATCGACACGGTACTCGACCGCCGCCTGATCGAGGGCGCCAAGGCGGCCATCGAGACCGCCGAGCCGGTGGTGCTCAACGAGGTGATCCGGAACTCGGACCGCACGGCTGGGGCGATGCTCTCGGGCGTCGTCGCCAAGCGCTACGGCCATGAGGGATTGCCCGACGACACCATCACGGTGAACCTGTCCGGCACCGCCGGCCAGAGCTTCGGAGCTTGGCTGGCCGCCGGTATCACCGTGGTTCTGACGGGTCATGCCAACGATTACGTCGGCAAGGGGCTCTCGGGTGGTAAGCTGATCATCCGGCCGAGCGACGCGTTGCGGTCACCCGCCGGGCGGACGATCATGGCCGGCAACACGGTGCTCTACGGGGCCATCGCGGGCGAATGCTACATTCGCGGTTCGGCCGGCGAACGCTTCGCCGTACGGAATTCCGGCGCCATCACGGTGGTCGAAGGCATGGGCGACCATGGCTGCGAGTACATGACCGGCGGCGTCGTGGTGTCCATCGGCGAAACCGGGCGTAACTTCGCGGCCGGCATGTCGGGCGGCATCGCCTACGTGCTGGATGCGGACGGCTCCTTCGCCGCGCGCTGCAATCTCTCGATGGTCGATCTGGAGCCCATCGAGGAGGAGGACGACGTCATGCGTCGCTTCCACCAGGATGGCGACCTCGAGACCAAGGGCCGCGTCGATATCCTGGCCGACATGTCCGGGCACGACGAGGAGCGGCTGAGCCAGCTCATCACCAATCACCTGAAGTACACGGGGTCCCCGCGTGCCAAGGCGATCCTCGATGATTGGGCGGGTTACCGCACCAAGTTCGTGAAGGTGATGCCGGTGGAATACCGCCGCGCCCTGCGCGAAATGGAGATGGCGCGGATGCCGGTGGCGGCTGAGTGAGGCCGGTATGCGGATCTACGGTGATCTCGTCTCGGGCAATTGTCTCAAGGTCAAGATCGTCGCCGATTACCTCCGCCTTTCCTATCGCTGGGTGCCGATCGACATTCTGAAGGGCGAAAGCCGAACACCCGACTACCTGTCCCGCTTTCCGGCGGGGCAGGTGCCGGGGGTCGAATTCGAGGACGGCCGGTGTCTGGCCCAATCGAACGCGATCATCCGCTATCTTTCCCGCGGGAGCGCGTTGATCCCGTGTGACGCGTTCCTCGCGGCGAAGATGGACGAGTGGCTGTTCTGGGAACAGTACAGCCACGAGCCCGCCATCGCGGTCTGCCGGTTCGAGATGCGCTACCTCGGCAAGCCGAAGGAGGCGCGCGATCCGGCCCGTGTGGCACGCGGCGAGGCGGCTTTGGACGTGATGGAGCGCCATCTCGGCGGTGTCGAGTGGCTGGTTGGAGAAGAGCTCAGCGTCGCGGACGTGTCGCTCTTCGCCTATACGCAATGGGCCGATGAGGGCGGATTCGACCTCGCGGCGAGACCGTCGATAAGGGCGTGGCTCACCCGTTGCACGAATGTTTTCGAGCGCGCCGACCACAGGCTGAAGACGGGTTAGTCGGCGGCACCGGGCGGCACAACAGGGATGACGAGCTGAGGCGGACCGGGCCGGTCAACCGCCGCTCGACGGATCAGACAGACTCGCGAAAGACGATCACGATGGGCAAGATCACGGGTTTCCTCGAGTTCGACCGGCAGGAGCAGAAGTACCAGCTCGCAGCGGACCGCGTGCGGCACTTCCGCGAGTTCACGCTGCCCCTCGACGAGCACGACCTGAAGAAGCAGGCCGCGCGCTGCATGGATTGCGGAATCCCGTTCTGCCATGGGCCGACCGGCTGCCCCGTGCATAACCAGATCCCGGACTGGAACGAGCTCGTCTTCCAGTCGGATTGGGAGGAGGCCGCGCGCAACCTCCACTCCACCAACAATTTCCCGGAATTCACCGGTCGCGTCTGTCCCGCGCCGTGCGAGGAGGCCTGCACCCTCAATCTCGAGAACCAGCCCGTCGCGATCAAGACGATCGAGCAGGCCATTGCCGACCGCGCCTGGAACAACGGTTGGGTGAAGCCGGAAATTCCTGCGTCCCGCACCGGCAAGAAGGTCGCCGTCATCGGCTCGGGACCGGCCGGCATGGCCGCTGCGCAGCAGTTGGCGCGCGTCGGCCACGACGTCCATGTCTTCGAGCGTGAGCCGAAGGCCGGTGGTCTGCTGCGCTACGGCATCCCCGACTTCAAGATGGAGAAGCGCCATATCGACCGGCGCGTGAAGCAGATGGAAGCGGAGGGCGTGACCTTCCATTACGGCGTCAATGTCGGCGTAACGAAGCCGCTCGACGAGCTCACCGCCGAGTTCGACGCGGTGCTCTTCGCCGGCGGCGCCGAAGATCCGCGCAACCCGCAGCTCCCCGGCCAGGAACTCGCCGGCGTGCATTACGCGATGCCGTTCCTCGTCCAGTCGAACCGCAGGGTGGGTGCCGAGCCGATGCCGGGCAACGGCGAATTGCCGATCCTCGCCACCGCCAAGAACGTCGTCGTGATCGGTGGCGGCGATACGGCGTCGGATTGCGTCGGCACGTCCTTCCGCCAGGGCGCACTCTCGGTGACGCAGCTCGACATCCGGCCGCGTCCGCCCGAGCGCGAGGACAAGCTCTCGGTCTGGCCCTACTGGCCGACCAAGATGCGGACCTCTTCGAGCCAGGCCGAAGGCGCCGAGCGCGAGTTCCAGGCCGCCACCCTGCGCTTGGAAGGCAACAAGAAGGGCAAGCTCACCGGCGTGGTCTGCACCCGCGTGGATGAGAAGCGTCAGCCCATCCCCGGCGGTGAGTTCACCCTGCCGGCCGATCTGGTGTTCCTCGCCATCGGTTTCGCCGGTTCGGTTCGCAAGGGCCTACTCGAGGAATCCGGCGTCGTCATGGACAAGCGCGGCAACGTCACCGCCAACGAACTCGATTACCGGACGTCCAACGAGAAGATCTATGCCGCCGGTGACATGCGCCGTGGGCAGTCCCTCGTGGTCTGGGCAATCCGCGAAGGCCGCCAAGCGGCACGCTCGATCGACGAAGCCCTGATGGGATCGAGCGTCCTGCCGCGCTGAAACCCAAGGTCCGGGGCCGGCTCCATGCCGAGCCCCGGCACCGGATCTCTTCGCGCTACCCGGCGCAGACGTGCCGGGATCAGCCCGGCGGCCATTTGAAATCGTCGGCCCGGCCCGGCTGTGGCATCGGCGCCGAGCCGCGCTGAAGCACCCGCTCCACGTTCCCCGATGCGTCGCCATCGCGCTGCCGTCCGCTGATGAGCGTGCCGCCGGGGGTCACTTCGGCGCGGCCGAGGGGAATGACCGGGCCGAACGCGGGCTTCACCGGCAAGGCGGGGATGCCCGGGGGCTCCGGCAGGCTTGGCAGCATCGAGGTGATCTGGCGATCGATCGCCGCGGTGTCATCGAGCTTCGGGGCCTCACCATCCAGGAGGGGACCCGGAACCGTCGCTACGGGCGCCACCGTCGGCGCCTCCGTGGGGTTCGTGCCCATGAGACGCTTGAGTTCGACATCGGCGAAATGCGCGACCTTGCGGGAGCCTGCCTTGGTGAAATGCACGCCGTCCGACGTCCGCAGCTTGGCCTCCTGCCCCTCCAGGTCGGGCCCCGTCATGGTGAAGCGGTTACGATCGTCGACGAAGCCCGGCCAGATGTCGACATAAGTCCCTCCCGCCTTCGCCACGCGGTCGCGGATGAGGTCGTTGATGGTGGCGATGTCCTTCGTCAGCGGCTCGCTGCGCATCGGCGGCGCGCCGACCCAGATGAAGGGAATCTTTTGGGCGGCGAAGACCTTGGCCAGGGCATCGACGCGGTCGCGGTAGATCTCGCGCCAGCGTTCCGTTCCCGGTTCCACGGTCTCGGTTCCCTCCCGTATCGGCTGGCGGTCGTTGGCGCCGAGCATCACGACCGCGTAGGCGACTTTCGGGCTGGTTTTCAGAAAATCCTCCGCCGCCTTAGGCCAGTCGACCACGTCTTTCCGGACGAGACCGCTATCGGCCTTCGAACGGTCGAGGATCGCCACGTCGGCATTGTCCTCGAACACGTCATCGAGGCCACGGCCGAGAGAGTTCGCCAGCGAATCGCCGAAGACCGCGATGCGGATCGACGGCTCCGCCTTGGGCTGGACCGGTTTCGGCTGGGCGACCACGGGGGCCGGACGCGGCCGCCTCGTATAGGAGCGCTGGCTCTCCCCGATCGTCGGTGGCCGCGGCCGGGTGGGTCGGGCCGATGGCACCGGGGCCGGGGTCGGTTGTACCTGCTGCGGACGATCTTCCCAGGGCCAGTAGAACTGACGCGGCGCCTCTTGTGGGGGAGGGGCGTAGCGCCGGTTGGCTTGGCGGCCACCGTAATCCCCCTCCTCGCGCGGCCGGCGGCGCGGCGCGTAGTAGGAATCGCCGCGAGGGGTATCGTAGGAATCGCCCCATTGCGCCGCGGCGAACGGGCCAGAGGCGAAGAGCAGGGGCGTCGCGAACAAGGTGAGGAGGCAGACACGGAGAAGAGCGTCCTTCACCTGTCCCGCAACGGCCACCCCGTACGCTACGTTCTTGACTGTCCTTGGTGCCACGCTGCGACCTGCCTGCTGATCGTCGAAGGACGAGACCGTGCCATCCTATCGGACGATCGGCCCCGCGTCTAAATCCGCCTCACGAGGCGAAGCCTCAGGGGCGCGCCGTGATGTGCTCCAGAAGGCTGGGCGTGGCGTAGCCGTCGGCCACCAGACCTTCCTTGATCTGATATTGGCGGACCGCCTCCCGCATCTTTGGCCCGGCGCGGCCATCCGCATCGCCGGCATAGAGGTTTCGGGTCGTCAGGGCTTTCTGCAGGGCCTGCAGGCCCGCTTTGTCGAGGCGTGGCGCGCCGGTCGGCCAAGGTGCCGCCAGTGGCGGCCCGCCGGCAAGACGGTCGGCGAGATGGCCAACGGCGAGCGCATAGGAATCCGAGGTGTTGTAGCCCCGGATCACCTCGAAATTGTCGGTGATCAGGAAGACCGGGCCGCCCGAGCCGCCGGGCAGGAACAGGCTGGCCGCACCCGATCCCGGCAGCGCCTCGCCATCGATCCTACGGACGCCCCGTCTGGCGAAGTCCGACAGGTCCGCCCGATACTTCGTCAGGTCGAATCCGCCTGGAAGCGTCACGGCATAGCCCCAGGACAGGTCGCGGTTCCAGCCGAGAGACTGGAGATAGCCGGCGATGGAGGCCAGGGCATCCGGCTCCGAACGCCAGATGTCGCGGTGACCGTCCCCATCGAAATCCACCGCGTGTTTGAGGAAGGTCGATGGGAGGAACTGGGTCTGGCCCATGGCGCCGGCCCAGGATCCCTTCATCGCCTCGGGGGCGATGTCGCCGCGCTGCAGAATCGTTAATGCGTCGAGGAGCTCGTTCCGAAACAGCGTGCCGCGAAAGCGCGCCTGCGCCAGGGTCGCGAGGGCACGGATGGTCGGAACGGTCCCGCCGCTCGCTCCGAAATCCGACTCGACTCCCCAGAAGGCGAGGACGATCCAGCGCGGGACGCCCGTCCGGGCTTCGATCGCCGCCAGCGTGGTGGACAGACGGGCCGCTTGTGAGCGACCCCGTGCGATCCGCCCGGTCGAGACCGCGCCGACGAGGTAGTCCCAGACGGGGCGTCCGAACTCCCCTTGAGCGGTGGTTTTGGCGAGGATGCCGGGATCGGGCGAAGACACGCCGCGAAACGCCGCGTCGAAGGTCGCAGCACTGACCCCGCGCGCCTCGGCATCGGGCCGCAGGGCATCGACGAAGCTGCGAAACGAAGCGTTTGCCGCCGCCTCCGGTTTGGCAGGCGGTGCCGGCCGAGTAGAATCCTGGGCCCTACTCTCCGCTGCAAGAAATGCGCAGAGGGCGATGGCGGCGCGGAGGGCCGTCTTCATAGGCGGTTGCGCCGAGCCAGGGTCTCTTCCCAGGCAAGGGCCTGGGCCACGATCCCGTCGAGGTCGTCGTAACGTGGCTGCCAGCCCAATTCAGCGCGGATCCGGTCGGCCTTCGCCACGATCTGCGCCGGATCGCCGGGCCTGCGCGGCGACAGTCTTACTTCGAAATCGCGGCCCGAAATGCGCTTGACCACCTCGATCACCTCGAGGACCGAGTAACCACGCCCGTAGCCGCAATTGAGAGTTTTGCTCGCGCCACCCGAACGTAGATGATCGATGGCGACGCAATGGGCATCGGCGAGATCGGAAACCTGGATGTAATCGCGGAGGCACGAGCCGTCGCGGGTGGGGTAATCCGTACCGAACACGCTCAGATGACTGCGCCGGCCCAGCGCCGCCTGAGTGGCGACTTTGATGAGATGGGTGGCTTCGCTTGAAGATTGGCCGCTGCGTCCGCGCGGATCGGCACCCGCGACATTGAAGTAACGCAGGATGACGTAGCTGAAGCCGTGGGCCTTGGCCGCGTCGTCGATCATCCACTCGCTCATGAGTTTCGAGCGGCCGTAGGGGTTGATCGGCGCGGCCACGAGGTCCTCCGGCACCGGGACGATTTCGGGCTCGCCGTAGATTGCGGCGGTGGAAGAGAAGATGACGTGCTTCACCCCGCCATGCACCGCAGCCTCGATGAGCGCCCGGGTCTTGACCGTGTTGGCCAGATAGTAGCCGAGCGGGTCGGCCACCGAATCCGGCACCACGATCTTAGCGGCGAAATGCGCCAGCACATCGATTCCGTGTTCGGCGATGACCCGTTTCACCAGGGCCTGATCGGCCACATCGCCCACCACCAGCGTCACGTCGGGGGGAAGCACCCAGTCGAAGCCGGTGGACAAATCATCGATGACGACGATGTCCTTTTGGCCGGCATCCAGCAACGCCAGCACCATGTGGCTGCCGATATATCCCGCGCCGCCCGTCACCAGAATCGCCATGGCCCCACTTCCATTCCCGCGCACGTCGCGGAAGATATACCTCAAACCCTCCGTGTGATCATGCGGCGCTTTAGGCTGAGTCGGGCGTGGAAATGGTTTTGTTCTTGCTCGCTCCATCACGACAACGTGCTATCGTCCCCCGCCTCCGGGTTGTTCCCACCGCATTTTAAGAGACCGGGTCCCGCTTGATGAAACCGATTCGTAAAGCCGTCCTGCCTGTCGCAGGGTTGGGTACCCGCTTCCTGCCCGCCACCAAGGCCGTCCCGAAGGAAATGCTCACCGTGGTCGACCGGCCGGTCGTCCAGCATGTGGTCGACGAGGCTCGCGAGGCCGGGATCGAGCATTTCATTTTCGTGACCGGCCGCGGCAAGGCCGTGATCGAAGATCATTTCGACATCGCCTTCGAACTCGACCGCATGCTGCAGGAGCGCGGCAAGGAGGCGATCTACGAGGAGTTGAAGCGGGATCTTCCGGCTGCCGGGCAAACGAGCTTCACCCGCCAGCAGGCTCCTCTCGGCCTCGGCCATGCGGTCTGGTGTGCCCGCGAGATCGTCGGCGACGAGCCCTTCGCCGTGCTGCTCCCCGACATGCTGAGCAAGGGCTGCATGCAGCAAATGCTTTCCGCCTATGAGCGCCATGGCGGCAACGTCATCGCCGTGGAGGAGGTCAAGCCGGAGGAGACGCATCAATACGGTATCGTCGGCGTCGGTGAGACCTATGGGCAGACCTTCGAGATCAACGGCATGGTCGAGAAGCCCAAACAGGGCACCGCGCCATCGAACTTCATCATCTCCGGGCGCTACATCCTGCAGCCGGAGATCTTCTCGATCCTGGAGAAGGGCGAGAAGGGTGCCGGCGGCGAGATCCAGCTGACCGACGCAATGATCAGGCTGGCCGAGAAGCAATCCTTCTTCGGCATGCATTACGAGGGCCGGACCTACGATACCGGTTCCAAGCTCGGCTTCCTCACGGCGAACATCGCCTACGCGCTGCAGCGCAAGGAACTCGCCGAGCCGCTCAAGGCCGAGATCGCCCGGCTGCTGAAGGACCATTGAAAGAAGGCTCAGGGGGGGTAGGCACAAACCGGGACTGTCTAGCCAAGACCTGCAAGCTGCGCCGTACGGTGCGTGCGACGCGGGCATGGCATGCACCGAGTGCAGACTTTCGGCGGCGAAACACTCTTGCGCTTTGTGCGGCGCACTGTACTTTGTGCATTGCGAGATCGCGATGGCGTCGCGGTCCCGTAGCCCTTCTTGGGCGTTTCCTCCCTAGACTTCGGGCCGCTCTTCGGAGCGGCCTTTTTTCTTGGGAAATCGGTTTGTGATTTGGCGGTTTGTAATTTGGGACGTCTGCTCGCGCGATACGCGCGGCAGAACCCATCCCGTCTATTCGGCGGCGATCCTGCGGAGTGTCAGGCTGTCCATTTCCTCGGCCACCGCCTTCACCACCTCGCGTAGCGTCCAGACCAGATCCGCGAACCCCTGCGTCACCGCGAGGTTGCTCTCGTTCATGTAGAGCCCACGGTTGATCTCGATCTGAAGCGCGTGGCGGCCGATATTCGGCTCTCCGTAATGTTCGGTGATGAACCCGCCCGCATAGGGCTTGTTGCGCAGGGTGCGGAAACCGCGCGCGCGCAAATGATGCTCGAACGCGGCGATCAGGATCGGCGTGCAGCTCGTCCCGAACCTGTCGCCCAGCACGAAATCGGCCTTCGCATCCTCGTCGCGGGGGAGGCTCGAGGACGGCATCGAATGGCAATCAATCAGGATGGCGTGGCCGAAGGCACGTGCGGTGCGCTGGATGAGGCCGCGCAGGGTGCGGTGATACGGCTTGTAGAGCTCCTCGATCCGCGCGACCGCTTCCTCCACGGGGAGCCGCGTGCGGTAGATCTCCTGACCATCGGCCACCACCCTCGGCACCGTGCCGAGGCCGCCGGCGACACGCATGGACCGCGTGTTGGCGAAGGGCGGAAGGCGGCCGTCGAACATGCGCGGGTCGAGCTCGTAGGGCTCGCGATTTACGTCGAGATAGGCCCGTGGGAAGTTCGCTCGCATGAGCGGCGCGCCGAGATCGACCACGGGCGCGAACAGGCGGTCGACATAGGCGTCTTCCGAGCGGCGGAGCGCCAACGGGTCGAGGCGTGAGCCCGCGAGGAAGGCTTTCGGATAGACCGCCCCGGAATGAGGCGTGTTGAACACGAACGGAAGCGTGTGCTCGCCCGGCTCGTCGATGGCGAAGGGCGGTACGAAGTCTCCCGGATTCGCTGCATTCCAGCGAGGGCTAGGCTCGGTCATCGCGGCGTGTGCGCCCAGGTGCTGGAAGGGAAACGCATGGCCACACTTTGCGGTGTGTGACGGTGCGTGTCCACTGCGACACCCCCCGTCGCGAAGTGATCGGTGTGCCGTCCTGCACCCGGTCCGGGTGCCAATCTCAACACCTTGTTTACCAAGTCTGCGCTTTATGAAAAGAACACAGCGACTCAAGGGTGCGGGACACCGACCGATGAAGATCCTCCTGGCCGAAGACGACAACGACATGCGCCGGTTCCTGGCCAAGGCGTTGCAGAATGCCGGCTATGACGTGCTGTCGTTCGATAACGGCCTCTCGGCCTATAACCGCCTGCGCGAGGAGCCCTTCGAACTGCTCCTGACCGATATCGTGATGCCGGAAATGGACGGGATCGAGCTGGCGCGCCGCGCCACCGAACTCGATCCGGACATCAAGGTCATGTTCATCACGGGCTTCGCGGCCGTCGCCCTGAACCCGGATTCGAAGGCTCCGAAGGACGCGAAGGTGCTGTCGAAGCCCTTCCACCTGCGTGATCTCGTCAACGAGGTCGAGAAGCTGCTGGCGGCCTGAAACCGATTCGCGCGTCGGCGCAATGACGCCTTCACGGTAGGAAGACGTCCGCCATTCCCCTATATGCTCAGGGGAGCGAAGCGGGACGTCTGCAAACCATGCCTCCGGTGACCATCTACACGACAGCCTGGTGCCCTTACTGCACCGCCGCCAAGACCTTGCTGCGCGAGAAGGGCGTGACCTTCACGGAGGTCGACGTCGAGAAGACTGTCGGCTCCCGTGCGGCCATGACCCAGCGTGCGGGTGGCCGAACCAGCGTGCCGCAGATCTTCATCGGCGAGACGCATGTGGGTGGTTGCGACGACCTCTACGCCCTCGACCGGTCGGGCAAGCTCGATCCGCTTCTGTCGACCGAGGCGCCGCAATCATGAGCGACGGTTCGCCGACGGAACAGGACAAGACCGAGCCTTGCTTTGTCGCGGCCTGCGTCCAGATGCGGTCCGGGCGCGATCCGCTTGCCAATCGGGATGCCGCCGTCGCCCTGGTGCGAGAGGCTGCGTCCCAGGGGGCAGACTACGTACAGACACCGGAAATGACCTCGCTGGTGGAGCGGGATAAAGCCAGCCTGTTCGCCAATGTGCGCGAGCAGGACGAGGACGTGACCCTCGCCGCCCTGCGCGATGTGGCCCGCGAGCGCGGCATCGTCGTCCATATCGGCTCGCTGGCCGTGCGGAACGGCGACAAGATCGCGAACCGTGCCTTCCTCATCGATGCGGAAGGCGCGATCACCGCCTCCTACGACAAGCTCCACCTCTATGACGTGGACCTTCCCAACGGTGAGCGCTGGCGCGAATCCAATACCTATACCGGCGGTGCCTGCGCGGTTGTCGCCGAAACGCCCTGGGCGCCCCTCGGGATCGCGATCTGCTACGACCTGCGTTTCCCGGCCCTGTACCGGGCTCTGGCGGAAGCCGGGGCGACGATCCTCAGCGCGCCCGCCTGTTTCACCAAGCAGACCGGTGAGGCGCATTGGCATGTCCTCCACCGCGCCCGCGCCATCGAGACCGGATCGTTCATGATCTCGGCCGCCCAGGGCGGTCGCCACGAGGACGGACGCGAGACCTACGGCCACTCGATCATCGTCGATCCCTGGGGCAAGGTGCTGGCGGATGCCGGTGGTGCCGAGCCCGGCGTGATCCTGGCCGAGATCGACCTCGCCCGCGTCACAGAGGCGAGGGGGCGGATTCCGGCGCTCAAACACGCGCGCCCCTTCACGGTCGAGCGCCTCGGGCGGGCTGGGTGACCATGCGTCCGGTCCTATCCCGCCCATGATCCGCTACACGCTCGTCTGCGATAACGGACACGATTTCGAGGGCTGGTTTCGCTCGAGCGATTCCTACGACGCTCAGGCGGCGGACGGTCTCGTGGAATGTCTCGCTTGCGGCTCGACCCGGGTCGCCAAGGCCATGATGGCGCCGGCGCTGGCGAAGACCGTGGCTCAGCTGCCCGGTCCGAACCGCGCCCTCGCAGAAGCGTCGCCCACCGATCCTGCCGCAGCACCGTCGGCCGAGCGACTGCCGATGGCGGAGCCAGAGCGGCAGCTGCGCGCGCTGATGCGAGCGGTCCGCGAGCACGTGATCCGGACGGCCGACAATGTCGGTCCGCAATTCCCCGAAGAAGCGCGGCGCATGCATTACGGCGAGGCCGAGTCTCGCCCGATCTACGGCGTCGCCAGCCCTTCCGAGGCCCGTGCCCTCGTGGAGGAGGGGATCGACGTGGCCCCGCTCCCTGCCTTGCCCGGCGACCTCAACTGAAGTTTCGCCGCTGCCCGTTCAGCGTTTGAGGGCGGCCGTTCCGGCGATGGAGGCCAGGATGAAGGCGATGGCCGCATTCCAGCCGGCCAGCGAGATGCCGAGGAAGCGCCAGGCAGCGGTGGAGCAATCGGCGACCCGCGTCGCCTTCAGGGTATCGAGGAAGTCGCCGACATCGCTGGGATTGGCGCCGCTGCCGCCGCCGCAATCGGACGGCCCGGCCCAGAGCGCCCATTCGGCACCGGCGTGATAGACGCTGAGGCCCGCACCATAGAGCAGGCCGAGGGCGGCGATCCCGAGGATCAGCCGCGTCACGCGCTCGGGGGTGAACAGGGCCAGCAGGGCCAGCGGAATGGCCGCGTAATAAGGCAGGCGCTCCGTCAGGCAGAGCTTGCACGGCACGTAGCCGAGAACCCACTGGAAATAGAACGCGCCGGCAATCGCCAGGACAGACCCGATCAGAACCGTCAATGCGGCACGGCGTAGGCGGAGGAGGGCGGAGTAATCGATCACAGCAGCACCTTGAACAGGACGAAGCCGAGGATGATGACGGCCACCGTGATGGCCGCGACGACGTTCAGATGCCGGTCGAGGACGGCGCGAATGGATACGCCGTAGCGCTTCAGAAGCCCAGCGAGGAGAAAGAAGCGCGCGCCTCGTGTGATGAGCGAGAGCAGGACGAACCAGAACAGGTCGTAATGGGCGAAGCCCGACGTGATCGTCACCAGCTTGAACGGGATCGGTGTCAGGCCCTTCAGCAGGATCACCCAGTGACCGTACTGAGCGTAGGAAGCCTGAAAGCTCGCCGCCTTCTCGTTCAACCCATAGAGCGAGAACAGCCAGACCCCGATGGAATCGTAGAGCAACGCGCCGATGGCGTAGCCGAGCAGCCCGCCGGCCACCGACGACAGGGTGGTGATCGTCGCGTAGAACCAGACCCTGTCGGGCCGGCTCACCGCCATCGGCACCAGCATCACGTCGGGTGGCACCGGAAAGAACGAGCTCTCCGAGAACGCTACCGCACCGAGCGCGTAGGGGGCCGACGGCTTGCCCGCGAGCGCGAGTATCCACTCGTAAAGGCGGCGGATCATGAAGAGCTTCTATCCGATAGGGGAGGGCGCGAGGCCCTTTGAGCATAACCCGGCCGGACTTGCGAGCGGGAACCACCGCGGCGCGGTCTCGCTGCAAAACCCCTCTGGCCGTCGGCGCGATCCTGTGCCATGAGGCGGATGTTGCGGGCGTGGTGGAACTGGTAGACGCGCCGGACTCAAAATCCGGTTCTGGTGACAGAGTGTCGGTTCGATTCCGACCGCCCGCACCAATCGTCCCGGCAACGCAGGCTGTGAGCCAGCCCTGGGCACCCCCTACCTCGATTGCAGGAAGCGGCGGATCCAGCCGCCAACGCGGGGAGCATCGCTCTCGCCGCGCAGCGATGCGATGGCCGCGGCTTGAAACGTTTCGTCGTGGGGCTCAGTCGGCCGGTGCCCGGCAATCAGAGCCGTGGCGTAATCGGTTTCGAATTCCGGATGGACCTGGAACGAGATCGCCCGGCGTTGCGGGTAGGACAGGATGCCGTAGGGTGTGAAGACGTTGCCGCCGAGAACGCGCGCGCCCGAAGGGGGGACGATCACCTGATCCTGATGGATCGCGGGCACCGAGATGCGGGTCGCGTCGTCCATCCAGTCCGCGCGTTCGAACAGGTCATAGGTGTGGAGGCCGATGCCCCATCCCTTCGCCGATTTCTCCACCGTGCCGCCGAACGCCGCCGCGAGGATCTGGTGACCGAAGCAGAGCCCGACGAGCTTGGCGCGCCCGTCGACGTCGCGCAGGAAGCTCTTCAGCGGCGCGATCCAGGGCAGGTCGTCATAGACGCCCGCCGCCGATCCCGTCACCACGAACGCGTCGAACGCCTCGGGGGCGGTGGGAAACTGTCCCTCCGCCACCGGAAAGATCGTGACATCAGCGGGGTCGCCGAGGAGTGTCTCGACCATGCGGGCATAGGACGGGTAGGCGTCTGCCAGGCGGGCGGGCGGTGCGCCCGCCTCGATGATTCCAATTTTCATCGCTGCCATATGGCCGAGCCCCGCGCGTGATGCGAGCCCTAAGCTCTCAGATCCTGCTCGATTGGATTTCTCAGCGGATGCTCATGCCGAAGTCGATCATCCGCAGGGGCGATCATCCAAGCAGACCTCCTCATCCTGAGGTGCCCTTTGCTGTGGCAAAGGGCCTCGAAGGAGCCCTCCAGATACCAAAGCGATCCCTGGAAGGCTCCTTCGAGGCCGCTACGCGGCACCTCAGGATGAGGTAAAGGCTTGGAAAAAACCAATTAGCCCATCAGATAGCCGGATCGAGCGTCGGGGCGGGAAGGGTTGCGACCGGCTTTGCCAGGAAATGCGAGGCGGAAACGGCCACGACCATCACGGCCAGGAAGATCGCGAAGATCGCCGGATTGAAGACGACCAGCGCGATGAAGCAGATGCCGGCCATGGCCAGGGCGAAGGCGGGGGCGATGGGGAAGAACGGTGCCCGGTAGGGACGAGCCAGATCGGGCTCGCTGCGGCGCAGCTTGAACAGGGCCGCCATGCTCATGCCGTACATCACCAGCGCGCCGAACACCGCCATGGTGACGATGCTCGCGGTGAGGGACTGGCCCGCGATCTCGATGAGGTTGTCGCTGTAGATGGCGGCGATGCCGACGAGGCCGCCGGCCACGGTCGCCACGTGGGGGGTCTGGAAGCGCGGATGCACCTTTGCGAGGAAACCGGGCAGGTAGCCGGCGCGGCCGAGGGCGAAGATCTGGCGCGAATAGCCCATGATGATGCCGTGGAACGACGCCACGAGGCCGAACAGGCCGAGCCAGACCAGCATGTGCAGCCAGCCGCTCGACTCGCCCACCACCGTCTTCATGGCCTGGGGCAGCGGGTCGTTGAGGTTGCTCAGGGTGCGCCAGTCGCCCGAGCCGCCGGCGAAGATCATCACGCCGAAGGCGAGGACGGTAAGCGTCAGCACGCCGGTGATGTAGGCGATGGGGATCGTGCGCTTGGGGTCCTTGGCCTCTTCCGCCGCCATGGCGACGCCTTCGATGGCGAGGAAGAACCAGATGGCGAAGGGAATGGCCGCGAACATGCCGCCGATCGCGGCGAGGCTGAATGTGGATTCCCCGGCCCAGCCATGGGCGGCGAAATTGGTGAAGCTGAAGGCGGGGGCGACGACGCCCATGAACACCAGCAACTCACCCACCGCCAGGATGGTCACGAACAGCTCGAACGTGGCGGCGATCTGAACGCCGACGATGTTGAGGGTCATGAAAATCAGGTAGGCGGCGAGCGCTGCGTGTTTCGGGTCGAGGCCCGGAAACTGGACGTTGAGATAGGCGCCGATGGCGAGCGCGATGGCGGGCGGCGCGAATACGAATTCGATCAACGTCGCATAGCCGGCGATGCAGCCGCCGATGGGGCCGAAGGCGCGCCGGCTATAGGCGAAGGGGCCGCCGGCCTGCGGAATGGCCGTGGTGAGTTCGGTGAAGCTGAAGATGAAGGCGACGTACATCGCCGCGATGAAGGTCGTCGTCACCAGGAAGCCGAGCGTGCCGGCGCTGGCCCAGCCGTAGCTCCAGCCGAAATACTCGCCCGAGATCACGAGGCCGACGGCGATGCCCCAGAGATGGAACGCGTTCAGGCCCTTATGCAGGCCGGTGGATTCGCTTTGCATGGTGGGTTCCCGTCATCGGCGAAGGCTGCCGTCGGGGAATGGCCAAGCAAGAGTTTTGCCGTACGATAAAGAGGGCGTGCGACGCCGGTATCCGGTTAGGGCATCGAACTCAGGTGAGAGCGCTATCGCGTGATATTCGTGGACATATCTCCGTCATTCCGGGTCGCCGACGGCGAGCCCGGAATCCAGAACCACCGAGGCTGCCATGTCGAGCACAGGTTGAGGCTCTGGGTTCCGGGCTCCGCTCCGCGGACCCGGAATGACGGTGAGGGGACAAAACCCCGGAGGCCGTATCGAATAAGTCTGTGCCTTAAAGCCGAGTTCGGAGTCCGGCGTATCCGCCGTCAGGCCGCGGTGGCGCGGGTGCGCAGGCGCGGCGTCTCCTTGGGGCGGATGTCCATGGCGTTGCCGCGCCAGACGATGGCGCTCTGCATCCAGGCGCTGACCCACATGATGGGGAGGATGGCGTCGCGAAGCAGGAAGGCGAGGAAGAGCCGGGGCGAGCGGTGCCACCCGGCGCGGGCCGCGAGCGCGTATTCGGCCCCGTACCAGAGCATCGCCATGACGACGACGCCGATCAGGACTGGAGTGCAGGGAACGCAGAGGGCCGCGATCGCGAAGGGCAGCACCGTGCCGGAGCCGATCTCGGGCGCGAAGAAGTGCGGGAAGGTGACCCGGCGCAGACGCGCCCAGCGGACCTGCCGCGACCAGACCTCGCGGAACGCGCGGGTGCCCAGGGGCTGGTCGAAGGGCGAGGCCACGAGGTGGACCCGCTTGCCGGCCGCGCGAACGAGCTTCGTCGCCGCCGCATCCTCGGCGATCTCGGCGGCGAGCGCCCGGATGCCGCCATGCCCGTCCAGGAAGGGCTTGTGCCAGAGCATGCTCTTGCCCTGCGCGAAGCCGAGGCCGAGGCTTTCGCCGGTATATTGCCAGCGTGCCTGGAGCGTATTGAGGAAGGCGCATTCCAGTTCGGCGAAGAAACCGTGCGGCCGTGCGCCGATGGGCGTGGAGCAGACGAGGCCCGTATCGGGCCGCCACGAGGCCTGCAGCCTCTGCAGGTAATCGGGCGGCATCAGGACGTTGGAATCGGCCAGCACCACCCATTCGTGGCGGGCCGCCTCCCAGCCCCGCACGCAATTGTTGAGCTTGGGATTGTCGCTGATTCGCTCGTCGCCGACGATGAGCCGTGCCGGCACCGTGGGATGGGCCGCCATCAGGCGGTGCAGCAGCGGGACGATGGGATCGCGGTCATCGGCGACGCAGAAGATCAGCTCGTAATCCGGGTGGTCGAGATGGAAGCCGCGCTCGAGCATCTCCTCGCTGAACGCTTCGAGGCCGCAGACCGGGCGAACGAGGGAAATGGGCGCGGCGCTGGGAAAGCTCGGGGTCCCGCGATTCCGGCCAATGCGCCATGCGGCGATGGCGATGCTAAGGAGATTGACCGAGGTCAGTGCGGCACAGAGCGAGAGCGCGACGATCGCGCCGGTCTCGATACTGCCGAACATGCCGCGCTCCCTCCGGGCCTCCGCCACCTGACGGAACCAGCCCCTGCCCAAGGCCGTAACAGACGGGCTATTTCAGTCGTATGACAGCGGCGCGGCCCCGATCTGCCGCCCGCCAGAGGGAAGGCTAGGGCGTGAGCGAGACGAGACCCTTGGCCGTTCGCGGAACTGCCGTTCGGCCCGGTCGGTTCGACCCGGCATGACCCCGCCCATCGTCGTCCACCCTGCCTATCAGGCCGTCCTGCCGGAGGGGCATCGCTTTCCGATGCGGAAATATGGCCGTCTCGCCGAAACGCTCGCGGCGCTCGGCCTCGCCCCCGCCGGTTTCGTCAGACCGGAGCCGGCCGACGCGGACATGCTGAAGCGCGCGCATCGATCGGATTACGTCGATGCCGTCCTGTCCTGCTCGGTCTCGCGGGAAATCGAGCGCGAGATCGGCCTTCCGGTGGATGAGAGCGTCGTGGCCCGCTCGTGTGCCTCGGCCGGCGGCACCCTCGCGGCGGCGCGGCTCGCGCTGGAGCATGGCCTCGCAGGCAGCGCCGCCGGCGGAAGCCACCATGCGCGGCGGGAGACCGGCGCGGGTTTCTGCGTGTTCAACGACGTCGCCGTCGCCGCCCTGGCGCTTCAGGACGAGGGCACGATCCGCCGGGCGCTGGTGGTCGATTGCGACGTGCATCAGGGCGACGGCACCGCCGATTGCCTCGCCGGCTCACCGGACCTGTTCACGTTCTCGGTCCATGCGGAAAAGAACTACCCGACGCGCAAGATCCCCGGCGACCTCGATCTGGGCTTGGTCGATGGCGTCGACGACGCGGCCTACGCGGCCGTTCTGGCGGCGCATCTGCCGGGCCTGCTCGACGGCCTCTCGCCGGACATCGTGTTCTACAATGCCGGGGTCGATCCGCACATGGACGACCGGCTCGGGCGACTGGCCCTCACCGATGCGGGCCTCGCCGCACGGGATCGCTACGTCATCGGAGAAGCACGCCGGCGTCGCATTCCCCTCGTGGCTGTGATCGGCGGCGGCTATGCCACCGATATCGACGCCCTGGCCGCCCGCCACGCCCTCGTCTTCCAGGCCATGGCCGCCCTCGCGTGAAGCCGCTCAGGGCGTCCCGCACGCATCCGGAGGGATCTCGCCCTCGGTCACGCAGCGCGCCACCTTTTCGAGGCCGTCGAAGAGCCGTTCGAGCTGCGCGCCCTCCATGGAATGGAAGCCCAGCGTCCGGGTGATCAGCAACCCCAGTGTCGAGAACACCAAAGCTGCGCCGATCCCCGGACAGGTCTCGATCTTCTCGAGGCCGGCGAGCCGTTCGCGGAGGAACGCGTTGAAGCCGGCGAATGCCTCGGGATTTTCTGCGGAGGCCAGAAGGAAGGCCCGCGGGAAGCCCTCTTCCTCAGCGTAGACCTGCCTCGCATGGGCGATCAGCGCGAGGGGGAGGGCCGAGGGACCCGGAACCTGCTCCGCTTCGAGCCGGGCAATGCCCTCCTTGACCTCCTTCAGCTTGCGCTCGGCCATGGCCGTGATGAGCGCTTCCTTCGAGGAGAAATGGTGGAGGACCCCGCCCTTGCTCAGGCCCGCCTCCGCCGCGACCGCGTCGATCGTCAAGGTGCGCGTACCCGCACGACGGATCAGGCTCTCGGCCGCATCGAGGATGATGCTTGCCCGGTCCTCGCGCCGTGTGCGCGGCTTTGCCATGTCATTGCCTTTTAGAAACCGTCTGGACGGTCTGTAAGATACCCGATAGAGAAGCGGTTCGATAGAGCTTATCCGGAATGGGGTCGTGGTGTCTGGTCTGACCAAGTCCATTCGACGAATCCGTGGCGCGGGGGCGGTCACCCTCCTCGGCCTTGCGGTCTCGGCCTCGCTTCCGGCTTCTGCCAAGGAGGCGGAGGACGTCTCCGCTGCCGGCGCGGCCAAGCAGAGCCTCGCCATCGTCCGGACGGCGAAGGCCGAGCGTAGCACCATCTCGGCCGATCTCGTCTTCACGGGCGACATCCAGGCCCAGTCGCAGGTCAACGTGGCGTTCCGTAACAACGGCAAGATCGCCACGCGACTGGTGGAGGTCGGCGATCACGTCACCGCCGATCAGGTCTTGGCCAAGCTCGATCCGCAGGAGCAGCGCGCCAACCTCAACAACGCTCAGGCCGCGCTGACCTCCGCCGAGGCGCTGCTGACCCAGGCAAAGGTCAATTTCAAGCGCCAGGAGATGCTGCTCTCCAGCGGATACACCACACGGCCGAGCTATGACGATGCCGAGCAGCAACTCCGCACGACCCTGGCCTCGGTCGAGTCCGCCAAGGCGGCACTGGGCACGGCCCAGGAGCAGTTCTCCTACACCGATCTGAAATCGGGCGTTGACGGCATCGTCCTGAGCCGCAGCTTCGAGGTGGGGCAAGTGGTCCAGGCGGGCCAGACCGTTCTCACCATGGCGGAGGACGGGCCGCGCGACGCGGTGTTCAACGTGTTCGAGGCGGTTCTCGCGACCCCGCCCGAGAGCAAGCAGATCGACGTCACCCTCCAGGCGGACCCGAAGGTGCGGACCGTCGGCACGGTGCGGGAAATTTCCCCGAGCGTGGACGCCGCCTCCGGCACCGTGAGGGTCAAGGTCGGGCTGAAGGACACGCCCGCTGCCATGACCCTTGGGGCCATCGTCGTCGGCACCGGCAAGTTCCGGCCGCAGACGGCGATCGTCCTGCCCTGGTCCTCGCTCTACCGCTGGGAGAACGCACCGGCCGTGTGGGTCCGCGATCCGGCCAGCGGCAAGGTCGCGCCGCGCAACGTGACCATCGACCGCTACTCGCCCAACACCATCGCCCTGTCCGGCGGTGTCGAGCCGGGCGAGGAGGTGGTCATCGCGGGTATTCAATTCCTCCGCCCGGGCCAGACCGTCTCGGTTGCCGAGAAGATCGGCCGATGATCCATTTCGGCTTACGCCTGACGCTGATCGCAGCGGTCGTGTCCACCCTCGGTGCCTGCCATGGCGAGGAGGAGAATGCCGGCCCGCCTCCAGTGCGGCCCGTCCTCTACACCGTGGTCAAGCCCATCGACACGATCGTGTTCGGGCCTTTCGCGGGCTTCGTGGCCCCCCGCTACCAGTCCGAGATCGGATTCCAGATCGCGGGCCGGGTCATCGCCCGCGACGTGACCGTGGGGGATGTGGTCAAGAAGGGCCAGCGCATCGCCGCCCTCGATCCCGTCGTCACGCGTTTCGCCCTGACGCGGGCGGAGGCGGAACTCGCCGATGCCACGGCGCAGGCGGAGAACGCCATCGCCACCGAGGCGCGGCAGAGGCGGCTCATCGCCAACGGCAACGTCACCCAGGCCCGGCTCGACAGCGCCGTGGCGAGCCGGGACACGGCCCAGGCCCGTCTCGCCCAGGCCCAGGCGAACCTGCAGAAAGCCCGCGACCAGATGGGCTATACCGAGCTGCATGCGGATTTCGACGGCGTCGTCACCGTCCGCAGCGCGGAGGTGGGGCAGGTTCTCTCCGCCGGGCAAGCGGTGGCGACCTTGGCCCGTCCCGAGGAGCGCGAGGCCGTGGTCGACATCCCCGAGGATCTCGTGGGGGCCATGCCGAAGGACGCGGTCTTCACCGTTGCGCTCCAAAGCGCGCCCGACGTGACGGCCACGGGGAAAGTCCGCGAGGTCTCGCCCTTCGCCGACCAGAAGACTCGCACCCGCCGCATCAGGATGACCCTGCTCAAGCCACCGGACGCGTTCCGCCTCGGCTCCACCATCACGGTCGGCCTGTCGCGCCATATGGCGCCGCGTTTCCAGTTGCCGGCGACCGCCGTCTTCGAGGCCGATGGACGAAGCGCGGTCTGGATCGTCAACGAGGCCGGGGATGCCGTGTCCCGCCGCGACGTCACCGTCGCGGACAGGAACGGCGAGCGTGTCTCCATCACCGAGGGGCTGAAGCCGGGAGAGCGCGTCGTGCTCGCCGGTGCCCGCAGCCTCACCGAAGGTCAGCGCGTCCGCCTCGCCGACACATTTCAATAGCCGCGCCGATCCGACCAGCGTCACGCGAGAGCCGCCCCGTGAAGAACTTCAACCTGTCCGAATGGGCGCTCGAGCATCGCTCCTTCGTCTGGTTCCTGATGCTCATCTCGATGCTGGCGGGCTTCCTCGCCTACGAGAAGCTCGGCCGCGAGGAAGACCCGCCCTTCGCCATCAAAACGATGATCGTGCAGGCGCGCTGGCCCGGCGCCACGATCAGCGACACCCTCGATCAGGTCACCGAACGGATCGAGAAGGAATTGCAGCAGATCGATGCCGTCGATTTCAGCCGCAGCTACACTACGCCGGGCCAGACCACGGTCTTCGTGCAGCTGCGTGAGACGACGCCGCCCAAGACCATTCCGGGCATTTTCTACCAGGTCCGCAAGCGTATCGGCGATATCGGCAGCACCTTTCCGCAAGGGATCCAGGGGCCGTTCTTCAACGACGAGTTCGGCGACGTCTTCGGCAACGTCTATGCGTTCACCGCCGACGGCGTCTCCATGCGCCAGCTTCGCGACTATGTGGAGCGGGTGCGCGCCGACCTGAAGAAGGTCAACAATGCCGGCAAGATGCAGCTGCTCGGCGCGCAGGACGAGGCGATCTACCTCGACTTCTCCACCCGTAAGCTCGCCGGCCTCGGCGTCGACCAGGCCGCCGTCATCGCGACGCTGCAGGCGCAGAACGCCATTGCCCCCTCCGGCGTGATCCAGGCCGGGCCCGAGCGCGTCTCCGTGCGCGTCGGCGGTCAGTTCGTCTCCGAGGACAGTCTCAAGACCATCAACCTGCGGGTGAACGACCGGTTCTTCCGCCTGTCCGACGTGGCGGAGATCTCGCGCGGCTTCACCGATCCGCCGACTGCCTTGTTCCGGTTCAACGGCCAGCCTGCGATCGGCCTCGCCATCGCCATGCAGCCCTCCGGCAACCTGCTGACCTTCGGCCACGACCTGAAGGCGCGGATGAAGAAGCTCGAAGGCGAGCTACCTTACGGCGTCGGCATCCACCTCGTCTCCGACCAGCCGAAGATCGTCGAAGAGGCTGTGGGCGGCTTCACCAAGGCGCTGATCGAGGCCGTCGTCATCGTCCTCGGCGTCAGCTTCATCAGCCTCGGATGGCGCGCAGGGCTCGTGGTCTCGTTCTCCATCCCCCTCGTCCTCGCCGTGGTCTTCGTGGTGATGCAGGTCATGGGCGTCACGCTTCAGCGCATTTCGCTCGGCGCCCTCATCATCTCGCTGGGCCTCCTCGTCGACGACGCCATGATCACGGTTGAGATGATGGTCGCGCGGCTCGAGGTCGGCGATACCCTGAAGAAGGCGGCGACCTTCGCCTACACCTCCACCGCCTTCCCGATGCTCACCGGCACCCTCGTCACGGTGGCGGGCTTCCTGCCCATCGGCTTCAACGGCTCGGCGGCGGGCGAGTACACCTATAGCTTGTTCGTGGTCATCGCGGCCTCGCTCCTGATTTCCTGGGTCGTGGCGGTGCTGTTCGCGCCGCTCATCGGCGTGAAGCTGCTGCCGAAGACCATCAAGAAGCATCACGACAAACCGAGCTTCCTGCTCCGGACCTTCCGGGCGATGCTGCTTCCGGCCATGCGCTTCCGCTGGATCACCGTGGCCTTCTGCGTCGGCCTGCTCGGCCTGTCGCTCTACGGCATCCAGTTCGTGCAGCAGCAATTCTTCCCGGCCTCCGACCGTCCCGAGATCCTCGTGGACATGACGTTGCCGCAGAATGCCAGCATCGCCGAGACCAAGGCCCAGATGGACCGATTCGAGGCGACGATGAAGGGCGATCCCGACATCCTGCGCTGGAGCTCCTATGTCGGGCAGGGCGCGGTGCGCTTCTATCTTCCCCTCGACCAGCAGCTCGGCAACGCGTTCTTCGGCCAGATCATCGTGGTGACCTCGTCGCTCGAGGCGCGGGACAAGATGATCCAGAAATTCGAGGCGCTGGCGGCCAAGGAATTCGTCGGTACCGACGTGTTCGTCCACTCCCTCGATCTCGGCCCGCCGGTGGGACGCCCGATCCAGTACCGGCTGAGCGGACCCGATCTGCAGAAGGTGCGGGGCCTCGCGCTCCAGCTCAGCAACATCGTCGCCTCGAACCCGAATGTCGGCCTGCCCAACCTCGACTGGAACGAGCCCGGCAAAGTGCTCAAGGTCGAGATCATTCAGGACAAGGCGCGCCAGCTCGGGGTCACTTCGGAGGATATCGCCGGCCTGCTCAACGGCATCGTCGGCGGCCGCGCGATCACTCAGGTCCGCGATTCGATCTACCTCGTGGACGTCATCGGCCGCGCCCAGGCGGTGGAGCGCAACTCCGTCGAGACGCTCCAGAGCCTGCAGGTGCCGCTATCGAACGGCAGCGTCGTGCCGCTGCTCGCCTTCGCCACGGTGAGCTACGAACTCGAACAGCCCATCGTCTGGCGCCGCGACCGCCTGCCCACCATCACGGTCCGGGCGGCCATCGTGAACGACACCCAGGCCCCGACCATCGTCAACGCCCTAGATCCGGCCATCAAGGCCTTCGAGAAGACCCTGCCGGATGGCTACACCCTCGCGGTCGGCGGTGCGGTGGAGGAGAGCGCCAAGGGCAGCGGACCCATCGCGGCGGTGGCGCCGGTGATGCTGCTCGCCATGGCGATGTTCCTGATGATCCAGCTTCAGAGCTTCCAGAAGCTGTTCCTGGTGGCGAGCGTGGCGCCGCTCGGCCTGATCGGCGTGGTGGCGATCCTGCTGCCCTTCGGCAAGCCATTGGGCTTCGTCGCCATCCTCGGCGTGCTCGCCCTCATCGGCATCATCATCCGCAACTCGGTGATCCTGGTGATGCAGATCGACGAGTACGACCGCGAGGGCTACGCCCCGTGGGATGCGGTGGTGGAGGCGACCTGCCACCGGATGCGGCCGATCCTGCTCACGGCCGGGGCGGCGAGCCTCGCCCTCATCCCCATCGCCCGTGAAGTGTTCTGGGGGCCGATGGCCTATGCCATGATCGGCGGCATCATCGCCGCCACCTTCCTGACGCTGTTCTTCCTGCCCGCCCTCTATGTCGGCTGGTACCGCATCAAGGCACCCAAGGGAGACAGGCCGGAAGGCGGTGCATCGACGGCGCCGGCGGCGCCCCATCACGCCGGGGCCTGATCAGGGCCTCGCCGCGCAGAGAGCGGGCTCCAAGGCCCGCATCACGCGGCGGTAATCCGCGATGTGCAGATTGTCGCGCAAGGTGCCGGGCAGGGCGAACCCGGTATCGCCGTCGCGGAGCTCCGCGAAAGGATCCGCATAACCGCAGGACAGGCGTTCGCACAGGACCCTGATCCGGGCGGAATAGGCCGCTACCGCCGCCGGTTCGAGGCGCTTCGCCACCGAACGCGAGATGGGCGGAATGGCGGCGACCACGACGCGGTCGCTTTCGGCCTGCAGCCGTTTCACGATCCGCTCCACCGATTCGTCGAAGATTTGGCCCGTTCTGTCTGATAGCGGCTCCTTCTTCCGCAGAAGATCGTTGGTTCCGATGAAGGCCACCACCGCGCGGGGGCGGGTCTTCACGGACAGGTTGGCCACGAGATCGGCATAGACGGAGGCCGAGGCGCCGCTCACACCGGCATTGACGATCTCCGCGCCACAGACCCGCTGCGCCGGGTTCTGCAACTCGGCCTGCGAATCGCCGGCGAGGAGGATGTAGCCGTCCGGTGCATCGTCGAGATGGGCCTGGATCGAAGGCAACCGGTCCGTGGCGTAGAGCCGGGTGTTGAGGCGCAGGGGCTTCTCGATCCATCCGATGGCGAAGCCGACGCCGAGGATCGCCAACCCGGCAAGGCCCAGGCGCAGAGCCCTCACCGGGCCGCCCCCGACCCGTCCACGATTTTTGCCGTGCCGGCTCGGTCGATGGTCGCCTCCGGCCGCGAATCGGTGCTGGCGTAATAGGGCTTGATATCGAGGAGCGGCGTGCCGTCGAGGCAGTCGAGCCCTCTGACTCTCAGGGTCGTCCCTTCGATGCCGAGGAGTTCCACCACAGACAGCGCGATGGGGTTGGGCCGCGCCGGGGAGCGCAGGGAGAACGTGCCCCGGCTGCCCTCCGCATGGCGCGGCATCTGGCGCACGATGTCCCGTGCCGCCCGGTCCATCCAGTAGAGCACGATGAGGTGGCTCGCCCCCTCCACGTTCTGCAAACCGGGGGCGAAGGCGGCATCCACCTCCAGGGTGCAGATGGCGTCGGTCTGAAGCCCGTTCTTCGGGCATTCGGCGCGGGTCGCCCATGGGGTCCGGACACGGCCGATGAAGTAGAGCCCGGCATCGTGGGAGGTGGGCAGCGTGACGGTCTCTTCGCCGGGCCGCCGGTCGATTGGGTCGCTCATCTTGCGCATCGGGTTTGGAGAGGCGTTACCCGGCGGGACCGCGCGAGCCGTTCGCAGCGAGCATGTCGGACAACTCGCCCCCGTGCGCAAGCCGGTCGACAACGCGCCGCCATGCGGGCCGCATCGTTCCATCCACGGCCGGCGGGGTATAGGTTTCCGTCGGCAATTCAATCTGCCCAACCACCTACGGGCCGAAGCCCTTCGAGGAGAGAGCGTGACCACCAGCGAATGGCGCCCGATGGAATCCGTGGGCGATGCCGAGACCGCCGTCGACCGCCTCGCCGCCTTGTACGCGGGTGCGATCCAGTCGCTCCAGACCGCCCTGACCCGCTATCTCGACGGGGGCGCCGCGCCGGACCATGCCGAGCGGCTTCAGTTCCGCTATCCCGAACTACGGATCACCTATCACCCCTCCGGGCCGATCCCGCGTTTTTCCCGCGCGACGGCGAAGTTCCAGTCTCCCGGCACCTACGCCACCACGGTGACGCAGCCGGCGCATTTCCGGCCGTATCTGCTGGAGCAGCTGACGCCCCTGGTGCGGGATTACGGCGCTACATTGGAAGTCGGCCTGAGCGCCCAGGAGATTCCCTATCCCTATGTGCTGGAGCCCGGCGCCAACCTCTCGGGCAGCGGGATCACGCCGCGCGACCTGGCGACCTACTTCCCCGTCCCGCTGCTCTCGGTGGTGGGTGACGAGATCGCCGACGGGCTCTGGGTCGCCCCGGCGGAGGAGCCGAAGCCTCTGGCGCTGTTCGACGCGATCCGGGTCGATTACTCCCTGCGCCGTCTCGTCCATTACACCGGCTGCGACTGGCGCGACGTCCAGCCGTGGATTCTGCTCACGAACTATCATCGCTACGTCGACGGCTTCATCCGGCACGGATTGGAGCAGCTCGCCAGCGGAAAGGATGGCTACGAGCGCATGATCCTGCCGGGCGGCATCACCGTCTCGCGGGCGGAGGCGGCGAGCATCGATCCGGCGGCCCTCATCGCCGCCTCGCCCTGGCACAAGTTCCAGATGCCGGCCTACCACCTCGTGGCGCGCGGCCCCGACGGGTCGATGCAGGGCACGACGTTGGTCAACATCGGCGTCGGCCCCTCCAACGCCAAGACGATCACCGACCATCTCGCGGTCCTGCGTCCGCATTGCTGGCTCATGGTCGGCCATTGCGGCGGGTTGCGGCAGTCGCAGACCATCGGCGACTACGTCCTCGCCCATGGCTATCTGCGCCGCGACCGCATCCTGGACGAGCTGGTTCCACCGGACGTGCCGGTGCCGGCCTTGGCCGAAGTCCAGCTGGCGCTCCAGGCCGCCGCCGCCAACGTCACCGGCGAGACCAGCGAGAACCTGAAGCGCCGCCTGCGCACGGGCACGGTGGTGACCTACGACGACCGGAACTGGGAGCTCCGCTTCAGCCAGGAGCGGCGGCGGATCAACCTGTCCCGCGCCATCGGCGTCGACATGGAGAGCGGCACCATCGCGGCGCAGGGCTACCGGCTGCGGGTTCCCTACGGCACGCTCCTCTGCGTCTCCGACAAGCCGCTCCATGGCGAGATCAAGCTGCCGGGCGCGGCGAACGCCTTCTACGAACGGGCAGTGGCCGAGCACCTGCTCATCGGCCTGTCCGCCCTCGATATCCTCCGTGCCGACCGCAACGGCCTGCATTCGCGCAAGCTGAGGAGCTTCGACGAGCCGCCGTTCCGCTGACCGGTCCCAGACGGGAAAAGTCGGCGGATCGCAGGTATCAGCGCTCGCGCCGCCACAGGCCGGCGCGCTCGGAGCGAGCCTGCTCCTCGGCGGCGAGAAGGTCCGATGGGGCATCCTCCGACGCGCGGGCACCGCCGGCCGTGAGGATCAACGATGCGAGGTCGTCGCCGTCGATCTGGCAGCGCAGGCCCGCAGGCTGGGCCTCGTCGACCGCGCCGTTGGCCGCCGGCTCGCAGACGACTTCGCGCCGGCGCAGGTAGCGTGCGAGCTGGCGTGCCAGGGCACCGCGTTCGCCATCGACGCCAAGGAGGCGCACCGTCCGGCCACGGAACGACAGGGTTCCGGTATCGATCACCTCCGGCACGCCGCGCAACGCTCCGGCGGCACTGGTCTCCTTGGCGGCGGGGGCCGGCTCGGCGCGGGCGGTGGAGGGGCGCTTGCGCCGCGACGCCATCTGGACGGTGGCGCGCTGGGTGAAATCCTTGAAGATCGCCGCCGGCAGGTCGCCGCCGCCGACCTTGTTCATCGAGGTATTGTCGTCGTTGCCGACCCAGACGCCGACGACGAGGTCCGGCGTCACCCCGACGAACCAGGCATCGCGGTAATCCTGCGTCGTCCCGGTCTTGCCGCCCACCGCGAGGTTGGTGATCCGCGCGGCCCGTCCGGTTCCGCTATCCACCACGGCCTGGAGCGAATCCAGCATCATCGCGCGGCTCTCGCCCGGCAGGGGCGTCGTCGGTTTGGAATCGGGGCGCAGGTAGAGCGGGTCTGGGCCGGGTCCGCGAATGGCATGGACGCCGTAGGTGTCGAGGGGCTGGGCGCTCGCCAGCACGCCGGCATAGGCTCGTGTCATCTCCAGCAGGGAGACTTCGGCCGAGCCGAGGGCGAGGCTCGGGACGTTGGGAAGATCGGACGTGACGCCGAGCTTGCGCGCGGTCTCGATCACCGAGGCCATGCCGATCTCGTCGGCCAGTTGTGCGGCGATGGTGTTGATCGATTGCGCGAAGGCCGTGCGGAGGGGGACCGCTCCACGGAAACGGCCGCTCGCATTCTGCGGCTCCCAATCGCCGATCTGGATCGGCCGGTCCACCAGCACCGTCTCCGGCGAGAGGCCCTTCTCATAGGCGGTGAGGTAGACGAACAGCTTGAACAGCGAGCCGGCCTGACGCTTGGCCTGGGTCGCCCGGTTGAACTGGCTGTCCTCGTAGTCGCGCCCGCCGACCATGGCGAGGATCGCGCCCTCCTTGTTCAGGACGACCATGGCGCCCTGGCTCGCCTTCTTCTTCGCCCCTTCCGCATCGAGCCGGCGGGCGACGACGCCCTCCGCCAGGCTCTGCAGATCGAGGTTCAGGGTGGTGCGCAGCGTGACGTCGCCGGGCGTGTCCGACAGACGCTTGGCGTCCGCCGACACCATGTCGAGGAAGTAATTAGTGCCCGGCGGAGTCTCGGGCGGTGTCCGCAGGGTGATCGTCTCGGCGCGGGCCTTGTCGGCCTCGGCGGCGGTGATCGCGCCGGTCTCGACCATGGTCTGCAGCACGATGTCGGCGCGCTCCTTGGCGCCGCCGAAATTGCGCGTCGGCGCCAGTTGCGACGGTGCGCGGACGAGGCCCGCCAGCATCGCCGCCTCGGGGAGCGTCAGCGCCTTCGCGCCCTTGCCGAAATAGCGCCGCGACGCGGCGTCGATGCCATAGGCGCCGGCCCCGAAATAGGCGGTGTTGAGATAGCCGAGGAGGATGTCCTCCTTCGACATCGTGCTCTCGACGCGCAGGGCCAGGAACGCCTCCTGGATCTTCCGGCGCAGCGTCTTCTCCTGGGTGAGGGAGGTGAGCCGGACATATTGCTGCGTGATGGTGGACGCGCCCTCGCGCACCCCGCCGCTCACGGTGTTGCGCCAGAGGGCCCGTGCCAGCCCGCGCGGATCGACTCCCCAATGCGAGTAGAAGCGCCGGTCCTCGATGGCGACCACGGCCTGGGCGAGATGGGCCGGCATGTCGGCCGCCGTGAGCTTCTGGCCCTGAAAGGCACCGCGCGTGGCGAAGACCCGTCCGTCATCCGCCTCCACCGTGAGGGCGCGCTGGCCGCCTTCCGGCACTACCCCACCGAGCGGCGGCAGGGTCGCGAAACTGTAGAGCACGAGGCAAGCGACGAAGACGACGGGGAGGGCGAGGGCCGCGAGGCCGGCGGCGAGGTAGGGCCGTTGCCGCAGACGGCCGCGCCAGCCCGATTGTGGCGTCTGCGCCGCCGGAGCGCTCCCTGCCGCAGGCGGAGTGTCCGTGCCGCTCGTCCGCGCGGAGGCGGCGCGTGCGGTGAGCCTCGCACCGAGGGTGCCGAGCGTTCGGCTCGCAGCGCGCGCCGCTGAAAGCAAGCCCCGCGCGAGGCCGCGTAAGGCCGTGACGAGAAGGAAGCCGAGATGCCTGAACAGGACGCGCGCCGCCTGTCCGGCTTCGCGGGCGGCGGTTCGGGCATCCGGCGTTTCGCCGGTCTTCGGCCGTTCCGGTTCTTGATCTGTCATCGGCCGCCGGTGGTCATCCAGGAGCACAGGTCCCGTCGGCTTACCGTCGGCGCTGGCTTGGCGGTTCTAGACCGGAAAGAACCTTCGACGCCATGCCAGAAGCGGCGTCGCCAGGGCTCCGAACTTGGGCAAAATGCAGAGACGTGCTCACCAGAGCTCTCTGAGGTTTGTCCCTCGCCGTCATTCCGGGTCGCCACAGGCGAGCCCGGACCCGGAGGGCCGCGCCAGAGGCGTGCAATCCAGAACCGCCGACGCTGCTATGTCGAGCACGTGTAGCGGCTCTGGATTCCGAGCTCCGCTGCGCGGCCCCGGAATGACGGAGGTGTGTTCATGAATGTCATGGCCTACCGCACTGGCCTGCGTTCGGACCCCCAGCGGCATCGCTCCGATTCAGCGGCCCGGTTCGCCGCCCGAGCGACGAATCTCGGCCGAAGCTTTATTCTCTCGGCAAGGCCTCGGTGACCTGCATCCGCCCGGTCGGGGCCGAAACGCGCAGGCTCGCATCGAGGAGGGCCGAGGCCTGGCTCGGATCGCTGTTCGTCTCCGGGGTGACGTCCTGGGTGCCGACCAGGGCGGTGACGCCTTCATACTGGTCGAGCCGGCGGTCGATCATGTCGCCGAGGCGCTCGCGAACTTCCGCGACGGTGAGGCTGCGGCGGTGCTTGCCGGCCTTCGCGGTGAAGAGGCTGCGGTTGGCGCGGGCGGCGGCGCGGAAAGCCTGCTTGGCCACGAGGTCCGGGTTGTCGTCGCTCAGCGTCAGGAACTTGCCGGCGCTCGACGTCCCGAGGAAATGGGCGAGATAGAGTTCGGAGGTCTTCAGTTCGCGGCCGATGCGCTGCTCGATACGGGCACGGTCGCGCTTGATCAGCTCGCCGGCCATCAGGGCCGCCACATAGGGGTCCTGCCGAAGGCGCAGCACGCGGGTGCGGGTAGCCTCGTCCTGGATCGTGATCGCGCTGCCGCGGCCGGTGATGGCGTTGGCCTCGGTCTCATAGCCGTAGCGGGCGCCATAAGTCCGCACCAGTTCGAGCCAGGTGGCGGAGAGGAACTGGAACAGGCCCTCGGCCGAAGAGGTCGAGGCCTTCACAGTGGTCGAGAAGCTCGATTCCTTGTCGGCCAGCGCCATCATGTAGACCGGATCGACCCCGGTCTCGGACGACGCCTTCAGGATTGTCTCGACGATGTCGCGCGGCACATTCATGTCGCCGAACCGAAGCACGTCCCGGCCGTCGCTCTCGCGGCTCTGGGGAAGCGAGGCGAGGTCGTTCTCGATCAGGCTGGCCGTCGCAGGTTCCTGGTCGAGGAGGGGAACCCCATCCCAATCCGTGGGTTTGTCGATTGTGGCCGCCGCGAAATCGTTGGCGACGTAGGCGCGGATGTCGATGCGGTCATGGGCGGTCGCTGCCGGCGCCAGTGCGCTCTGCGGCAAACCTGAGCCGAGCAGCAGGCCGATCGCGATCTTCGCGACGGTGAGTTTGGCCGATACCGTGGCGCTTGCCTTCTTCCTGCCGCGAAGGGAGCCGGGCTTCAGCCAAGCCACCGTCTCGTCACGATCCAGGGTCTCGTTAGGCACGAGACGGCACGCGTCGTCGGCGCGATGCGCCGGCTCCGGGAAAAGCCCCATCATTGTTCCTTGTTCGTGCCGCGGCTTTCTAGGACGCGGCTTCGATCAGTTCAGCGAGCGGACATCTCGCTGGGAGCTGTGACCACAATGGGACAGCTCCGTGATTCAAGCGTGGCACGCTTAAGGAACGGTTAAGGCTATGATTTAACGATATTTTAAGTATTCGTTCGGGCGCGGTTCAGCGTGGCCGCGTCAAAAAGGCATTCTGGCCGGGGTTGGAACGAAGGCTCCGTAGCCCAGTTACGATGGTCCCAGAGGGCGATCTCGAAATATCGACGAGACACGCCCCGATGGACCCATTGAAGGAAGCCTTTTTCCAATGAGCATGCAGACCGGTCGCCGCGTCGGCGTTGCCTTCGTCGGTATGGGTGGCGCCGTCGCCACCACCGCCATCGCCGGCATCGAGATGATCAAATCTGGTTCGAACCGCCTCGACGGATTGCCCCTCGCGGGCCTCTCGGTCGCGGGATTGGCCGATTACAAGGATCTCGTCTTTGGCGGCTGGGATCTCAACGACGACGATCTCGCCTCCGCCGCCACCGGCCACGGCGTGCTCACCAAGCAGGATATCGAGAACGGCGCCCAGGTGCTGAAGGGCATCAAGCCCTGGCCGGCTGTCGGCAGCGCCAAGTTCTGCAAGAACATCGAGGGTGCCAACCGCATCGTCGCCGCCGATCACCGCGAGGCGGTCTCCGTCATCGCGAACGACCTTCGTCGTTTTCGTCTGGAGAGCAATCTCGACGAAGTCGTCGTGATCAACCTCGCCTCCACGGAACGCTGGCCCAACCTGGATGCGCCCGCACTGAACTCCCGCGAAGCTTTCGAGAAGGGTCTCGATTCCAGCGACGAGGCGATCAGCCCGGCGATGCTCTACGCCTATGCGGCGATCCAGAGCGGCGTCCCCTACGCCAACTTCACCCCGAGCGTGGCCGCCGACATCCCTGCTTTGCTCGAACTCGCCCGCGAGAACGGCGTGCCGTTGGCGGGCAAGGACGGTAAGACCGGCCAGACCATGATGAAGACCGTCCTGGCGCCGGCCCTCAAGGCTCGCGCCCTCCACGTGGATGGTTGGTTCTCCACCAACATCCTCGGCAACCGCGACGGTCTCGCCCTGAACGACAAGGATTCGCTCCAGTCGAAGCTCAACACCAAGGGTACGGTGCTGGATTCGATCCTCGGCTATCCGGTCGAGGACCATCTGGTCCACATCCACTATTACCGTCCGCGCGGTGACGACAAGGAAGCCTGGGACAATATCGACGTCACCGGCTTCCTCGGTCAGCGGATGCAGATCAAGGTCAACTTCCTCTGCAAGGATTCCATCCTGGCCGCACCCCTGGTCATCGAGATCGCTCGCGTGCTCGACCTCGCCAAGAAGCGCGGCGAGAGCGGCCCGCAGGAGCAACTCTCCTCGTTCTTCAAGGCGCCCATGGTCGCCAACGGCCACGGACCCGAGCACGATTTCGGCAAGCAGCAGCACATGCTGCTCGAGTGGCTCGGCGGCCAGCAATGATCACGTCCGATACGGGGGGCGGCATGGCCGCCCCCTTCGCGCTGCGCGAGGTGTTCGTCGAACTCAACGACCTTAAGCGCGTGCATTCCGCCGGCCGCATCGGCTCCATCGCCGAGCGGCTGTTCGCCCAAGGGTGGTCGGCGCTGACGGGCGGTGCCGATCCCGAGACGGTCGCCATCGACATCACCGCCAAGGCGCTCGCGGCCTCCCGCCTCTGCGACCTCGATGCCGCTTTTCTCGCCTCCGCCGGTCTGGCCGAGGCGGAAATCGGCGACGTTCTGACGTCCGGACTCGACGCCGTCACCGCAACGGTCGACCCCGAACTGAAGCGGCGTATGGCCGTCGCGTTGCGCTCGAACGAGGGGTTGCATGGCGGTCCTTTGCCCGCCTTCGTGGCGGCACTGAGCCACCAGCCGCGCGCCGGCGTGACCTGTCCCGGCAAGCCTCGCATCCTGCTCGAGCCGCCCGAGAACCATGCCGAACATTGCCTGATGGTTGCGGTCTACGGCGTCGTCCTCAGCCCCTTTTACCGGGCTGATCCCACGCTGGTTTTCCTGGCGGCCATGAGCCACCACTTCCACAACGCGGCAATGCCCGACGCCGGCTTCACCGGCGAAATGCTGCTCGGCGACCACCTCGCTCCGATCATGGCGCGGACCACCCAATGGGCTCTCGACGAGTTGGACGCCCCCTTGCGCGAGACCATCGAGCGGGCGCGTGCCATCCTGCCCGACGATGCGACGGCCGAGGGCAGGGCTTTTCACGCCGCCGATTGCATCGACCGGGTTCTGCAGATTTCACAGCACCTTAGGGCCGCATCGCTGACCATGGACACCGTGCTGGTGGAGATGGAACTGGTCCATGCCGGTCCGGTGAAGGGCTTCCACGACCGGGTCCTCAGGGACATGCGGATTCCGTGATGGTTCGTCGCTGCATGACGGGACATCACAGATGATCCCGTTCGAACTCCTTTCCCCGGAGACGGGGAACGCGCTCAAAGCCGATACGCCGCATTCCCTCCGCGACGTCGTCACCGGTGAGCGCTGGCCGGTCATCGACGGGATTCCCTATCTGCGAATTGGCCGCTTGGAGCTTCTGGGCGCGACGCTGGACCTGCTCGATCGGGATAAACACGAACTGGCACTGGAGGGTCTGCTCGCCGATCAGGACGATTGGTGGACCGGCCCGCCAGCAGATCCCCTCGATCTTCATGCTCTTGTGCGGGATCGTGACAGGACGAGCCTGCGGGACGCAGTGCGGTTGCTCGGCTGGGGCAGAGTCGGCGACTATTTCCTGCATCGCTGGACCGATCCGACCTTTCTCGCTGGCTTGACGTTACTCGAAGCGCATTGGAACGGCCCCGTTTGCGCATTCGAATTCGCATGCGGCATTGGCCATTACCTCCGCGAGATGCAGATGCGCGGCGTCAAGGTAGCCGGGGCCGATGTCGTTTTCGCCAAGCTCTGGGTCGCCCGGCACTGGGTCGTCGGCGAGAGGGCGCAGCTCGTCTGTTTCGATGCTGCGTCACCGCACTGGCCGATCCCCGGCGCACCCGTCGATCTCGTGGTGTGCAACGACGCTTTCTACTTCCTCGATGACAAGCCCGGCATTCTCGAATGCCTTCGGCACAATGCCGGCGACGATGGTTGGCTCGTTCTCAGCCACATTCACAATGCCGAGCGGCCCGGCTTCTCGGCCGGTCGCGCGGTCTCGGCCGAGGAGATCGAGGACCTGTTTCCCGATGCCCTCGTCTATGATGACGACGAACTCACCCGTGCCCTCGTGGAGAAGCGCGCGCCCTCGCCACAGCGGCCGTCCGACCTTCGCCATGTGGAAGCGTTCTCGGTGGTCGCCGGTGCAGGGATGCGGCCTGCACCCCGCGCCATCCTCGACGGACTGACATGGCCCCATGAAGGGACGTCGCTCCGGCTGAACCCCCTCTATGAGCCCGATCCTTCCGGCGGCTACGTGGTCGCATGGCCCTCGGATCGCTA
The DNA here is from genome assembly GCF_031843785.1 of Methylobacterium sp. WCS2018Hpa-22. Lineage (NCBI taxonomy): Bacteria > Pseudomonadati > Pseudomonadota > Alphaproteobacteria > Hyphomicrobiales > Methylobacteriaceae > Methylobacterium > Methylobacterium sp. WCS2018Hpa-22. The sequence continues at coordinate 96,706 of NZ_JAVTJA010000006.1, forward strand.
CGAAGCCGAATATGCCCCCAGGGTCACCTATCCGCTTCGCTCGGAAGGCCCGGAGACCCTCGACTGGGTCGGGGGCGAGCAATCGCCGCACGAGGATCGCGTCCGCCGCCGTGAATTCGTCGACCTGCCGGAGCGCTGGTGATGGGTGATTCCATCGGATGGGGCATCGTCGGCTACGGCTGGGTGGCACGGGATTACATGGCTCCGGGCATCCGCGCTGCGGGTCATCGGCTCGTGGCCGTGTCCGATCCCGGAGAAGCTTCGCGCGCCGCTGCCGAGCGAGAAGGCGCGCGTGCTCATCCTGACCTGGCCGGATTGCTGGCCGAGCCGGAGGTCGAGGCCGTCTATGTGGCGACCCCCAATCACCTCCACCGTGAGGCGGTCGAGGCCTTGGCGGCATCTGGCAAGGCCGTGCTGTGCGAGAAACCGATGGCGGCCTCGCTCTCCGATGCCGAGGCCATGGTCGCGGCTGTGCGAAATGGCGGCATCTTCTACGGCACGGCCTTCGACCAGCGCCATCATCCGGCCCACCGGGCCATGCGCACCGCGATCCGCGACGGGCGCATCGGCGCCGTGACAACCATCCGCATCGTCTATGCCTGCTGGCTCGATCGGGCTTGGACCTCGTTCGCCGGCCAGGACAATTGGCGTATCGACCCGCTTAAAGCGGGCGGCGGCGCGCTGATGGATCTGGCTCCTCACGGCATCGATCTCGTCGATTTTCTTCTCGATGAGTCGATCGAGGATATCGCCGCTCTGACGCAGGCAAGGGCGCAGGACTACGCTGTCGATGACGGCGCGCTCCTCATCGGCCGCACCGGCTCCGGCATCCTCGCCAACCTGCACGTCGCCTATAATTGCCCGGATGCCCTGCCGCGTCGCCGTCTCGAAGTCATTGGCACCGGTGGCGCGCTCACGGCCGTCGATACGATGGGACAGGTGGCCGGAGGCACACTTTTCATCACCGATGGTGCGAGTGGGCAGACCGAGCCAGTCGCCTTCGATGCCGAGGCCTCGCCCTTTCTCGAGCAGGTTCGTGCCTTCGGCTCTGCCCTGCGCCGACCCGCCGAGCGCGACGCATACAGCGCTGAGCGCGACCTCCACACGATGCGGCTGCTGACGCGGGCTTATGCTGGCTGTCGGAGTGCCCGGGTCAACGAGGACTAGATCGGGACGCAACCCTTCTTCCTAACGTGGTCTCATCCTGAAGGTGCTGCCAAGCTGCTTCGAAGGACTTTTCCCAGGATCACCCTCGGCCCTGGGAGCCCTTTCGAAATCGCAGCTTGGCTGGGGCACTGCGGGGTGAGGTCGGCGGTTGGATTACCTGAACCTGAGGGACGATCGACGTGAGCGAACACGACCAGGACGCCAGGGCGCGTGACCCGCGCATCAAGGCCCCCCGTCCCTACACCTACGGCGGGCCACGCATCATCGAGGGTCTGCCAGCGTCTTTGCCGGAGCCGGTGCGTGCCTATTTCGACATTCTTCCGAAGGGGCGCATCGTCGGCTTCCCTCTGGCCCCTCTCGACCGGACGGGTATTCCGGTCTGGTTCGTCTCATTGTTCCTCGACGATCCGTTCTTTATCGGCGCCATGCCGAGCGGCATCGGCTACGGCGCCACCGATGACGAGGCGCTCATCGGCGCGGTCGCGGAGATCGCCGAAAATCTGATGCCGTCGCTCGCGGTGATGCCGCGCAAGAAGGAACGGGGCTCCTACAACGACCTCGCCAAGGTCTTTGGCGCCGCGGCGGTGGCGGACCCGCTCACCCTGTGCCTGCCCGCCGGTTCCCCGGTCGGCCGGAACACGGTTCTGGAATGGACGCCGAGCGTCCGGCCGCGCACCGGCGAAACCGTGCTGATGCCCCTCGACATCGCGGCCACCGATTATTTCGAGCTGTCGGAAGGCTACAAGCCTTTCACCAACCTGATCACGAACGGTCTCGGCGCCGGGCCGGACGTCGATTTCGCCCTGGGCCACGGCCTGCTCGAACTGCTTCAGCGTGACGGCAACGGATTGCTGTTCCGCGCCCTCGACCAGGGCGTCATGCTCGATCTCGACGGGATCGGTCCCGAGAACAGGGCGATGCTCGAGCGTCTCGACGATCTCGGTATCCGCGCGCTGCCGAAATTCGCCACCGACCAGTTCGGTCTCACGAATATCTATGTCGTCGGCTACGACAGGAATCCCGCCGATGCGCCGGTCCCCGTCGCCCTCTCTGCCTGTGGCGAAGCCTGCGACCCGGACCGCGAGCGGGCCCTCCGCAAGGCACTCCTTGAATTCCAGGCGGCCCGCGTTCGTAAGGCCTTCGGGCATGGTCCCCTGAGCTTCGCTGAGCGGGTGACGCCGCCGGGCTACGTCCAGGCTTTCATCCAGAAGGCACTGCCGAGCCTCGATCTGGAAGAGAGCCGTGCCCTAAGGGCAATGCTGGAATGGATCGTCCTGCCGCCTGAGGGCCTGCGCGACGTCCTGAAGGACAGTGTCTATTCCGAGCGAAGCACGAAGGCCTTCACCGATCTGCCGACCGCCCCGGCACCGGATGGCCATGCACGCGGCCGCATCGCCCGCGAACGTCTCGAAGCGTCGGGTTTCGACGTTCTCTATGTCGACTGCTCGCCGCCGGGTGGTGGCGTCGGCGTGGTCAAGGCGATCGTGCCGGGGCTGGAGGTCGAGACGATGAGCTATCACCGCATCGGCGAGCGCAACACCGCCAAGCTCATCGAGCGGGATCACCCGCTGATTTCATTCGGCGAGCCCAGCGAAACGAGGCTGCCCGTGCGGCTTACGCCCGAAGCGATCGAGCGTCTCGGCGGCCAGCCGCTCTTCGACGTCGCGTTGGCGGACGAAATCGTCGGGCGCCATTACCCGCTCTATCGCGAGCCGGAATCGCACCACGCGCCGTTCCGTCTCGAGCAGCAGGGACGCGCCGCATGAGTCTGCGCTTCGCCTACAACACCAACGGTACGGCCAACCATCGCCTGGACGACGCCATCGATCTCATCGCCGATGCCGGCTATCAGGGCGTGGCGCTCACCCTCGACATCCATCATCTCGATCCGTTCTCGGAGAATTGGATCCAGGAGGCCCAGCGCCTGTCGAGCCGCCTTCAAAGGCTCGGCCTCGGGAGCGTCATCGAGACGGGTGCCCGCTTCCTCCTCGACCCCAAGGCCAAGCACGAGCCGACCTTGGTAAGCGGCGACGCTTCCGGCCGCGCGAGGCGCATCGGTTTCCTGAAGCGCGCGGTGGACATCGCCGTCATCCTGCATTCCGAAGCGGTTTCGTTCTGGGCCGGCGTGCCCAAACCCGGCATCGATCGTGATGAGGCCCGGCTCTGGCTCGGCGAGGGCATCGCCGAGATTGTCGCCTATGCTGCGGAGCAGGGTATCGTCGCCTGCCTGGAGCCCGAGCCGGGCATGCTGATCGAGACCCTCGACGATTTTGCCGACCTGAAAATCGAAGGCCTCAGGCTTGCTCTCGATACCGGTCATTGCCTCGTCACGGGCGAGCGAGACCCGGCCCTGGCCGTAGCGGAATTCGCCGACCGCATCGGCACCGTGGCGATCGAGGACATGGCGCGCGGAGAGCATATCCATCTGCCCTTCGGCGAGGGCGACATGGATGTCCCGAGCGTCCTCGACGCCCTCGACGGCATCGGATTCCAGCGCCTCGTCTGCGTCGAACTCTCCCGCGAGAGCCACCGCGCCGATGTGATGGTGCCGATATCGCTCGATTACCTGCGGACCTGCCGCAACCACAAAGCCGAGGTGAGCGCGTGAGGATCTGCTTCGTCAGCCGCCGTTATTTTCCGGCGATCTCAGGCATGAGCGTCTACGCGCAGAACCTTCTGCGCGAACTCGTGGCCGCCGGCCATGACGTGACGATGGTCAGCCAGTACCGGGGCGACGCGTTCGGCACTCGCGTCTATGGCGGTGGGCCACCGCCATCCGTGCCGGGCGTACGCGTCATCGGCCTCGAACAGGTGGGCGAGCAGACGAACGGCGATTTCGAGCGCGACATCGACACGATGGTCGAGACCATCGTGTCAGAGCATCGCGAACGGCCGTTCGACGTGCTCCATGCGCAGTACGGCTATCCGACCGGCTGGGCGACGCTACTGGCCTCGAAGCGGATCGGAATTCCCAACGTCGTCTCGATCCAGGGGGGCGATGGCCACTGGGTCGGCTCCTGTTGCGAGACCCATCGCATCGCCATGTGCGAAGTGCTGGCCCATGCCAACGCCCTCCTCATCGGTGGCCGCTCCTTCGTGGGGGAGGTCTGCGACCGGCTGGGTTCCGACCCGGACCGCTTCACCATTGTACCCGGCGCCGTCGATACGGCGCGCTTCACGCCCGGTGTCCCCGGGTATGCGGGGCCGGTGCGACTGTTCTATCATGGTCGCGTCGATCGCCGGAAAGGCGTGCTCGACTTCATCGACGCCCTGGGTCTGTTGCGCGCGCGCGGAGTCCCGCTCGAGACGACGATCTCCGGCATCGGGCCGGACGCGGATTCCTCGAAGGCACGCGCCGCTGAATTGAACTTTTCCGAGGCCGAAATCCGCTTCACCGGCTACGCCGATTACGACACCGTACCCGACCTCTACCGCCAGGCGGATGTCTTCGTCTCGCCGACTTATGCGGAGGGTTTCTCCAACACGATCCTCGAGGCCATGGCGGCGGGGCTCGCCGTGGTCTCCACCCATGCGGTGGGCGTGTCCGACTGCCTGCGCGACGGCGAAAACGGCCTCCTGGTACAGCCCGGCGACGTGGCTTCTCTAGCGGATGCGCTTCAGCGCGTCATTGAGGACAAGAGCTTGCGCCAGCGGCTTGCAGCGGACGGGCTCGATGAATGCCGCCGCGTCTATTCCTGGACCGCCGTCGGTCGCCAGATCATGGACATCTATGCCGAAGTGGTCGGCCAGCGGCCGCATACGACGTTCGATGAGGTTCTGCCACACGATCCGAACTGCCGCTTCCGCGCAGAACCGCATCTGCTCTGACCATGCCCGTCGCCCTCGCACTCTCGCCTCATCTTGATGACGCCGCCTTCTCCTGTGGCGGCACTCTGGCAACGCTGGCCGATGCCGGCTGGACGATCGTAATGGCGACGATCTTCACCGCCTCCGTCCCCGATCCCAAAGGCTTCGCGCTCGCTTGCCAGACCGACAAGGGTCTAGGTCCGGAGGTCGACTACATGTCGCTTCGGCGGGCCGAGGATCGACGAGCAGCAGAGGCGCTCGGCATCGCTCCTCCTTTGCATCTCCCGTTCCGCGAGGCCCCCCATCGCGGTTACGGCGCGCCCGCTTACCTTTTTGCCGCGCCAAGGGATGACGATGACATCGTCGGTGCGCTCGCCGATACGGTCTCCGCACTTATCAAAGACGTGTCGCCCGATCTCATATTCGCCCCTCAATCTGTGGGCGGCCATGTCGATCACGTCCAGCTAGTCCGGGCCATTGGTCACGTGGCGGGGGATGCGCCCATCCTGTGGTGGCGGGATTTCCCCTACACGGTGCGTCATACGCAGCCGCAGGAGCCGTTTGGGTCCCGCTTCGCCAAATTGCCCGAGCACGCGGTTCACTATTGTGCGAGCGCGGAAGAGAAGAAGGCGCTCGCCTGCGCTGCCTACGCCACCCAACTCGGATACCAGTTCGGCGGCGTCGAGGGTCTGCTGCGTCGGCTCGCAGATGAGGCACGGTCAGAGCGGTTCCGACTAGCGGGCGTGCTCCCCTTGCAAGCCGCCGTGTTGTTCGAGGATCATGCTGCCGTTTCCTGAACCGACCCGGCCCAGGAGCTTGGCCGATCCGGAGCAGGTCGCTATCCGCCGCTCACTCCTGGAGGCTGATCGCTTCATTCCCCTGCGACGCCTGGCGCGGTCGGTCGCCATCGAACGATCGGCGGAGGTGCCGGATCCCGATCCGCTCGATGGCGGTACGGAAGCACGGCTCCTCCTTCTCCTCGAAACACCGGGCCCCGGCATCGGCCGTACCGGCTTCGTCTCCCGTGACAACCCCACCGGGACCGCCGCCAACCTGTTCCGCTTCATGGCGGAGGCTGGCATCGCTCGGCGTGAGAGCCTCATCTGGAACGCAGTACCCTGGGTCATCCACGCGCCGGGAGCCGTCAACCGTGCTCCACGGAAAGCCGAGATTGCGACGGCCACCACCTATCTCGCTTCCGTCATCGAGATGCTTCCGGCACTCGAGGTCGTTGTCCTCGCCGGCCGTGTTGCTGGTCTGTCGCGTGAAACGCTCCGGCGCCTGCGGCCGGTGATACCGCTCATCGCCGTCCCGCATCCGAGCCCAACCTACGTTTGCACGTCGCCAGAGGTCTCCCAACGGATCGCTCTCGGGCTTAGCGAGGCAGCTGCGATCCTGCGGGGGATCTCTTCGTCACCAACTCAAGAGGGCAGATGACTGGCCTTCCGGACACAAAGACCCTAAATGCCGGGTCACGGGCCGCGGTCCGGCAAAAGCTCGGTCCCGTTCCACGCCGCCGTCGAGGTTGGTCGGGAAGGCCGGCGGAGGCGGACGCCGACGACATGAATTTTGCGGGAGAGCATCAGCGGCGCGCCGAATCCGATGCGGCCAGCGCCTTGGCGACGTCCGAGGCCGAAGATTGCGCGCCGCCCGTGCCCAAGCGCTCCTACAAGAACCGATACGCTTGGCTGGGCACCGCTGCCAGCATCGTCATCTTCGCCGTGTCGCTCGGCGTGCTGTGGAAGCTCTCTCAGCAGGTCACCTGGGCCGAATTGCACGCGGCTTTGACGGCGGCGACCGGGGAACAGCTCGGCCTGGCCTTCCTGTTCGTCGGGGTGAGCTATCTCTTCCTCACCTGCTATGACGCTCTCGCCCTCCGCCAACTCAAGATCAAAGTCCCCTACAGGACGACCGCGCTCGCCTCGTTTACCAGCTACGCCGTGAGCTTCACCCTGGGGTTCCCACTCCTGACAGCGGGGACGATCCGCTATTGGATCTACTCGAAGAAGGGGTTGAGTGCGTCGAAGATCGCGGCGCTCACCGTTATTGCCGGCTTTACGTTCTGGCTTGGCATGGGCGTCGTCCTTGGGCTCAGCCTCGTCGCCGAGGCCGGACAGTTGGCGGCGCTGACCTTCACCAGCATACGCCTCAACCAGGGCGTAGGCTTCGCGGCCCTGCTCATGGTGTTTGGCTATCTCGGCTGGGTCTCGCTCAAGCGCCGCCACGTGAGGGTGAAAGGCTGGTCCCTGGAGCTTCCCGGCGCGACGGTGTCCATGAGCCAGATGGTGGTGGGCATCGGCGATGTCTGCGCGGCAGCGGCCACGCTCTACGTCCTGCTTCCGGCGGGTTCGACCATCGGTTTCACGACTTTCGTCGGCGTCTACGTGCTAGCGGCCATGCTCGGTATCGCCTCGAACGCGCCGGGCGGGCTCGGCGTGTTCGAGGCCACGATCCTCCTCGCCCTGTCGAGCCTGCCACGGGATCAGGTCCTCGGCTCGCTGCTGCTGTTTCGGGTTTGCTACTACCTCGTCCCCTTCGTCGTCGCCCTGGCGATGCTTGGATTCTACGAGATCGTCCGGCGTATGCGCGAATCGTCTCCTTCAGCGTCCGACGAGTCCTGAGCAATGTCTCCAATCCTGGAACGCTAAGCGATGGCCCGGGGCGCGCGAAGATCGGCCTGGATCGGCGCAGGGATCGCCGTTGCGATCACGACCTCGGCCACGTCCCTCAAAGGTGATCTCGATGTCATTACCATCGCCTTTGGGGCGGCTGCCATCGCCGCCGGTGGCCTTGCCGGCAGTCTGAGCCGGCCCCGAACAGTCGCTCTCCCGGAGAGAACCGCTCGCCAGCGGCATTCCATCGCCGAAGCCCTGCTGGCGAACATCCCCGATCCGGTGATCCTCGTGGATCGGCGCAGCGTGGTCATCGAAGTCAATCCGGCTGCGCGTACGCTGCTGCCGGCATTGAAGGTCAAGCACCCGCTTTCCTTCGCCTTGAGAGCCCCAGACGTACTGGACGGGATCGAAGAGGTGCTACGCACGGGCGCCCCGCTGAAGACGCTCTACACGACGCGTGTGCCGACGGAACGGGCCTTCGAGGTTCAGATCGGCGCGCTGCCCATGCCGGACGGGCCGGGGGGCGGACAGCCCAACGTGGTCCTGTTCCTTCGCGATCTCACAGCGGCGCGTCGCCTCGAGGCGATGCGGGTCGATTTCGTCGCCAATGCCAGCCACGAGCTTCGCACGCCGCTCGCCTCACTTCTGGGTTTCATCGAGACCCTGCAGGGGCCGGCCAAAGGCGATGTACCCGCAAGGGAGAAATTCCTGGGCATCATGAAGACCCAGGCACAGCGCATGGCGCGCCTCGTCGATGACCTGCTTTCGCTCTCTCGTATCGAGTTGCGCGAGCACGTTCCGCCGACACAGATCGTCGATCTCGGTCAGATCGCGCGGCAGATGGTGGATATGCAGGGGCCGCTGGCGCGCGAGCGCGGCGTGACCATCACCCTCGACGCGCCGGACGCCGCCTATCCGGTTCTAGGAGAGCGCGACGAACTCACTCGCGTGGTCGAGAATCTCGTGGAGAATGCGGTCAAGTACGGCGGCGGCAACGTGGTGGTCGGCCTCGAACGGACCTTGCGCTCGGCATTTGGAAAACCACTGATCGCACTGAGCGTGAAAGACGACGGACCCGGCATCGCGCCCGAGCATATTCCCCGCCTGACCGAACGGTTCTACCGGGTCGATGTCGCATCGAGCCGCCAAAAGGGCGGGACGGGCCTCGGCCTCGCCATCGTCAAGCATATCGTCAATCGCCACAGCGGCAGGCTCGTCATCGAGAGCGAACTCGACCGGGGCACGACCGTCCGTGCCCTGCTCCCGGAACAGCCATCGATCGGAGGAGCGTCGACGACCGGATGATCCGGGTCGGTCAGTTCCGGCTGGTGCCGAGGCGCCTATATTGCGCCTCGATGATGGCCTTCAGCACAGGCAGGAAAGGGGAGGGGCTCAAGCGCTGGTCGACGGCACGGTCGAGCATGCTGAGAGCGGCCACCTGCTTCGCCGGGCCGGGAAACGTCGCGAGATAGGTCTCGATACAGGCATTCGCCTCTGCCTCACCCGCCGGGATGTCGGAGGTGATCAGCGCGCTCAGGGTTCGCATGCAGGTGTCGAGAGGCTGTATCATCGCCTCCCTATGACAAGGAAACGCCCCGGACGCCATGCACACGCGACGTGATGAGCCATGCGTCGCAGCCTTGACCTTCCCACGATGGGAAGCCCCACATAGTCGTGCATGGATAACGTGATCGCTCCCCCGAAGCAGCGTCCCGGCATGGGACGTCGTCTCACTCTTCCCGTTACCGGCATGAGCTGCGCGTCCTGCGTCGGCCGCGTCGAGCGGGTGCTCGCCGCACTTCCCGGCGTATCGGACGTCTCTGTCAATCTCGCCACCGGACGGGCCAGCCTCATCCTCCACGGCGACCCTGCCCATGCCGTGGCTGCCATCGGAAAGGCCGGTTACGAGGTGCCGGAGGCGGTGACGGAGTTGTCTGTCCGTGGCTTGTCCTGCGCCTCATGCGTCGGTCGCGTGGAGCGCGCGCTTCACGCCGTCGCCGGTGTGACGATGGCCAACGTGAACCTCGCCACCGGGCGGGCGACTGTGCGCCATGCTGACGGCGTCGTTACGATCGCGGATCTCGTCGAAGCGGTTAACGCTGCCGGTTACGACGCGTCGGGCGTCGAGAACGGGGGAGGGGATGCGCAGGCGAACCGGCATGAGCGCGAGACCACCGGCCTTCGGCGGGATCTCATCCTCTCAGCCATGCTGTCGGCGCCCATCGTCATCCTCGACATGGGAGGACATCTGCTCCCTGGCTTCGGCGACGCGATCCATGCCCATTTCGGAGATGCAGCCGGAATGGTGCAGGCCGTTCTGGCGACGCTCGTCCTGGCGTGGCCGGGGCGGCGCTTTTTCCGTCGAGGGATTCCCGCTCTATTGAACGGCCATCCCGATATGAACGCCCTCGTCGCTCTCGGGTCGGGAGCGGCCTATGTGTACTCCCTGGTTTCGGTCCTCGCTCCCCAGATTCTGCCGCCGGGAACGGCGCATCTGTACTTCGAGGCCTCCGTTCTCATCGTCACCCTGATTCTCCTCGGCCGCGTCCTTGAGGCCCGCGCAAAGGGGCGCACGGGGGCGGCGATCGCACGCCTGGTCGCCCTGGCGCCTTCCACGGCCCGAATCGTGCGGGGCGGTCGTGAGGACGAGATTCCCCTGGCTGACTTGCGGCTCGGAGATATCGTTCGAGTCCGCCCGGGGGAACGTGTGGCTGCCGATGGAGTCGTTGTAGCGGGTAGGAGCTTCGTCGATGAGAGCATGATCACCGGCGAGCCGGTGCCCGTGGCGAAGGGCGAGGGTGGCCGCATGGTTGGCGGTACGCTGAACACCAATGGCAGCCTCGATCTGCGCGTCGATACGATCGGCGCGCGGACCGTGCTGGCGCAGATCGTGGCGATGGTCCAGGCGGCGCAGGGCAGCAAGCTTCCGATCCAGGCGCTCGTCGACCGGGTGACGGGTTGGTTCGTCCCGGCGGTTCTCGGCGCTGCGTTGGTGACGTTCCTGGCGTGGCTGGCATTCGGACCGAGCCCCGCCCTCGGCTTCGCCCTGGTGAACGCCATCGCCGTTATGATCATTGCCTGCCCCTGCGCCATGGGGTTGGCGACGCCGACCTCGATCATGGTCGGCACGGGGCGTGCGGCAGAACTGGGCGTGCTGTTCCGCAACGGTGCCGCCTTGCAGGCTCTCCGCGACGCCAAGGTCGTCGCCTTCGACAAGACCGGGACGCTCACCGAGGGTAGGCCCGCACTCACCGACTTCGTGGTGGCACCGGGCTTCGAAGCGGATACAGTGCTGGGACTTGCAGCATCCGTCGAATCTCGCTCGGAGCATCCGGTCGCGCGCAGCATCGTCGATGCGGCTCTGAAGCGGGGCCTGACTCTTATTCCCCCAGATCGATTCGAGGCTTTACCCGGCCACGGTGTCGAGGGGAGCGTCGACGGGCGGAAAGTCATCGTCGGTGCGCGACGCCATATGGACAAGCTGGGCATCTCCGTGGCCGATCTGGCGGAAGCTGCATCCCGGCTGGAGGGTACGGGGAAAAGCCCCCTCTACGTCGCTGTCGAGGGACGGATCGCCGCCCTCGTCGCCGTATCCGACCCTATCAAGGCAGGTGCAGCCGAGGCCGTCTCGGCGCTCAAGGCACAAGGTCTGGTCGTCGCCATGGTGACGGGTGATGCGCGGGGAGCTGCCAGCGGCGTCGCGGCAAGGCTCGGGATCACCGAGGTCGCCGCCGAAGTGCTCCCCGGCGGTAAGGTCGAGGCCGTGCAAGCCTTGCGGGCCCGGTTCGGACCTGTGGCTTTCGTGGGGGATGGTATCAACGATGCGCCAGCCCTCGCCGAAGCCGAGATCGGCATTGCCATCGGGACCGGTACCGACATTGCCGTGGAGAGCGCCGATGTGGTGCTGATGGCGGGTGCTCTATCCGGCATCGTCTCCGCCATTGCGCTCCCGCGTGCAGTGATGCGCAACCTCGCGCAGAACCTGTTCTGGGCTTTCGCCTACAATGTGGCCCTGATCCCGGTTGCGGCGGGCCTGCTTTACGTTTTCGGCGGACCCCTGCTGTCGCCGGTTCTGGCCGCGGGCGCCATGGCACTGTCGAGCGTATTCGTCCTCGCCAACGCCCTTCGCCTCCGGCATGCGGGAGATCGGGGGTGAGCGGTTCCGTCACCATCGGCGAGGCGGCGAAGGCCACGGGCGTCTCGGCCAAGATGATCCGGTATTATGAGCAGACCGGCCTCCTGCCACCGGCAGACAGGACGGCCTCCGGTTACCGGCTCTATGCCGAGAACGACTTGCACACCTTGCGCTTTGTGCGCCGATCCCGTGATCTCGGCTTTTCCGTTGAGGATATCGCCGGCCTCCTCGCCCTTTGGCAGGATCGCGGACGTGCCAGCGCCCGGGTGAAGGCCCTGGCCGTGCAGCATCTGACGGATCTGCGTCGCCGCATCGGCGAGTTGGAGGCGATGGCTCGCACCCTGACGTCGCTCGCGGCTCATTGCAGCGGTGATTCCCGGCCGGATTGCCCCATTCTCGATGACCTCGCCGCAGAGCATTCGCAACAGTCACGACGCCCTCGCCGGACGAAGCCGCTCTCCCGCTAGCCCCTGGCGCCACGTTCTGCACATGATCCGTCGGCCGTAGCCTTTTAAATCGATCTAAATGGCCTCGCCTTTGCTGGGATGCGCTATGGTCGGGAGGCTCTGCCCGAGACGAGCCAAGACGCGCGAAGAGACGTGACACCATGCCCATCGTCGACCGGATCGCAGCTCTGGCGGATGAGATCACCGCATGGCGGCACGACCTCCACGCCCATCCGGAGCTGCAATACGATGTCCATCGCACTGCCGGCTTCGTCGCCGACAAGCTGCGGGATTTCGGCTGCGACGAGATTGCCACCGGCATCGGCCGCACCGGGGTCGTCGGCCTCATCCGGGGCCGGTCGCACGGTTCGAACCGCGCCATCGGCTTGCGCGCGGACATGGACGCGCTGCCGATCCAGGAGGTGCGGGATCTGACCTATCGTTCCACCGCGCCGGGGCGGATGCATGCCTGTGGCCACGATGGCCATACCGCGATGCTTCTCGGCGCCGCCAAGTACCTCGCCGAGACACGTGATTTCGACGGGACCGCAGTGATGATCTTCCAGCCCGCGGAAGAGGGCGGCGGCGGCGGCGAAGCTATGGTCCGAGACGGAATGATGGAGCGTTTCGGCGTCGAGACCGTCTATGGCCTGCATAATATTCCGGGCCTGGAACTCGGCCGTTTCGCAATCCGTCCCGGCCCGATCATGGCGTCCACCGACCGCTTCACCATCACGATCGAAGGGCGCGGCGGCCATGCCGCGCAACCGCATCTCGCCATCGACAGCGTTCTCGTGGCGAGCCATGTCGTGATCGCACTGCAATCGGTGGTCGCGCGTAGCATCAACCCGCTGGAAAGTGGCGTGGTGTCGGTTTGTGCCCTAGAAGCCGGCGATGCCTTCAACGTACTACCCCAGCAGGTGACCATGCGGGGCACCATGCGCGCGCTTTCGAAGACGGTGCGCGCCACCATGCAGGAGCGCATCGGCGCCATCGTGACGAACACCGCCGCCGCCTACGGTGCCACCGCCCGCGTCGATTACAGCGGCGGATATCCGGTGACCGAGAACCACCCGGCCGAAGCGGATTTCATCGCCGACGTAGCGGCGGGCATCGTAGGCGAGGAACGAGTGGAGCGTGATGTCGCGCCGATGATGGCGGCGGAGGATTTCTCCTACATGCTGGCTCACCGGCCCGGCGCCTATATCTTCATGGGCAATGGTGACAGCGCAGGCCTCCACCATCCGCATTATGATTTCAATGATGCCGCCATTCCGTACGGCGCCTCGCTCTGGGCTCGGGTAATCGAGACGGCGCTGCCGGCTCGCTGATCGTCGTCCTGATCGTCTCGGAGACAGCAGGCCGTCGCAGCCGCCACGGACTGCGATTGATCTGTCACGTTGCGGGGCAGGGCACGCCACCGGGGAGTATGATCTCCTTCCCGTTGATGGCGCGAATTGGCCAAGTCACTTCTTTCTCGAACGAGAAGGAGGTCAACGCCGGAAAGACAGGAAAGACAGGCTTATAGGAGATCGTCATCTTTGCGATGACATAGCGAGCCCGCTTCATAGCTTCCGATGGGGGTGGCGCACCAAGGATCGTGGAAGCTGCATATTTCGGGGCGTTGACCGCCGTGCTCGAGCAGACCTTGGCTATGAGGGATCCGTCGTTCTGCTGGTAGACGCCTGCCGCCGTGAGGACGATCTTCGCACCGCTGGCGTCGTAGGGCGCCATGATGTTGCGGCCAAGTTTATAGACGCCCTCTATCTCCGTCGTGGTCAATGTCGTTCGGGAGATCAGATCCGCCATGGAACGCGCGGCGCGATTGGCATGCTGTCCTGTCGTGTAAGCACGCGGCAACTCGATCGAACCCATGAAAAGCAGAATCATCACGGGGGCGATGAGGGCGAATTCCATGGCGGAAACGCCCGACTGGTCGGTGATCATCCGTCGACACTGAATGATCGCCCGCATCAATTCGCCTGACATTTTCCCTGCGCGTATGGCTCCGCGCGAAAGACCACCATCGAACGGATCATTTGCTCGTTGTTGGGGAGAGGCGGCAGCATCAGCTTCGACGTTGGAAAATAGCGAGGTATCGCCGCGATCGCGCAGATCGTCACGATGTCGTCTCCGTTGGGACACTCGAACTTCTTTCCGAAGCCCGTCGCTATCGACTGGCTCACATTATCGTAGGGCGAGCAGGTCACGAGGGTGTTGCTGCTCTCCGTAGCAGTGACCTCGATCTTGATCTTGTCCGTGCTGCAGTCGAACAGCGTGGCACCTCTACACATTTCCTGAATGAGCCGGATCGCTGGACTACTACTGTTGGATCCTTGCTGAAACGTGCCGGTGAAGACGGCCCGCGCCGCCCGATCGAGGGCGTTGTCGAACGAGATCTGGGCGACCATCAACATGGCGCCTTCGATCAACGCACCGAGCAGCATGAAGAACGGAACACCGACGATCCCGAACTCGACCGCCGTTACGCCGCGACGATTGCCTGGAAAATCCCGGAATGAGCGCGAAAGCAGGCGGGACGGCCAGCGGATCCTCATCGCGAAATCCGCATCTCGCTCATCTGCGACCCAATAGCCCTGAAGGCGTCGGTCAGCGTCGCGGAATGCTGGACATCGTAGAACTTGTCGGTGCCGCTCGCACAGTTGCGGAGGATGTCGCTGGCCCCTTCAGTGACCTCGACGCGGACCGTAAAGATGGTGATGCCCGCATTCTTTATGTTCGTGCAAAGGGTTGAGAGCCGTGCATTCATGGCCGCCGTCCGGGTCGCGGTCGTGTTGGCATTGGTCCACATACGATTCTGCCAGCTGAAGCCGAGGCCAGAATAGATCGATGCATTCGCGGACGAGCTGACAGAGGAGGCGTTCTGTCCGTCCGTCATCAGGATCACGAACTTCCGAGTGTTCTTTTCGTCATACGGCACACCCTCCGCGAAGGGGCCGTTCGGCGACAGCAGATGCCATCCCCAGACCAGACCCATAGCGATGTTCGTATCGCCGACGATGGTCATCGCGTTGATCGCGTTGGTGAGCGTAGATTGTGACGTGGTGAGACGCGTGATGGGCTGGAGCTCGCATCCGGAATTGGGCCCGTAGCGATAGGGGACGGTGTCGCTGATCCGGCCCTTTTGTAAGATGGGATTCCTGGAATATTTTATGATCTGGCCCTGCCGCGTCCGATGGTCGGCCACTGTCGATGTGGTCGTGTAGTCGCTCATGTAATCGTTGACGGCTTTCCGGTCGTTATCGGATTCATCGGGTGCGAAGAAGGGCACGAACAGGGTATTGGGATTGGCGATCGACGGCGGTGTATCTTGAACGTCGTAGGGCGCTGGCCTGCTCTCGACGCACCCGCCCCAAGCGACCCCCATTTGGCGGAAAAGGGTCAGGCGGTTCGCCGAGGAGACAAAGATATCCGAGTGATAGGAGGCCTTCGCATCCTTATCGAGCCATGACTGGGTTGCATTCGATGGACCGACATTCACGGTCATCGAGAACGGGACGATTCCGATTTTCAGGGCGTTGGGCTTAGCGGGATCGGCCTCTCTGAACAGACTCGTGACAAGGTCGTTAGCGGCTGCCTTCAAGTTGGTGATCTTCGAACCGCTCATCGATCCGGTATTGTCGAGAACGAGGGCGATCTCGAGATTGCCCGATCCACGTATACCTGCTGCCGTGACTGAGACAGGGAAGGAATTATAGCCCGCGATCCTAGTCATGCTGGTCGGGCTCTTGGCGATGACCGAAACGGTGATCGTATTCTCCACCCGTGCAACAGTGATCTTCGTGTCGGCGTCCACCAACCTGGGCGCGGCAGCCCTGATCTGGTTCTCGGCCCTGGTCTGAAGCTCGGCAGTTGTCGTGGCCACTGGGAGCTTGAGCAGCGAGATAACTGTTGAATCGGCGGCATCCTGAAGACCCTGTTGGGCCATCGAATTCACGCCGTAATCGATCACCAATCCCGACAGCATTAGCAGGGGAACAGCGAGCAGGCCGAAGAAAATGGCGATCGCACCGTCGGTATCCCGGCGGAAGCGCGTCAGCAGGATCGTTGCAGAATGTTCGCTTCGGCTCGTCATAGAGCCACGCGTAGAACGAACTTTCTAATGGAAAAGTAAATCTCTCCCGCCAACGGCTGTCGGCGGGAGATAAGAAGATGTGAGCGTCAACAACTCGTAAGTTAAACCGAAGAACTTGAGCCTGTCGATACAATCGGCACTCGATAAGATGCTACTATCAGTAGCAGTGCTTCTGCCTATTTCACGACTGACGCGCGGTACCACCAAGATGGAAAACGCGGTGCGGGACGAGTTCACCGCGCTCGACATCGCCTACGGCCACGAGGATGCCGCCGCAGGTCGCAAAGGCCTTGCCTTCCGTGGGGGCATCTTGTCCCCGCAGCAGGACGGGTTGGCCCCGCATGAGCCGTAACGCCATGTCCCGTGAGACGGCCACCGAAACGACCGCATCGAGTGCAGTCTCCACCGGACGGAGATGTGCGGCGTTTCCATCCGGTCCACCCTCTTCGAGGGTGGCGACGAGGCAGGCCTCAGCCTCCGCGAAGGGCCCGACGCGCGTGCGGCGCAAGGCGGAGACATGCCCGTAGCAGCCGAGCACCCGGCCGAGATCGCGGGCGATGGCGCGCACATAGGTGCCCTTGCCGCACTCTGCCGCGATGATCGTGCGATCGGGCGTATGTTCCACCACGGAGAGATGGTCGATCTGGACCGGACGCGCCACGAGCTCCACCACTTCGCCGTCGCGAGCGAGATCGTAGGCACGTTCACCGGCGATCTTGATCGCCGAGTAGCGCGGTGGCACCTGCTCGATGGCTCCGACGAAGGCGGGCAGCGCGGCCTCTACGAGCGCGCGGTCAGGCCGTGTGTCGCTCGTCGCAACCGGACGGCCTTCCGCATCGTCGGTATCCGTCTCGATGCCCCAGGTCACGGTGAAGATGTAGGCCTTGCGGCCATCCATGACGAAGGGAACGGTCTTAGTCGCCTCGCCGAGGGCGATAGGCAGGATGCCGGAGGCCAATGGATCGAGCGTGCCGGCATGGCCCGCCTTCTTCGCATTGAAGGCACGCTTCACCACCGCGACCGCATGGGTCGAGGTCATTCCGACGCCTTTGTCCAGGATGACCCAACCGTTCACATCGCGACGCTTGGGCCTGTCGGAGGCTTGGCCGCGCTGCTGGCGGCGACCCTGTGAGGGTCTTTCCTCACCGGAACGGTGGGGCGAGGGAGTGGCGACGTCGGGATTCTCGATCGTCGGATCGTTGATCATGATGTCCTCGTCGGCGGCGAGATGGAAGCGGCAGCTTTGGCAGCCACGAAATCCTAATCCACGCCAGGGTCAGTTCCTGATGGGGTGTAACGCGAGGCGTCCGCTCTCCGGGTCCAATGAACCTCGTCGAGATGGTCGAACCTACGCGCCTGCGTCCGGCTCGTCCGCATCGCGCGGCTGCGATTCGAGATCGCGCCGCACCTTCTCGGACCTGAGAAGGGCGTCGATCCGATCCGCTTCGTCGAAGGTCTCGTCTCGCAGGAAGCGTAGATCGGGCGCAAATTTCAAATTCACCCGGCGGGCAACTTCCTGACGCAGTGCTTTCTTGTTGCGTTCAAGAGCCGCGATGACCGGTTTCTCGTCGAGGCCGCCGAGCGGCATGATGTAGGCCGTGGCGATCTTGAGATCGGGCGACATACGCACTTCCGGCACGGTGATGACATGCGAGCCCAGGACAGGATCCTGGATGTCGCCGCGCTGCAGCACTTCTGCGATGGCGTGGCGGATAAGTTCGGCCACGCGCTGCTGGCGCTGCGAAGGACCACTAGGATTGGGTTTCTGAGCCATTGTCGCTTGGGTCTCGGATCCGGGATCGCCTGGACTGGGCGCCCCGTTTTGCGGGGGCGCTCAGACGTACCGGCCGTCTGCAAAACAAAACGGCGGCTGCAGCGCGCGCTGCAGCCGCCGGGTTCGTCAAGCCGCGTCGCTTTTAGAGCGTGCGGCGGATCTCCTCGACCCGGTAGCACTCGATCGTGTCACCCGCACGCATGTCCTGGAAGTTCTCGAAGGACATACCGCACTCGTAACCTGAACCGACTTCCTTCGCGTCGTCCTTGAGGCGCTTCAGCTGAGACAGCTTGCCCTCGTGGATCACGACGCTGTCGCGGATCAGGCGGACATGGGCGCCACGCTGCACGACACCGTCGGTGACGCGACAACCGGCAATCTTACCGACCTTCGACACGTCGAAGATCTGCAGGATCTGCGCCTCACCGAGGCGCTCTTCGCGCAGGGTCGGCGGCAGCATGCCCGAGAGGGTCGCTTTGATGTCATCCACGAGGTCGTAGATGATGTTGTAGTAGCGGATCTCGACGCCCTTGTTCTCGGCCGACTCGCGCGCTTCCTTATGGGCACGCACGTTGAAGCCGATGACGACGGCCTTCGAAGCCTCCGCCAAGGTCACGTCCGACTCGGTGATGCCGCCGACGCCCGCGAGCAGAATGCGCGCTGACACCTCGTCGTTGCCGAGTTTCTCCAACGCGCCGATGATGGCTTCCACCGAACCCTGCACGTCGCCCTTGATGACGAGAGCCAGTTCCTTGCGGCCGAGGCCTTCCTTCAGGTCGCGCATCATGTCCACGAGCGAGCGGTTCGCACCGCCGGTTCGTGCGGCAATCCGCTCACGCTTCTGACGGGCGCGATACTCGGTGACTTCGCGGGCACGGGCTTCGTTCGGTACCACCGCCACGCGGTCGCCCGCATCCGGAGTTCCGTTGAAGCCGAGTACCTCCACCGGCACCGACGGGCCGGCATAAGGGATGCTCTCGCCCTTGTCGTCGATGAGGGCGCGGACACGCCCCCACTCGGCACCAGCAACGACGATGTCGCCGGTGAAGAGGGTGCCGCGCTGCACGAGCACCGTGGCAACGGGACCGCGACCGCGATCGAGCTTGGCCTCGATGACCGTACCCTCGCCGTCGCGTGCCTCGTTGGCACGCAGGTTCAAGATTTCGGCCTGCAGCTGCAGACCTTCGAGGAGATCCGGCAGACCGTCGCCGGTCTTGGCGGAGACTTCGAATTCCAGGGTCTCGCCGCCCATGGACTCGACCTGGATGTCATGCTGCAGAAGCTCGGTACGCACCCGCTGCGGGTTCGCATCGGGCTTGTCGATCTTGTTGATCGCCACGATGAGCGGCACGCCGGCCGCCTTCGCGTGGCTGATCGCCTCCACCGTCTGGGGCATGACACCGTCATCGGCCGCCACCACGAGCACGACGATATCTGTCACCTTGGCGCCACGGGCGCGCATGGAGGTGAACGCCGCGTGGCCGGGGGTGTCGATGAAGGTGACCATGTCACCGGATGGCGATGCGACCTGATACGCGCCGATATGCTGCGTGATGCCACCGGCTTCGCCGGAGACGACGGCCGTCTTGCGGATGGCGTCGAGCAGCGAGGTCTTGCCGTGATCGACATGGCCCATGATGGTCACGACGGGCGGACGCGGATCGAGATCCTCTTCGAGATCCGGCTCGTCGTTGAACAAGCCCTCTTCGACATCGGACTCGGCGACGCGGCGTACGGTGTGGCCGAGTTCCTCGGCGATGAGCTGGGCAGAATCCGAATCGATCACGTCGGTGATCTTGTGGATCTCACCCTGCTTCATGAGCAGGCGAATCACGTCCACTGCCCGCTCCGACATGCGGTTGGCGAGTTCCTGGATGGTGATCGTCTCGGGGATCGTCACCTCGCGGGAGAGCTTCTCTTTCTGCTCCACCTGCCGGTTGCCGCTCATGCGCTGCTGGCGGCGACGGAACGAAGCAACGGAGCGTGTACGCTCGTCCTCGCCCGACGTGGCGGTGGCGATGGTCAGGCGCCCACGATTACGGTCGCCGCCCGGCTGCTTGGGTGTCTTGGGCGGCGTGATGATCTTAAGCGGCATGCCAGGGCGGCGGATGACGCGCTTCTGCTCGCTCTCCTCCTCGGCAGCCTGAGGCCGACCCGGCGCGCGGGCGGCAGGCGTCGCACCGGCCGGACGTGCGGCCGTGGCAGCGGTGGGAGCCGCCTCAGGCTCGGGTGCGGGAGCCGGGCGGGCCATGAAGTTCAAATCGCGCGGCTTGCGCACGTCGGCCGTGATGGTCTTGCGCGGCTCTGCAGGCGTCGGGCGAGCCGTCAGAGGGGGACGGGCAGCGGGAGCTGCCGGACGCGCGGGCGCCGCAGCCTGCGGTGCGGGAGCGGGTGCTGCCGGAGCGGGCTTCGGAGCCGACGAGATCGGAGCCGAGACAGGAGCCATCGGCACGGTCTTGGAAACCGGCCGTGCGGGCGCAGACGGAGCAGCTGCGGCAGGAGCCGCCGCGGCGGCTTCCTTGGCTGCGGCTTCGGCAGCGCGAGCCGCCTCGCGAGCAGCCTCTTCCTCGGCACGCAGGCGAGCCTGCTCCTCGGCGCGCTGACGCTCCTCTTCCTGGCGGCGACGCTCCTCGGCCTCGCGCTGGCGGGCTTCCTCAGCCTCGCGAGCACGCTGCGCTGCAGCCTCTTCCTCGACCTTGCGGCGGGCTTCCTGCTCACGTCGCTGGGCATCGGCGAGGGCAGCGGCGCGTGCATCGCGCTCCTGCTCGCTCAATGTCCGAAGCACGACGCCGGACGCCGCCCGCTGGGCGGGACGCGGGACCGCGGGAGCGGGCGGCGCCACACGGGACGCCGGAGCGACCGGTTGCGTTTCGCGAACAGGAGCGGCCGGTGCCGCCCCGATGACACGGCGCTTCACAGTCTCGACCACGACCTGCTTGGAGCGGCCATGGGAGAAGCTCTGACGCACCGTTCCCTGCTCGATCGGGCGCTTCAAGGACAGCGGCTTCGAGGGGGGTCGTGCCTGCGTCTTGTCGCCCGGATTATTCGTATCGCTCATTCAGTCCAAACCCTGAGGGTTTCCATCGTCCCGTGAACCGGCAAACTGCTGTGCGCCGGGTAAATCCGTCTCGTCGTCGTCCTGCAGAGTCGAAGCGGTTTGCCCTGCTCGGGCGTAACCGGCCTCCTCGGCTGTCGTAGGCCTGCCCTCGAAAGAGCGTAGCCGACGCCAACGCGCAAGGCAGCCGGTGCTCCCGACTCCTGCGACAAGCGCCGCATGTATCACATGATCCCGACCCAAGGCCATGTCCAATTCTGCATTGGACAAATCATCGATGACCGGGACACGGGATATGGCATCGCCATGCCTCCGGTGCAATGCCGCGGCGATCTTCCTTCTACCGTCCGCGCTACCGTCGGAGGCTTGAATCACCGCTGCGACACCGGCCTTGTCCGCAATGGCGGACTCGACCTTGGCGAAACCGGCGACCAGGCAGCCTGCCTTGTTGGCGAGCGACAGGGATTGGCGCAGGTCTTCCCGCAGGATCGCTGCGATCCTGTCACCGAGGTCCGCCGGTGCGGCCGCATCCTTGGTCTTGAAGGCGCGTTGGAACAGCCGCTTCTTCAGCGCGGCCTCGACCGTGACGCGACTGGCAGTGAGCCATGCGCCGCGTCCTGGCAGTTTCGCCTTCAGATCCGTCACCACTTCCCCGTCGGGAGACAGAACGAAGCGGATCATGCCTTCCGGATTCTGCGACATTCGGGTGACAAGGCATGTGCGCATTGCATTGCGCCGACCGCGCCCGAAGCCGGAATCGAGCAAAGTGCTCGGCTCCGGCTCAGCGGCATCTTGCGCTGCATCTGCGTATTCGCCCGTCATATGGCAGTTGGACCCTTCTACGTCTTGGGCTGTTCGGCCGTGCCGGACCTGCCAAGTCACGTTATGGCAGGGTAGCGATTCGAGGCCCGAGCATTGACCCGGTCGTTCTGCGCTTGGACGTTGTCGTCACCTTCTCCCTCGATTTCGTCTCCGACGATCGTTGAGGGAGAAGGCGGTGAAGTCGCCTGGGATCAGACTGCCTCGGGTTCCCCGTCGGTCTGTTCGCCCTCGTCAGCCTCAACGGGTGCTTCGATCCAACCAGCCTTGACGCGAGCCGCCATGATCATGGCCTCAGCCTCGGCACGGGAGATTTCGAACCCGTCGAGATAGCCCGCATGTTTGGTGGCCTCGGGGCCGCGACCTTCGGTGTAGCCGACAAGGTCATCCGTGGCGCAGCCGGCGAGATCCTCTATCGACTTCACGTCGTTCTCGCCGAAGGCCACGAGCATGGGCGTGGTCACGCCATCGATCTCGCGTAAGTCGTCAGCGACGCCGAGTTCCTGGCGCTTGGCATCGAATTCGGATTCGACGCGGGCGAGGTGATCCTGGGCGCGAGCCTGGATCTCCGTGCCGCTTTCCTCGTCGAGGCCCTGAATGTTGGCGAGCTCGCCCGGCTCGACATAGGCGATTTCCTCGACGTTCCGGAAACCCTCCGCCGCGAGGAGCTGACCTACCGTCTCGTCGACGTCGAGGGCCGCCATGAAGACAGCAGTGCGCTCGGCGAATTCCTTCTGGCGCCGCTCGGATTCCTCGGCCTCGGTGAGGATGTCGATGTCCCACCCGGTGAGCTGTGAGGCGAGGCGCACATTCTGGCCGCGACGGCCGATCGCCAGCGAGAGCTGGTCGTCGGGCACCACCACCTCGATGCGGTCGGCCTCCTCGTCGAGGACCACCTTGACCACTTCAGCGGGCTGGAGCGCATTGACGATGAAGGTCGCCTGGTCTTCCGACCACGGGATGATGTCGACCTTCTCGCCCTGCAATTCGCCCACAACCGCCTGGACGCGGGAGCCGCGCATGCCGACACAGGCACCGACGGGGTCGATGGAGCCGTCCCGCGAGATGACGGCGATCTTGGCGCGCGAGCCCGGATCGCGGGCGACCGCCTTCACTTCGACGATGCCGTCATAGATTTCGGGCACTTCCTGGCCGAACAGCTTGGCCATGAATTGCGGGTGGGAGCGCGACAGAAAGATCTGCGGTCCACGCACTTCGCGGCGCACGTCGAACAGGTAGGAGCGGATACGGTCGCCGGGGCGGAAGGTCTCGCGCGGGATCATCTCGTCACGGCGCACGATGCCCTCGCCGCGTCCCAGATCGACGATGACGTTGCCGTACTCGACCCGCTTGACCAGGCCGTTGACGATCTCGCCGATGCGGTCCTTGTACTCGTCGAACTGACGGTCGCGCTCGGCGTCACGCACCTTCTGAACGATGACCTGCTTGGCTGATTGAGCGGCGACGCGGCCGAAATCGAAGGGCGGCAGCGTGTCGGAGATCACGTCCCCCACGAGCGCGCCCGGATTGTAGCGCCGAGCCTGATCCAGTGTGACCTCGCGGGCGTCGTTCTCGACCTCGTCCACCACCACGAGATGGCGGGACAGGCGGAGCGCGCCGGTCTTGGGGTCGATCTCTGCATGGACATCCGTCTCCGCGCCGTAACGGGAGCGAGCGGCCTTGGCGATGGCCTCCTCCATGGCGTCGATGACGATGGAGCGGTCGATCACCTTCTCGCGGGCGACCGCTTCGGCAATCTGCAGGAGTTCGAGTCTGTTGGCGCTGACGACAGCCATCGGATTTCGTCCTTCTTTTCGTCGTATGTTCTTCTCGGAACCCTCAGCGCACCATTGGGCGCCCGCCGGAGTTCCGAACGAATGCTCTAATGAAGCTTGCCGTCGTCCTTGACCCGTACCGCCTTGGTGCGGACTGGCTTGGCCTTGTTGGCCCGACTTGCCTCGGTCTCGATCTTTTCCGGCTTGGGCTTGGCCGACGCCTTGGGCTTCAGCGGCCGCTCGACCTTTTTCTTGAGAGGGACGGGAGGCGCGACTTCAGCCTCGTCACCCTCCTCGCTCTCGTCTTCGTCCTCATCGTCCAGCATCGGCGGCGGCCCGCCGCCACGTCGGAGCGATTCACGCACGAGATCGTCGGTGAGGACGAGGTAGGCGTCGCCGAGATCGCGGAGGGGAAGGTCGATGCGGCTCGGCAGGCCCTCCTTCACGTCGGGCAGATCGATCGGCACCGTGAGGCCATCCGGGTTGGGGGCTCGGATGATCCCGCGAAACCGCTTCCGGCCGTCGAGGGGTATCGCCAGCTCGATCTTGGCTTCGTAGCCGGCCCAACGCTCGAAATCGACGGCCCGTACCAGCGGCCGGTCGATGCCGGGGGAGGAGATCTCCAGATAATAGGCCTTGCCCACCGGGTCATCGAGATCGAGGAGGGGAGAGATCGCCCGGCTCACGGTCTCGCAATCGTCCACCGTCATGGTGCCGTCGGGCCGCTCGGCCATGATCTGCACGGTGCAGCCATTGGCGCTCGACACCCGCACCCGGACCACGCGATAGCCGAGGCCCTCGATCGATGCCTCGATGACCTGCACGACCCGTGCGGCGACGCCGGTCTCAGTGATCAGACGTTTTTCGGAAGTGTCCGCCATGCTGCGCTGTATGTCCGGCCTTGCGTGAAGCGATCCGGTGCGAGAGGCATTGCGGCAATAAAAAAGAGCGGACCCGGTGGGGCCCACTCCCGAACCGCAGCCTCAAGACTGCAACCAGAACTGATGCTCTATAGCTAATCCGATCGTCGCCTCGTTTCAAGCTATTTCACGTGGCGTTCCTCGGTAGAGCGCGCCCCTCCCGCTTCTTCCCCAAACCCTTTTCAGGAAGCTCCGACTATGACTGCCGATTCGTCATTCGGACCCGATCCAGACTGCCTCCACCCCGTCCCGGGACACAGCCGCATCACCTTCATTCGCAATCTTGAACTGCCGCCGAATGTCGAGGTCGGCGCCTACACCTATTACGACGACCCTGCCGGCCCGGAGGCCTTCCTCGACAACATCCTTTACCACTTCGCCTTCCTGGGCGACCGCTTGCGAATCGGTCGCTTCTGCGCGTTTGCGGCGGGCACGCGCTTCCTCATGAACGGGGGCAACCACCGCCTCGACGCGCCCTCCACCTACCCGTTCGTTATCTTCGGCAGCGCCTGGGCCGGACGCTTCCCCGAAGAGATGGCCTTTCCCAACCGGGGCGACACGGTGATCGGCAACGATGTCTGGCTCGGTTACGACAGCACGATCCTACCGGGAATCCGCATCGGCGACGGAGCCGTGGTCGCCGCCAAATCCGTGGTCACCCGCGACGTACCTCCCTACGCCATCGTCGCCGGCAACCCGGCCACGCTCGTGCGGATGCGCGTACCGCCCGATATCGCCGCGCGGCTCCAGGCCGTGGCGTGGTGGGACTGGGATGCCGAGCGGATCACCCGGTGCCTGCCGGCGATCAGTGGTGGGGATGTGGCGACGTTGGAGGCATCGGTCTAATGCCGGCTTGCCTGTCGCCCTAGTCTTCTCGCCCACTTACGGGGCGGCCGATGCATCCTCCTCCAGGGGAAACAGGCTCGGTCTCCAAAATGGTTCGAGGGGACTTCCGACGATGGTCTCGGCTTCCCAGCGATGCAACAGGGTGGCGAGAGCGTCCCGATCGTCGGCCATGAGCGGCTCGCCGATGAGGCAGGTCCGGTCGTTGATCAACTGCCAGTGCGCATCCTCCATCACGGCCCCGTTGCGGTAATGCTTACCTATCTTGGACCAGATCGTCCGAGCCTCATCGAGTTCGCCGAGCGCAATGCAGGCGACGAGATGCCAGTCCAGACCGAGACGTCCGACCGTGGCGGGACGGGTGCGGGCGAAGTCGAGACACTTTCGCGTCGTGTCCAGGGGGCGAAGGATCGCCAGGGCATCCGCTTCGACGCGGGTGAGGAAATCGTCGTAGATCGTCGGGTCGGACCAGAACCAGCCCTGGCCACCCTCGAAGCCTTCAGAACGGGCAATCCTTTCGCTGCATCGCCCGAGTGAGGACGATGAACGAACTCCGGGCATGAAGAACTCGACGAGGTACCAGCTTGCAACGCAATAGGCCGGATTGCTCGTCCGATCGAGGTGGATCAATCGTCCTATAGATTCGATGGGGAGAAGCCAGAAGGAGTTTCTACCAGCAGCGGCAAGATCAATATTTTTGTCGAGCAAATTATTGGCAAGGCCTTTAATTTGTTTAATGGTCGTCATTTTATCGGCCTCACTTGAATGATAATTATACCATTTGATTGCGGCCAAAATTTCTTGGCGTATCTGGCTAGAAACAACGCTCTTTTTGAGCTTAGCCCCGCCGATCCAGTTTTATAATCATAGACGCAGACTGTTTGATTTGGTGAGAGTTCGAAAAGATCGAGGCGTGCTGAACCCTTTTCTCCATAATCTGCTTCATCGCCGGTACTGCTTATCGAAAATTCGACGCGCACATCGGGATAAGCCCTTGCAATGAATGTGTGTGCGATATCGACATGGATCATGGTGCCGAGTTGCTGTCTCGTCAGAAGGGGATTCAAGGCTGTCAGCCGTTTCGTCGCCTCGTCCGTTACGGCTTGCACTTAGGCGTTGCGTGGACAAGCTTGGTCGAGTGTCGTCTGATCGACCGGACCAACCCAAATGAGGGGAAGTTTTTTCTCCGGATCTGGGTCGAAGTCGTAGCGCAGTGCCGTTCTGCCCGGTGCCTTGCCGAATCCCGGCCTCCGAGCTTCCAGATAGGTGAAGAGAAGCGCCGCCGCTTCAAGAGTGACCTTGACGGCCGGAGCGACGACGAAAGCCGGCAGAAAGACCTGTTGTATTGTGGGCTGGGATTGCGATTCGGATAACGCGAACGCGCCACGCGAGAGAACCTCTCCCGATGCCCCGTCGCGGATGGTCTGAACGTCGCCCGAATTCTCGAAAATCCTGCTTTCGCCATCCGGTGTGACGACGGCGTGCTGGTCGTCCCACTCTCCGCGTCCCGAGCGAATACGCAGCGATAGAATCCGAGCCCCGTTATTGGTGACGGTTTCCTCTCGCGTGGACCTGCCTGACGTGCTTCCGTTATCGATGGAGGATCGGAGTGTCTGACCGGTTGATGGACGATCGGTCAGGCGACTGCCTCCGACGCCTCCGTCGGAGACCCACCGCCCACCATCGCTTTGGCCGGCGGGCGCGCGGGGCTGGGCTTGATCGTACTTCCGGTCCAGGCTCTGTTGGAGTCGGATCAGTTTTGTCTCCGTCGCCAGTATGGCGAGTTGGCGACGGAGGGTTTCGGCTTCATGCCCGCGTTTGGAAGTGCCCCACATCGCGATCACCAATGTTCGTGTTCTGTTCTAATCCTGGCTATCCTAAAATAGGAACATTTTCAATTGAAATGCATCTCCTCCTGCTTCGTTAGGGGGATTGGCCATAAAAAAACGCCGCCCCGTGAACGGGACGGCGTCAATGACAATGGCCGGTCGATGGGTTTCGGCCCGAGGACTGGAAGTGGAGTGATCAGGCCGCCGCCCGCTCCTTCAGCAGCTTCCGGTTGATCAGCATCTCGGCGATCTGCACCGTGTTCAGGGCCGCGCCCTTGCGCAGGTTATCGGCGACGCACCAGAACGAGAGGCCGTTATCGACCGTCGAATCCGCGCGGATGCGCGAGACATAGGTCGCGTCCTCGCCGGCCGCCTCGTGCGGGGTCATGTAGCCGCCGGGCTCACGCTTATCGACGACCAGGATGCCCGGTGCCGAACGCAGGAGGGCAGTCGCCTCCTCGGGCGAGATCGGATGCTCGAATTCGACGTTCACCGCCTCGGCATGGCCGATGAACACCGGCACGCGCACGCAGGTCGCCGTCAGCTTGATCTTGGGATCGAGCATCTTCTTGGTCTCGGCGACCATCTTCCACTCTTCCTTGGTGGATCCGTCGTCGAGGAACACGTCGATTTGCGGGATGACGTTGAAGGCGATGCGCTTTGGGAACTTCTCCATGGTCATCTGGCCAGCGGTGAAGACCGAACGGGTCTGTTGGAACAGCTCGTCCATGGCTTCCTTGCCGGCGCCGGAGACCGACTGATAGGTCGCCACCACCACGCGGGTGATCTTGGCTACGTCGTGCAGGGGCTTCAAGGCGACGACGAGCTGCGCCGTGGAGCAGTTCGGGTTGGCGATGATGTTCATCTTCGAGAAGCCGGTGATGGCTTCCGGATTCACTTCCGGAACGATCAGCGGCACGTCGGGATGGTAGCGAAAGGCCGACGAATTATCGATGACGACGCAGCCGGTCTGGCCGATGCGCGGCGACCATTCCTTCGACGTCTCGCCGCCAGCGGACATCAGGCAAATATCGGTGTCGGAGAAATCGTAGGTGTCGAGCGCCTTCACCTTCAGGATCTTGTCACCGAAAGAGACTTCCTGCCCGGCGCTGCGGCGCGAGGCGATAGCCACGACCTCATCGGCGGGGAACGCCCGCTCCGACAGGATGTCGAGCATCTCACGGCCAACATTGCCCGTGGCACCGACGACGGCGACCTTGTAACCCATCTCTCCAACTCCGCTTCGTGATGCCCTGGTTCCCCGCCAGGGCCGGGCTCATCGCCTCGGCACCGCCGGCAGGGTCGTTGGCAAGTCTCCGTGTACCGGTCCCATGAGAATCCGCAGGGTTTCCCGGTCACGACCTGATTAACCGGCCGACTGCGAAAACGCGTCGTCCCGCGGACTTGCCGGCACGCCCCGTCCCGTTCGACCCTTCGATAGGACCACTTTGACTTCAAGCGGCGGAGCAAGACGCCTCGTCTCCGCGACTGTCAAGAGTTGCGCTGCACGCGAGACTTTCGTCGCGGCACAAACAGGACCTGCCGATAGACGCAAGGTGTACCGGGCAACGATTGATTCACCGCAAAATCGAAAACCCTCGTCCGGTCACCCGGTATGAAACCCGGCCTACGGAGCCTCGAGAGCATGGTCGCTCGCACGCGGCGAAAGCCTCCAGAAGAGTCACCGGTTTCAGGGTTTCATGCATCGCATCGCCGTACAGGACGAAACCAACCATCGGCTCCCCAAGCGCAAGGCTCGCTCATCGTTGCGGCTTGCCGTGCCTTGCGTCGCGGCGCTCGCTTGTGTCGGCGCAGCCGGGCAGTTCGTCGGTGGTGAGCCGAAACACGAAGAGATGAAGTCGGGGGCGATTGTCTCGACCGACACGAATGCCCAGCCGTTCGTCCCCACCGCCGCCGTGAATGTTCGCCAGGCTCTGCCCATTGGCGAAACGGCCCCGCGTTATCGGCTCGACGATCCTGACGCCCTCGATCAGGCGAAGATCGAGCCGGCACGGATCAACCCTGCCACGGGCCAGCGGGAGGACCGTCTTTCACAGGGTAAATTCGACGCGGCGGATGCACCCTATCTCAGCCTCACTGTCACAGAGGGCTCCACACCTCCCGTGAGCCTGTTCGTCACCATCGCCCGACGTGCCGCGGACGGGCAGGGACTCGCCGTCGTACGATCCGGCGAACGAGGGTTGATCGCCACCAAGTTCGGTCCGCTCGAGACCTTGGAAGCCACGTTGAGCGGTCCGGTGACGCGGATCTGTACCGGTTTTTCCAATGCGGGGCAGAGCGGGCTGATTCCACTGACCCCGCGCATCGATGGCTGGCTCTGCGCTCCGTTGAGCCAGCCACCGGAGCCGCGGGCCATCGTCTGCGCCCTGGACAAGATCGTTCTGAATGGCCAAGCTTCCGCAGGCCTCGAAGCGGCGTATCGCGTGTTCGAGGAACGGCGGGTGGAGGGCTGCGCGCCGCGTGTCGCGGCCGTCCCCAACCGAGAGGCCACCGGAGAAACCGGATCGATCTCGAAACGCCGCATCCGACATAATGAGGCGAAACTGCGGCGAAGCGACCAAGCGCGGCCTTAGGCCGGGAACAACAGCGCCGCTGGCACGTCTACTCACCATGAATGGCCGAGTTTCTTAAGGAAATCGGGCCTAATCTCACACAGGTTCAACGAAGGTCCGTCATGCGCACTGCCACGATTGCCCTGATGGGCGCACTCACCCTCACCGCTGTCGGCGCGAACACCGCTGTCGAGGCGCAGGGTCGTTACGCCCCCGGTATCCGCGTTAGCCAGCCGCTGCCGATCCGCATCCGTCCGCGCAGCTGGCTCGATGCCGGCAACGTCGTCGAGGCGAATAACGGTTCGATCAGCAACCCGGCGACCAACCCGCACTTCATCACGGCCAGCTACCTGAATTCGCCGCCCTACGGCCGCAACGATCGCTTTGGCGGTGCGATCTTGCCCGATCCGATCACCAACGGCCCGTTCGTGGGCGCCCGTTCCAGCGCGATCCACAACATCGACTTCTCCGGTGTCGATGCGATCGACCCCACCTCCTACGTCTCTCGCAACGGCAACCCCTACTAAGGGCAGTCGTCGGACGATGGACGGAAAAAGGCGCCGACCCGGTTGGGTCGGCGCCTTTTTCATGTCCGGACGAGACCGCGGTTCTCGCTTCAGCGCACCCGCGACTTGAGAGCCGCCACGACGGCCTCGCCCATTCCGGCGGTCCCCAGCGGCGTCACGCCCTCTCCAGCGATATCCTTCGTGCGGGCACCCGCCGCGAGTGCATCGGTGATGGCGCCGTCGAGTAGGTCCGCCGCCTCGCCGAGGCCGAACGAGTAGCGCAACGCCATGGCGAGCGAGCCGATCATGGCGATGGGGTTGGCGAGATCCTGGCCCGCGATATCGGGCGCCGAGCCATGGACCGGCTCGTACAATGCCTTGCGGCTTCCCTTCGAATCCACTGCTCCGAGCGAAGCAGAGGGCAGCATGCCGAGGGAGCCGGTGAGCATCGCCGCTACATCCGAGAGCACGTCGCCGAAGAGGTTGTCGGTCACGAGGACGTCGAACTGCTTCGGGCGGCGCACCAGCTGCATGGCGCAATTGTCGGCGAGCACATGCTCCAACTCGACATCGCTATAATGCTCGGAATGGACCTTGGTGACGACCTCCTTCCACAGGACGCCGGATTTCATCACGTTGTGCTTCTCGGCCGAGGCCACGCGGCCCGAGCGCTTGCGCGCCAGATCGAAGGCCACATGGGCGATCCGCTCGATCTCGCCCGTGGTGTAGACCTGGGTATCCACGGCGCGCTTGGTGCCGTCGGGGAGGGTGGTGATTTCCTTCGGCTCACCGAAATAGACGCCGCCGGTGAGTTCGCGCACGATCATGATGTCGAGACCCTCGACGAGCTCGCGCTTCAGCGCGGACGCATCCGCCAGCGCCGGGTAGCAGATCGCCGGCCGCAGATTCGCGAACAGGCCGAGATCCTTGCGCAGACGCAAGAGCCCCGCCTCGGGGCGGATGTCATAGGCGACGCCGGACCATTTTGGGCCGCCCACCGCGCCGAGCAGGATCGCATCCGCCGCGTCCGCCCGCGCGAGGGCCTCGTCGGTGAGGGGCACGCCGTGAGCGTCGATGGACGAGCCGCCGACGAGGTCGGTCTCGGTCTCGAACGTGGCGAGACCGGTCTCGGCGAGTGCACCGATCACGGTCTTCACCTGGGCCATCACCTCCGGGCCGATGCCGTCACCGGGGAGGAGGAGGAGCTTGTAGGCGGTCATGGGAGCACTCGCGGGCAAGGGGTGATGCGTCGCGCGGCTGTAGCGACGGGCTCGGGCGCTTGGCAAGTCTCCCGCTCGATCCCACTCTTCCCGTCGCTCAGTGACCCGGCCCCGCGAGGGCCGCCCCAGGCTTCTGATGAGTGCCGACCCGGTCGACGAGGGTGGTCGTCGCCGTGTTCATTCCGACGATCTCGACGGGTATGCCGTGGTGCCGGAATTTCAGCACCACCCTGTCGAGGGCACTGATGCTGGTGATGTCCCAGAAATGCGAGGCGGAGAGATCGATCACCACCCCGGTCAGGTCGTCCTCGCGGAAATCGAAGGCTGAATGGAACGCCTCCGCCGTGGCGAAGAAGATCTGGCCCGTCACCCGGTAGGTACGGATGCGGCTGGCCTCGTCGCGTACCGACGACATACCGAAGAACCGCGTCACCTTGTGGGCGAAGAACAACCCCGAGAGAACGACCCCGAACAGCACACCCTTGGCGAGGTCATGCGTCGTCACGACGACGGCCACCGTTCCGAGCATCACCGCGCTCGAACTCTTCGGGTGGGTCAGCAGCGTCCGCACGGAGTTCCACTGGAAGGTGTTGATCGAGACCATGATCATTACCGCGACGAGGGCCGCCATCGGGATTTGCGCCACATAGGGGCCGAGAACCACGATGAGGAACAGCAGGAACGCGCCCGCCCACAGCGTCGAGAGACGGCCCCGCCCGCCGGACGAGACGTTGATGACCGATTGCCCGATCATGGCGCAGCCGGCCATGCCGCCGAAGAGACCGGAGGTGACGTTGGCGAGGCCCTGGCCGGCGCACTCGCGGTTCTTGTTGGAGGTCGTGTCGGTCATCTCATCGAGGATGGCCGCCGTCATCATGCTCTCGAGCAGGCCGACCATCGCCAGGGTGAGGGCGTAGGGCAGAATGATCTGCAGTGTCTCCAGAGTGAACGGCACCTGGGGGAGGGCGAAGACCGGTAATTCGCTCGGCAGGGCACCCATGTCGCCCACGGTCCTGATGTCGAACCCGAACCAGACCGAGATTCCGGTGAGAGCGAGGATCGTGATCAACGGTGAGGGGACGGCCTTCGTCAGGTAGGGGAGGCCGTAGATCATCGCGAGGCCGATGGCGGTTATGGCGTAGACGACCGGCCCGCGGCCGATCAACTCCGGCATCTGCGCGAGGAAGATGAGGATCGCCAGGGCGTTGACGAAGCCTGTGACCACCGAGCGCGAGACGAAGCGCATGAGGTTGCCGAGGCGCACGGCACTGGCGACGATCTGGAGCAACCCGGTGAGAATGGTGGCCGCGAACAGGTAGCCGAGTCCATGCTCCTTCACGAGCGTGACCATGACGAGGGACATGGCGCCGGTGGCAGCCGAAATCATGGCAGGACGGCCACCGGCGAAAGCGGAAATGACGGCGATACAGAACGAAGCGTAGAGCCCGACTTTCGGGTCGACGCCCGCGATGATCGAGAAGGCGATGGCCTCCGGGATCAGCGCCAGGGCGACCACCGTGCCGGCCAGGATTTCACGCGTGACGTCGGGAGCCCACTCGCTCCGGAAGGACTGACGGTTCATGGGGAATGGCTTTCATCGTCCCCGCGCGCGAAGCGTCAGCAGGGACAGGCATCTTGATGACCGGGCGCTCAAGCGCTCTCCGGTCACGGACGGAACACGATTCGGTAGGCTTAAGCCTACGGCGGCGTCAGGCCGAGAAAATCGATGAACCGCTTGAGATGCATGAAGGCCTGATATCACGGACCTGCCGCAATGCAACATCGCGGCAGAGTTCAGTGGGGCGATCGCATCACACTTTGCGGGCGACCGTGAAGCGTGCCGCTTCGCGCAGTGTCTGGGCTTTGTCGCCCCAGGAAGAAACGGCCTCTTCGCACATGCCGACGAGGCGGTCGCATTCCGCCCGGGCGCCGTCGATGCCGAGACGATCGACGAGTGTCGCCTTTCCGGCATCCTTATCCTTGCCGGTGGCTTTGCCCATCGCTTCGGGAGAGGCTTCGCGGTCGAGGATATCGTCGGCGATCTGAAAAGCTTGGCCCAAGGCGAGGCCGTAGCGCCATAGGGAGGCACGCTGATCCGACGTCGCACCGCCCACAAGGGCACCCGCATCCACCGAGAAGGCCAGGATGGCGCCGGTCTTCATCGCCTGAAGCTGCAGCGTGTCCTCGACATCGAGGGAGACGTCGCCGAAGCGACCTTCCGCCCCGAGATCGAGGATCTGGCCGCCGACCATGCCGCCGAGGCCGGACGCCTTTGCAAGGCCGAGAACGAGGTCGGCACGGATCGACGGATCCGGCTGCCAGGTCGCATCTGCCAGAATCTCGAAGGCCAGCGTCTGCAGCGCGTCGCCGACGAGGATGGCGGTCGCCTCGTCATAGGCCTTGTGGACCGTAGGCTTGCCCCGGCGCATGTCGTCGTCGTCCATGGCCGGCATGTCGTCGTGGACGAGGGAGTAGCAATGGACGAGCTCAATGGCCGAACCGGCGGCCAGCGCCCCGGCCTCGGAGCCGCCCAGCATCCGCGCCGTCTCCACCGCCAGGAACGGGCGCAGACGCTTGCCGCCGCCGAGCACGGCATGGCGCATGGCCTCCATCAGCCGCGTGGGACGCGTGATCTCGCCCGTCTGCGTCTCGGGACCGAGGCGTTCGGCCAGAAACGCCTCGACGGCGTCGGCCACGCTCGAAAGCTTGTGGGAAAACGCTTGAGATGCGTCCGCCTTGACCGAAGCGTGGGATGCTTTTGGTGAGGTCATCGTAAGAAGGGCCTTGGTCAAGAATGGGCGCGTCGTTGTGCGGGAGGTACGGATTCAGGAACGGCGCGACGGTGCGGCAGATGACAGCGATTCGCGATCACGCCATGCGCGCGATCTCGATTCCATCCGCCAAGGACGAAGGAAGCATTGGGTGAGGCGGCTGGTCGGCCTCTTCATGCTGCTCCCCGTCATGTTGCTGGCCCTGATTCTTGTTCTGGGGCTCGTCTATAGTGCGCTGACGCCGCCCTCAACCCTGATGCTGGCGCGATGGTTGACCGGCAAACCCGTGAGCCGCGAAGCGGTCACCCTGGACGCGATCTCCCCGCTCCTGGTCCAGGCCGTGATCGCTTCGGAGGATCAGCGCTTCTGCCTACATAACGGCGTCGATTGGGGCGCCCTGCGCGACGTGGTGGATGACGACGAGGGGCCGAGCCGCGGCGCCTCGACGATCTCCATGCAGACGGTGAAGAACGTGTTCCTCTGGCCCGGGCGTTCGGTCATCCGTAAAGGAATGGAGATTCCTCTTGCCGTTATCGCCGATACCCTATGGGGCAAGCGGCGCATGATGGAGATCTATCTGAATATCGCCGAATGGGGGGACGGTGTGTACGGCGCCGAGGCGGCGGCGCAGCGCTGGTTCGGAAAGAGCGCGCGGAACCTCAACCGCAGCGAGGCGAGCCTGCTCGCCGCCGTTCTGCCGAACCCGATCCAACGCAATGCGGCCCTGCCATCTCGCGGAGTGCGTGCGGTCGCCACACGCATCCAGGGGCGGATGAATGGGGTCGGTGGATTGATGGGCTGCCTTCGCTGAATCCAGACACGTGGAGGCTTGCCGCAACACGTGTCATAGAGCCGTCCATTCTCCGGCAGGCGGCCGGGGCCGGCCCGTGATGGGGCGGATGCGAGACACGACGCACACAACACCGATAGCGGACGCGACATGGCCGACAGCACAACCTTCGACCTCACCCTCGAGCGGATCGCCCTGATCCGCCGGATGGTGGTGGCCTGGAACCCGGCTGGGCAAGGCGCGCCCATCGTGCATCCCGACGCACCCTATGGCAGCACCGACCGTGACGGCGACATCTTCAACGTCACCGGCGACGATGATGGGGCGGACGAGGAACACCGGGCGCTCGGCGACGCGCTCGCGGTCTTCATCCACAATGCCGTGTTGAAGCCGGGCCGCTACGCGTATCACAACACCCTGGCCAAGCTTTCGTCGGAGGATGTCGGCGACGTGTTTCGTGACGAAGGGACGGGAGAGACGCCCGAGCACGTCACCTTCGATGTGACGGACGAGCATCTGGCGCTGGTGAGGAAGCTGAACATCGTCTGGGACGACGGCCGCGACGTGCCTGCCTTCGACACGGCCGAGCCTTATGGAGCGGGGACCGAAATACCGGCGGTGCATCACGAGATGCAGCCGGCCCTGCAGATCTTCCTGCGCTACGGCGATCTCGGCCCCGGCCCCTTCGGTAAGGCGGGCAACCGCTGGTCCGCCGTCTAAGCGCTGCGTAAACCCCTCCCCGCGACGGGGGAGGGGTGGATCCCGAGGCCTATGCCCCGAGCTTCTTCTTGCGCTGAGCCAAGGTGCGCAGGCGCAGGGCGTTGAGCTTGATGAAGCCCGCCGCGTCGCGGTGGTCGTAGGCCACGGCGCCCTCCTCGAAGGTGACGAGGTCCTGGTCGTAGAGCGAGTTCGGGCTGGTGCGGCCGATGACGTGGATGCCGCCCTTGTAGAGCTTCAGCCGAACCTCGCCGGTGACCATCTCCTGGCTCTTGTCGATGAGGGCCTGGAGCATCTCGCGCTCCGGCGAGAACCAGAAGCCATTATAGATCAGCTCCGAATATTGCGGCATGATCTGGTCCTTGAGGTGCGCCGCGCCGCGATCCAGCGTGATCGACTCGATGGCCCTGTGGGCCGGCAGCAGGATCGTGCCGCCCGGCGTCTCGTACATGCCCCGGCTCTTCATGCCGACGAAGCGGTTCTCCACGAGATCGAGGCGGCCGATGCCGTTGTCATGGCCGAGCTGATTGAGTTTGGCCAGGAGAGTGGCAGGGGTGAGGCGCTCGCCGTCGATGGAGACCGCGTCGCCCTTCTCGAAGCCGATCGTGACGATGGTCGGAGTGTCGGGGGCCTCTTCCGGCGAAAGCGTACGGGAATAGACGTAATCCGGCACCTCATCGGCCGGGTCCTCCAGAACCTTACCCTCGGAGGAGGCGTGAAGAAGGTTCGCGTCCACGGAGAACGGGCTCTCGCCGCGCTTGTCCTTGGAGATCGGAATCTGGTGCTGCTCGGCGAAAGCGATCAGCTGTTCGCGGCTCTTGAGATCCCATTCGCGCCAGGGGGCGATGACGGTCACATCGGGCTTCAAGGCATAATACCCGAGCTCGAACCGGACCTGATCGTTGCCCTTGCCGGTGGCGCCGTGACAGACCGCATCGGCGCCGAGACGTTCGGCGATCTCGATCTGCTTCTTGGCGATGAGCGGGCGGGCGATGGAGGTGCCGAGGAGATAGACGCCCTCGTAGACCGCGTTGGCGCGGAACATCGGGAAGACGTAGTCGCGCACGAATTCCTCGCGCAGATCTTCAATGAAGATGTTTTCCGGCTTGATGCCGAGCAGCTCAGCCTTCTTGCGCGCCGGCTCAAGCTCCTCGCCCTGTCCCAGATCGGCCGTGAAGGTGATGACCTCACAGCCATAGGTGGTCTGCAGCCATTTCAGGATGATCGAGGTGTCGAGGCCACCGGAATAGGCGAGCACGACCTTGTTGACGGGCTTCGGATTCACGTCTGACATCGGGCTCGCTTCGGTTCTCGTGGAGTCGGGGCGACTTATCAGCCGACAGCCGCGTCGTGCAACCGGCATGCCGCAGGAGACGTTGCAGAGGTGTTCGCTCCCGCTTTCCACCACCGCGTCAGCGGAGCCCGTTGCTGCCCTGGCCCCGACGGCCGAAACTGCGTAATTCAACCCCGCTTGTCACCCCACGCCGGAGATTCGACGAATGCCGCGACGGCCGACCCTCGAATTCTGGTACGAGTTCTCTTCCACGTATTCCTACCTGGCGGCCATGCGGATCGACGAGATGGCGGAAGCCGCCGGCGTCGAAGTGCGCTGGCGGCCCTTCCTCCTTGGCCCGATTTTCGCCAGCCAGGGCTGGAATTCCTCGCCCTTCAATCTCTTTCCGGCCAAGGGACGGCATATGTGGCGGGATGTGGAGCGCGAGGCGGCGAGGCAAGGCCTGCCTCCGTTGAAGCGGCCCGACCCGTTCCCGCAGAACAGCTTGAGCGCGACCCGTGCAGCCACCTACGGCATGGATCACGACTGGCTCGTTCCGTTCTCGAAAGCCGTCTACGAGACCCAGTTCTCTCTGGGGCGCTCCATCGCCGAACCGCCGGCCATCGTGGGGGTCCTCAACGGGCTCGGTCTCGATGGCACCGTGATCCTCAAGGCTGCGGCCCTAGAGGGCAACAAGGGACGTCTGCGCGTCAATGGCGAAGAGGCACGCTCGCGCGGCATCTTCGGCGCCCCGACCTTCCTGACCGGCGATGGCGAGCTGTTCTGGGGTAACGATCGGCTGGAACAGGCGCTTGCCTGGGCGATAGGCGACCGGCCGGGAGCAATGCGTTAGGCGCTTCGCCCCCAGCCAAAGGAGGGCGCGGACGTCGTTGGAGCGAAGCGTCGAGGGACCGGCAGAGGGGACCCTAGGCGGCTTCCTGGGAGGCGACCCTCACCTTCTGAGTGGCCGAATCGACCTCTTCGGTGGAGCGGGCAATCTCACTGAGGCTGCTAGTGATCTGGCCCACGCCGTTGGAGGCGGTCTGCATGCTCGCCGACATCTCGCGGGTCACCGCGCTCTGCTCTTCGACCGCCGCCGAGATCGCGCTCGCGACTTCGTTCAGGGTCATGATCGTGTCCTGGATCGAGGTGATGGCACCCACCGCATCCTGAGTCGCTTGCTGGGTCGACATGATCTGAGCGCTGATCTGCTCGGTTGCCTTGGAGGTTTGGGCGGCCAAAGCCTTCACCTCGGTGGCGACCACCGCGAAGCCCCGGCCTGCTTCTCCTGCCCGTGCCGCCTCGATCGTTGCATTGAGGGCGAGCAAATTGGTCTGCGCGGCGATCCCCTGGATCAAGGCGACGACTTCACCGATCCGTGTCGCCGCGCCCGAGAGACCGGCGATGATGGTGCCGGTTTTCTCCGCCTGCTTGACCGCCTGACTGGAAATCTCCGAGGCGTGGGTCACCTGCATGCTGATCTCGGACACCGAGGCTGCGAGCTCTTCAGCGCCGGACGCCACGGTCTGAATGTCGGAGGAGACCTGGGTCGAGGCTTGGGCGGCCTGGCCGGCCTGTAGCGATGCGCCCGAAGCGGCTCCAGCGATGGCGTTGAGGTCGGTGGCGATGGAAATCTGGAGAGCAGCGCGGCGCTGGCGCTCCAGCACCTGCCGCGTCACGTCGATGGCGAATTTGACGACCTTCAGCGGGCGTCCGTCTCGGTCGAGGATCGGATTGTAGGTCCCCTGGATGAAGACCTCGCGGCCTCCCTTGGCGATCCGCCGATACTCATCGGCCTGATACTCGCCCCGGCCGAGATCGTCCCAGAAGCGCCGGTACTCGGCAGTGGTGCGCAGGTCGGGGTCCACGAACATGCTATGGTGCCGACCCTGGATCTCGGACAGGTCGTAACCCACCACATCGAGGAAGTTCCGATTGGCAGTGAGGACGGCGCCATCGAGAGCGAACTCTATCACCGCCTGCGAGCGGTCGAGGGCCTTGATCTGGCCCTCGTTGTTGATCGAGCGCATCACCCGTTCGGTGATGTCCGACGAGAACTTGACGATCTTATCGATCTTCCCGTTGCGGCCTAGGATGGGATTATAGGTGGCTTGTAGCCAAATCTCGCGCCCGCCCTTGCCGATGCGCTTGAACTCGCCTGACTGAAAGGTTCCGGCCGCCAACGCGCTCCAGAAGGCTTTGTAATCCTGGCTCTCCCGGAAAGCCGGCTCGACAAAAAGGCTGTGATGCTTGCCCTGAATCTCGGACAATTCGTAGCCGAGCGCGGCGAGAAAATTCCGGTTTGCAGTCAGTACGGCGCCATCGGTATCGAATTCGATGACCGCTTGCGAACGATCCAACGCTTCGATCTTGGAACGAAGATCGTTGTTCATAAATAGATTCATCACCCTATCGACGCGTAAGGGTTAAGGTGGATCGCCGCGCTCGACCCTGCATCGTCGGATACGCCGTCTCCTCTGTAAATTGAGTTAACGAAACTATTGTTGTCTTGCAAAAATTGGAAACGACTGATCACTTTCATGCTATCGAAGGAGGCGGGCGGCTTTTTGCATTTGAAATCAGTCAAGAATTTCGAACGTATATTTCATGTATATTCCCCAGAAATATGAAGGAAACAAAATTTTGCCTATCATTATTACCTATAGATATATTGGACGATAGATTTTCATATGAATATATTGATGTTACCATAAGATGAGGGGGCGGCTATGTGGCAAGCGAGGTTTTGGACTTACCGATAGCGCATCTGTCCGGTTGATGGGTTCCGCCAGGCTGATGGCATTCGTGGGGATGGATCGACTGGATACGATCACGAATCAGGATGTAAGAGGCGCGACGCCGAATGATCGGTGATCCCGCACCTTCGAGGCCCCGTTCGCATGTCCATCGACCGTCGAAAATTCATGGCCGGTTCCGCGAGCCTGGCTTTCCTTGTCGCGTCACTACGCGGCGGCAATGCCCAGGGCTACGGCCAGACCTTCAAGGTCGATAACGACGATGGCCGGCCAATCGCGAACACCCGGCTCCCGGGTGAAATCGTCGGGGAAATCCCTGCTCTGAAGGGCGTGACCTATGTGGGGGGCCGCGAGGCGGAGATCACGCTCTACGAGTTCTTCGACTACAATTGTCCGTATTGCCGAAAGGCGGCGATCGACATGACGTCTCTCGCCGCAAGCGATACCGCTTTGCGAATCGGGCTTATCAACAATCCGATTCTCTCGCCTCAATCGGCTCAGGCGGCGAAGGTCGCATTGGCGATCCAGCGCAAGATGGGGTCGGCCGCCGCCTGGACGCTCTATCAGAAGCTGCTCGCCAGACCCGGCCGGATCGACGGCACCGGCGCGCTTCAGGTCGCCGCCACCTTGGGCGTGCCCGCCTCGGAGCTCGAGACGATCGCCGATAGCGACGAGGTGCGTCTCGCGTTGAAGGCGCAGATGCGCATGGCGGCCGATCTCGGTCTCGTGGCGACTCCCTCCTACGTGCTCGGCAATACCGGCCTTCTCGGACATCCGGGTGCGAAGTCCCTCGCTCGGATGATCGGGGCCATGCGTCGCTGCGATCAGATCGCCTGCTGACGGCCTGAACTTTCGCCGGCGGCCTGACGCCTCACCTTCGCCATCGTTCTCGCGGATTGGACATGAGTGCACGACCGCGCGCCGCACAAGCTTATGCAGGCCCGTCTTCGTCTTGCGCCTCCCCAACACGCATGCTAGGCCCTCGCCGCGCCGGGAGGACGGGTTTCAGACCTGTATTTCGAGGCGGTTCCCATTCCTGACGGTTTCAGAGCCGACGCCGAGAACGGTGTCACGGGCCGGAACCTCGGGCCGGATTAAAAGAGAGAGTGGCGCGTGGCGCAGACCAGTTCCGAGGCGGGTTCCCCGGTTGCAGGCGTAGCAGGTCGCTATGCCTCCGCACTGTTCGAGCTGGCCCGCGACGAGCGCCAGATCGATGCGGTCGCGGCGACCCTCCAGAGCTTTGATTCCCTTCTCAAGGAGAGCCCCGATCTGGCTCGCCTCGTTCGCAGCCCGGTTTTCACCGGTGAGCAGCAGGAAGCCGCCATCGGCGCCATCCTCGACAAGGCCGGTCTCACCGGCCTCGGCGCAAACTTCATCCGGCTCGCGGCCTCCAACCGCCGTCTTTTCGCGCTGCCCGACATGATCCGCGCCTTCCGCCGTTTGGTGGCGGAATCGAAGGGGATCGTACGCGCCGAGGTGACCGTGGCCGAACGCCCGTCGGATGCCGTTCTCGAAGAGATCAAGGCGTCCCTGCGCGACGTGGCTCGCTCGGAGATCGACCTCGATCTGCGCGTCGACCCGGCCCTGATCGGCGGTCTCATCGTCAAGATCGGCAGCCGGATGGTGGATGCATCCCTGCGTACCAAGCTCAACGGTATTCGACTCGCGATGCGGGAAGCCTGAGGTAGGCGCTTCGGCGCAGGCCCGCTCCCGTTTCTCCACAGCAACTTCGTTTCGATTTAAAGAGGCCAGACGATGGACATCCGCGCTGCCGAGATCTCCGCGATCCTGAAAGAGCAGATCAAGAATTTCGGCCAGGAAGCCGAGGTAACCGAGGTGGGCCAAGTGCTCTCCGTCGGTGACGGTATCGCCCGCGCCTACGGGCTCGACAGCGTCCAGGCCGGTGAGATGGTCGAGTTCGAGTCGGGCGTGCGCGGCATGGCCCTCAACCTCGAGCAGGACAATGTCGGCATCGTGATCTTCGGGTCGGATCGCGACATCAAGGAAGGCCAGACCGTCAAGCGCACCGGCGCTATCGTGGACGTTCCGGTCGGCAAGGCGCTGCTCGGCCGCGTCGTCGACGCTCTCGGCAACCCGATCGACGGCAAGGGCCCCATCGCCACCACCGAGCGTCGCCGCGTCGACGTGAAGGCTCCCGGCATCATTCCGCGCAAGTCGGTTCACGAGCCGATGGCCACTGGCCTCAAGGCCATCGACGCCCTGATCCCCGTCGGCCGCGGCCAGCGCGAGCTGATCATCGGCGATCGCCAGACCGGCAAGACCGCCATCGCCCTCGATACGATCCTGAACCAGAAGCCGGCTCATGCCGGCACCGACGAGAACGCCAAGCTCTATTGCGTCTACGTTGCCATCGGTCAGAAGCGCTCCACCGTCGCACAGTTCGTGAAGTCGCTCGAAGACAACGGCGCGCTCGAATACTCCATCGTCATCGCCGCGACCGCTTCGGACGCTGCGCCGATGCAGTTCATCGCCCCCTTCGCCGGCTGCGCCATGGGCGAGTATTTCCGCGACAACGCCATGCACGCCGTGATCGTGTATGACGATCTCTCCAAGCAGGCCGTCGCCTACCGCCAGATGTCGCTGCTGCTGCGCCGCCCGCCGGGCCGCGAAGCTTATCCCGGCGACGTGTTCTACCTGCACTCGCGCCTGCTCGAGCGCGCCGCCAAGATGGGCGATGCCGCCGGTAACGGATCACTGACCGCGCTTCCTGTCATCGAGACCCAGGCCAACGACGTCTCGGCCTACATCCCGACCAACGTGATCTCGATCACCGACGGTCAGATCTTCCTCGAGACCGACCTGTTCTACCAGGGCATCCGTCCGGCGGTGAACGTCGGCCTCT
Organism: Methylobacterium sp. WCS2018Hpa-22; assembly: GCF_031843785.1. Classification (NCBI taxonomy): domain Bacteria; kingdom Pseudomonadati; phylum Pseudomonadota; class Alphaproteobacteria; order Hyphomicrobiales; family Methylobacteriaceae; genus Methylobacterium; species Methylobacterium sp. WCS2018Hpa-22. The sequence goes on from NZ_JAVTJA010000006.1 coordinate 139,456, forward strand.
CGGTGTCCCGCGTGGGCTCGTCGGCCCAGACGAAGGCGATGAAGAAGGTCGCCGGTAAGATCAAGGGTGAACTCGCCCAGTACCGCGAGATGGCCGCCTTCGCACAGTTCGGCTCCGATCTCGATGCGTCGACCCAGAAGCTCCTGAACCGTGGCTCGCGCCTCACCGAGCTCCTGAAGCAGCCGCAATTCTCGCCGCTGAAGATGGAAGAGCAGGTCGCGGTGATCTATGCTGGCGTGAACGGCTATCTCGATGCTCTGCCCGTGTCGAAGGTCCGTCCGTTCGAGGACGCGCTGCTCTCGACCCTGCGCACCAAGCACGCCGATCTGCTCACCAAGATCCGGGACTCGAAGGATCTGTCCGACGACAGCGCGAAGACGCTGAAGGGCGTCGTCGAGAGCGTCGCCAAGTCGCTGGCCTAAAGCCAGTCGATGATCCCCTCCCTTAGCGGGGAGGGGACTGGGGTGGAGGTGTGCCGGACCGGCCGAGACCTCTTCGACACCACCCCCACCTCCGGCTCTTCCCCACTCAAGGGGAAGAGAGATGGCGTCGAACCGCACCGAACGGATCTGGAAGTCACCCCATGGCGAGTTTGAAGGATCTGCGTAACCGCATCGCTTCGGTGAAGGGCACGCAGAAGATCACCAAAGCGATGCAGATGGTCGCCGCCGCCAAGTTGCGGCGCGCCCAGAATGCCGCTGAGAATGCCCGTCCCTATGCCGAGAAGATGTCCCAGGTGCTCGGCAACCTCGCCGCGAACCTCGTCGGCGGTGTCCAGGGACCGAAGCTCCTGTCCGGCACGGGCGCCGACAAGGTTCACCTGCTGGTCGTCTGCACGGCTGACCGCGGCCTCTGCGGCGGCTTCAACTCGTCGATCGTGCGTCTGGCCCGCGAGCACATCCGCACGCTGACGGCCGAAGGCAAGACGGTGAAGATCGTCACGGTCGGCAAGAAGGGCTACGATCTCCTGCGTCGCCAGTATCGCGACCAGATCATCGAGAGTCGTGATCTGCGCGGCAACAAGCCGGTGGATTACGAGTTTGCTGCCGAGATCGCGCAGAGCATCATCTCGCGTTTCGACGACGGCGAGTTCGACGTGGCGACGCTGTTCTACTCGCGCTTCCGCTCCGTCATCGCCCAGGTGCCGACCGCCCAGAAACTCATCCCAGCCGAGCTGCCCGCAGCCGGCGGTACCGCTCCGGATGCCGCTCTGGAGTTCGAGCCGAGCGAGGAAGCGATCCTCGACACGCTCCTGCCGCGCAACCTCACCGTCCAGGTGTTCCGCGCGCTCCTCGAAAACGCGGCCTCCGAGCAGGGCGCACGTACCGGTGCCATGGATTCCGCCACGCGCAACGCGGGCGAGATGATCAAGAAGCAGACGCAGATCTACAACCGCACGCGTCAGGCCATGATCACCAAGGAACTCATCGAAATCATCTCGGGTGCCGAAGCGCTCTAAGCGCTCCCCGTCGCCCTGACCGCAACATATTCGAAGGACCCGTAACATGGCGAACACCGCTCTCCCCGGCGCCGGCTCCAACAAGGTCGGCAAGATCACCCAGGTCATCGGCCCCGTGGTCGACGTTCACTTCGACGGCCACCTGCCGGAGATCCTCAACGCCCTCGAGACCAAGAACAACGGCAACCGCCTCGTCCTCGAAGTGGCCATGCAGCTCGGTGAGAGCACCGTGCGCTGCGTCGCCATGGACACGTCGGAAGGCCTCGTTCGTGGCCAGGAAGTCACCGACACCGGCGAGGCCATCAAGGTGCCGGTCGGCTTCAACACCCTCGGCCGCATCATGAACGTCATCGGCGAGCCGATCGACGAAGCCGGCCCGATCCAGTCGGACACCCTGCGCGCCATCCACCAGCCCGCGCCGTCCTACGCCGAGCAGTCCACCGAGTCGCAGATCCTGGTCACCGGCATCAAGGTGGTCGATCTCCTCGCCCCCTACGCCAAGGGCGGCAAGATCGGCCTGTTCGGCGGCGCCGGCGTCGGCAAAACCGTGCTGATCATGGAGCTCATCAACAACATCGCCAAGGTGCACTCGGGCTACTCGGTGTTCGCCGGCGTCGGTGAGCGCACCCGCGAGGGCAACGATCTCTACCACGAGATGATCGAGTCCAAGGTCAACATGGACCCGAAGGAGAACAACGGCTCGGCCGAAGGCTCCAAGTGCGCGCTCGTCTACGGTCAGATGAACGAGTCCCCCGGTGCCCGCTCGCGTGTCGCGCTCACCGGCCTCACCATCGCCGAGGATTTCCGCGACCAGGGCCAGGACGTGCTGTTCTTCGTGGACAACATCTTCCGCTTCACCCAGGCCGGTTCGGAAGTGTCGGCTCTTCTCGGCCGCATCCCCTCCGCCGTTGGCTACCAGCCGACGCTGGCCACGGACATGGGTGCCCTGCAGGAGCGCATCACCACCACGACCAAGGGCTCGATCACCTCGGTGCAGGCCATCTACGTGCCGGCCGACGATCTAACCGATCCGGCGCCCGCCGCCTCGTTCGCCCACTTGGACGCCACCACTGTGCTCTCGCGCTCCATCGCCGAGAAGGGCATCTACCCAGCCGTGGATCCGCTGGACTCAACGTCGCGCATGCTCAACCCCGCCGTCCTCGGTGAGGAGCATTACGACGTCGCCCGCCGCGTCCAGCAGACCCTGCAGCGCTACAAGGCCCTGCAGGACATCATCGCGATCCTGGGCATGGATGAGCTCTCGGAAGAGGACAAGCTCACCGTTGCCCGCGCCCGCAAGATCGAGCGCTTCTTCTCGCAGCCCTTCTCGGTGGCCGAGATCTTCACCGGCTCGCCCGGCATCCAGGTCCCGCTGGCCGATACGATCAAGGGCTTCAAGGGCCTCGTGAACGGCGATTACGACGACCTGCCGGAGGCGGCGTTCTACATGGTCGGCACGATCGAGGACGCCAAGGAGAAGGCGAAGAAGATCGCGGCTGCGGCCTGATCCATCGAACGCCAAGGCCTTCCGCCGAAATGGCGGACGGCCTGACCCGACAATCACGGCGCGGCCTTCTCGGGACCGCGCCGCTTTTCCAACACGACAACCCGAAGCGGGACCTCCCTCGCCATGGCCACCTTCCAGTTCGATTTCGTCGGTCCCGAGCGGACGGTCTATTCCGGCCAGATCGAGGCCGTGCAGCTTCCCGGCATCGAAGGGGAGATGACCGTTCTTCCGGGCCATGCCCCCGTCCTGACGGCGCTCAAGGTGGGCGTGATCGTGATCAACGAGGCGGGCCATGCCGGTAAGCGCGTTCTCGTGCGCGGTGGCTTCGCCGATATCGGACCGACCATGGTCACCGTGATCGCTGAGCGTGCCAACCCGTTCGAGGAGATCACGCCCGATTCGCTCGACAAGGACATCGCCGCCCTCGAATTGCAGCGCGATGCCACCGAGGATTTCGCCAAGAAGGACGAGATCACCGGCCAGATCGTCCAGCTTCAGGACGCCAAGGTCGCCCTCAACTTCTAACGTCCTTCGCTACGCTCAGTCACCCGAGCGGGCGTGAGTCACCGCATGGTCGAGGAGGAGGGCGCGCTCCTCCTCCCCGGTAAGACATCCCCGATCGAGCCAGAGAGAGCGGCTCGCGGAGAGACCCCGACCCACCGAACGGCCCGGCGGGATGCCTGCCGTGATGAGGTCGCCCCCGCTGAGGGGAAAGGTCGGCGCGGTCGACGTGCCATCGAGCAGGCCACTCAGTTCGCGGCGAGCCTCCGTGTCGATTCGGTTCACGTTCGTCTCATCCATGACGGCGATCACCAGCGCCAAGCCAGGTAGATCCTCTGTCGCCGCGAGCCGACGCATCTCGATGGCTCCGACGTGCTGCAGGCGCGCGATGGCCCGTCGTGCAGCCGCGTAGGCGCACAAACGGGCATGCTCCTCGTTCGATAATCGCAGCTTCTGTCGCAGACGGTCCGCATCGTCGTCGTTGTCGACGGCCAAGGCGGCGAGCGAGTTCACCGCCCTCTCCGTGCCGCCATGATCCAACGTCGATGCGATGGCGCGTTCCAGGCGATCGACGTGACCCTCGGTGCCGATGATGCGCGCGAGCAGCCCGGCCTTCTTCATCGTCGCGACCGCCTCGAGGGCGCCTGGCGCTTCCAGGAGTTTCAGAAATTCCGCACGGACCCGTTCCCGCGAGAGGGTATCGAGGGCCTCCGCCGCATCGCGCGCGGCCTGTAGGCCGTCCACGTCCGGCACTCCGATCCCGTAACGGGCGTGGAAGCGGAAGAAGCGCAGGATGCGCAGGGCGTCCTCGCGGATGCGGGTCGCCGCTTCACCGATGAAGCGGACACGGCCCGCCCGGAGATCCTCTTCGCCTCCGATCGTGTCGTGGAGTTCGCCATCCGCGCTCAGGGACAGGGCGTTGATGGTGAAGTCGCGACGCTCCGCGTCACGGGTGAAGTTCCGTCCGAACCTGACCACCGCGTGCCGGCCGTCGGTCTCGACATCCTCCCGCAGGGTGGTCACCTCGAAGGCCCGTCCGGCATGGAGCAGGGTGATCGTTCCATGCTCGATGCCCGTTGGGATCGCCCGGAGGGAACCAGCCGCCGCGCGCCGAATCGTCTCCTGCGGCAGAAGAGTGGTGGCGAGATCGATGTCCGATCCCACCTGGCCGAGCAGGGCATCGCGCACTGAGCCCCCGACGATCCGTGTTTCCTCCCCATCCGCCTTCAGCACGGAAAGCACGTGCGAGACGGCTGGATCCACGAGAAGGGCATTGAGCCCCTCCCGCCGGAGATCGCGACCAGTCATTGGAAATGGCCCGGAACGACCTGTCCGTTTTCGATCCTGGGTGGGACGTAGCCGCCGCGATGCTTCTCGCCCGCCAGACCGGCAATGATGAAGGACAGGATCACCAGAGCAAGCCCTCCCATGGTCAGTCGAAACACGAACCCTTCCCAATGGGCGCCGTGGCTCGGGTTGCGGCCTCTGATCGTGAGATAGAGGCCGAACAAAATGAAGGGCAACAGGAAGATCAGGACTTCTTCGACGAGGCGGCGGATCATGGAGCTTTCGCTGGGCGAGGGAAGGCCGTCATGTCACGGAAACAGGCGTTCGTGGAGATTGTTCACGATCCCCGCCGTCACACCCCAGATCATGCGGTCACCGAAGGGGATGGCGTAGTAGCGTCTCGGGCGATCCTGCCATAGCCCGACGCCGAGGCGCCGACGGACCGGGTCCATCAGGCGTCCCAGCGGGACTTCGAATACCTCCGCCACCTCCGCCGGATCTGGGGCGAGCCGGACTTCTTCGGTGCAGAGCCCCACCACCGGGACCACGAGGAATCCCGTCGCCGACAGATAGGGGTCGAGATAGCCGAGGATGCGGATGTCGTCAGGCCGAAGGCCGATCTCCTCTCGGGCTTCTCGCAGGGCGGCATCCGCCGGGTCCCGGTCCGAGGGTTCGATCTTGCCACCGGGAAAGGCGATCTGACCGGAATGGTCGCGCAGGTGCGACGCCCGCACGGTGAAGAGCACCGCCAGTTCCTCGTTCCTGACGACGATAGGCACCAGGACCGCTGCTGACCGGTGCGGTTTTACCGGAGGGGTCGCGATGCCGGCTGGGTCGAGGTCGTGGTCGCCGCGTGGGTTCGAAACGGGGTCGTCGGCTTTGGGGGGAGTAGGGGATAGGCCCCGCCCGGCCCTTTCGAGCAGGTCCGACAGCGCGTCGAAGCTCATGCGCCTTCGCTGCGAGCGATAGGATGAAACCCGCCGCCGCCGGCGATGCCGAACCACGACACCCCATCGACCAGGCGTTCCTCACCCAGCGCCAGCAGGTCGTAGGTCGTTGCGCGGGTAAGCAGTGCCCAGAGGCCACGGCGGATATGGATATAGGGGCGCAGACCGCCATCCCCGCCCTCCTCGAACCGCAGAGCATGATCGGCATCGACGGTCACGAGATCGTCGACATTCGTGCGGAACGCGATGCGCCGGGTCTCGCCCTCACCATCCACCGCCATCTCCACTGCGGCGAAGGGCGCATCGTCCACCACGATTCCCACGCTCTCCACCGGCGTCACCAGCACGATGCGGCCATCGGGCTCTCGCCGGAGGATAGAGGAGAACAGCTTGACGAGGGCCGGGCGGCGGATCGGTGAGCCGTTATGGAACCACGTTCCATCCGCGGCGATCCGCATGTCGATCTCACCGCAATAGGGTGGGTTCCATCGCTCGACGGGCGGCAAACCCCGTTGGGGTACCCCGTCAAGGGCGAGGCTGAGCCGGGTCAGGGCCGGGTCCGGTGGCGGTTGTTCCGACTGGGTCATGGCTTCAGGAAATAACGTGTTCCCACATTTTTGAAACCGTCCCAATCCATGGGAATCGATGCCCTAGCGTGAATCAATGCGCAAAGTTTCGCTGCGCCGCGTTACGAGTTCGGTAAGAGACGAAGAGGTTCGAATGCGAGTGATTTCAATCAAGCGCTTAGTGAATTGTGCAACGCAGCAATAATCGCAAGTGAAAGAGCTAAGCAGGATTTGCTCTTGCCGCGGAAGTTTGGCAATCAGAGCAGGCATCCCAGGGAGGGAATGCCTAAAACGCTTCAAGCGTCTCGTCCCATAACCAGCCGAGCTACGTCATCACGATAACAACGCAAGGACGGTAGAATGACCGCATTGTTGCTTATCATCTTGGGCGGACTATGCGCCGTCGCCTACGGAATCATCACGATCAACGACGTGATGAAACGCGACGCCGGCACCCAGCGGATGCAAGAGATCGCCGGGGCGATTGCGGAAGGGGCACAGGCCTACCTGCGCCGGCAATACGCTACCATCGGCATCGTCGGCGTGGTTCTGTTCGTGGCGCTCGCCTATTTTCTCGGACTGAAGGTCGCCATCGGCTTCCTCATCGGCGCGGTCCTCTCCGGAGCGGCCGGCTTCATCGGCATGAACGTGTCGGTGCGCGCCAATGTCCGGACGGCGCAGGCGGCCTCGACCTCCCTGGGGGCTGGGCTCGACGTCGCATTCAAGTCCGGTGCCGTCACCGGCATGTTCGTGGCGGGTCTCGCGCTCCTTGGGGTCGCGCTCTACTACACCTTCCTCACCCGCGTTTCGGGCCTCGCGCCCGCCAGCCGTGAAGTCATCGATTCCCTGGTGGCGCTCGGCTTCGGCGCCTCGCTGATCTCGATCTTCGCCCGTCTGGGAGGCGGTATCTTCACTAAGGGCGCCGATGTCGGCGGCGACCTCGTCGGCAAGGTCGAAGCCGGGATTCCGGAAGACGATCCGCGCAACCCGGCCACAATCGCCGACAATGTCGGTGACAATGTCGGCGATTGCGCCGGCATGGCGGCCGACCTGTTCGAGACCTATGCGGTGACCGTCGTCGCCACCATGGTGCTCGCCGCGATCTTCTTCGCCGGCCAGACCGATATCGCCGGACGCAACGTGCTGGAGGCGATGCTGCTCTATCCGTTGGCCATTGGTTCGGCCTGCATCCTCACCTCGATCGCCGGCACTTACGCCGTTCGGCTCGGCGCCAACCAGTCGATCATGGGTGCGCTCTACAAGGGTCTCATCACCGCCGGCGCACTCTCCATCGTCGCCATCGCGCTAGTGAATTTTGCGCTGTTCGGTGGATTCGCCACCGAGTTCAAGACGAATGCCGGGGTCACCTTCACCTCAGGCGGATTGTTCGGCTGCGCGGTGATCGGCCTCATCATCACGGCGCTCATCGTCGTCATCACCGAATACTACACCGGCACGAACTTCCGCCCGGTGAAGTCAATCGCCGACGCTTCCGTCACGGGTCACGGCACCAACGTGATCCAGGGGCTCGCGATCTCGCTCGAATCGACGGCGCTGCCGGCGCTCGTCATCGTGGCGGGCATCATTGCCACCTATTCGCTGGCAGGCCTCTTCGGCATCGCCATCGCGGTCACGGCCATGCTCGCGCTGGCCGGGTTCATCGTCGCCCTCGACGCGTTCGGTCCCGTCACCGACAATGCCGGCGGTATCGCCGAGATGGCCGGTCTGCCGCCGGAGGTCCGCAAGTCTACCGACGCGCTCGATGCCGTCGGCAACACCACGAAGGCTGTCACCAAGGGCTATGCCATCGGCTCGGCCGGTCTCGGCGCCCTCGTCTTGTTCGCCGCCTATACCAGCGACCTCAACTACTTCATCGCCAATGCGAGCCCGACCCAGTACCGCTTCTTCCAGGGCGTGAGCGTCGATTTCTCCCTGTCGAACCCCTACGTCGTCGTCGGCCTCCTGCTCGGCGGGCTCATCCCGTTCCTGTTCGGCGGCATGGCGATGACGGCGGTCGGCCGTGCGGCCGGTGCCGTGGTCGAGGAGGTGCGGCGCCAGTTCCGCGAGAAGCCCGGCATCATGGCGGGCACCGACCGTCCGGATTACGGGCGGGCCGTCGACATGCTCACCCGCGCGGCGATCAAGGAGATGATCCTTCCGTCGCTCCTGCCGGTTCTCTCGCCCATCGTCATCTTCTTCGTGATCCAGGCGATTGCCGGCAAGGACCAGGCCTTCGCCACGGTGGGCGCATCCCTGCTGGGTGTGATCCTGACCGGGCTCTACGTAGCGATCTCAATGACATCCGGCGGCGGCGCTTGGGACAACGCCAAGAAGTACATCGAAGACGGTCATCACGGTGGCAAAGGCTCCGATGCGCACAAGGCGGCGGTGACCGGCGACACCGTAGGCGACCCCTACAAGGACACGGCCGGCCCTGCCGTGAATCCCGCGATCAAGATTACGAACATCATTGCCCTGCTGCTACTCGCAGTGCTGGCCCACCTCTGAGTCTCTATCGGAAGGGCGTTCGCGGAGCCAAAGCTCAGTCAGATGCCGGAAAGGTGATTGCCGGGGTGATGATCCCGGGCGTGGTGGCGTGCGGCGGCGCACAGGCGGTGTCCGATGCTCCAGCCGTCCCCCTGACGGTCTCCCGTCAGCGCCATACCTACGGGCAACGAAGGCGCGGCCGAACGGTCGCGCCTTCATTGTCGTAGTCTGACGAGAGATCTTCATGCCCTCACTGCACGATCCGATCCGCATCGGCGCGATCGACTCGAAGAACCGCATCTTCATGGCGCCGCTCACCCGTGCCCGCGCCACGAGGGAGCATGTACCGACCCCGATCATGGTCGATTATTACAGGCAGCGGGCGAGCGCGGGCGTGATCCTCACCGAGGCGACGGGCATTAGCCAAGAAGGGCTCGGTTGGCCCTTCGCGCCGGGTATCTGGTCTGACGAGCAGGTCGAAGCCTGGAAGCCCGTCGTGAAGGCAGTTCACGAGGCCGGAGGCCGGATCGTCTGCCAGCTCTGGCACATGGGCCGCATCGTCCATCCGAGCTTCAATGGCGGGAAGGCGCCGATCTCGTCTTCCGCCACTACTGCGCCGGACCACGCCCATACCTACGAGGGCAAGAAGCCCTACGCCCAGGCGCGTGCCCTGCCGATCGAGGAGATTCCGCGTCTCCTCGCCGATTATGACCGCGCCGCGCGCAATGCCATCGCGGCCGGGTTCGACGGTGTGCAGATCCACGCAGCGAATGGCTACCTCATCGACCAGTTCCTACGTGACAACAGCAATCACCGCGATGACCGCTATGGCGGCTCTGTCGAGAACCGCATCCGCCTGCTGACGGAGGTCACCCAGACCGTGGCCGACGCCATCGGGAAGGACCGCACGGGCGTGCGCCTGTCACCGAACGGCGAGATCCAAGGCGTGGACGATTCGAATCCGGACGCTCTGTTCGGGGCTGCTGCCGCCGCGCTCGGCAAGATCGGTATCGCTTTCCTCGAACTGCGCGAACCCGGCCCGAACGGGACCTTCGGCAAGCCGAACCATCCGCCGGTCGCGCCCGTGATGCGGAAGGCTTTCGGCGGCCCGCTGATCCTCAATTCGGATTACGATCCGGCCGCCGCCGAGGCCGCCCTCGCCGAGGGCAAGGCCGACGCCATCGCGTTCGGCCGGCCGTTCATCGCCAACCCGGATCTCGTCGAGCGGATCGCGGAGCATGTGCCGCTCAACAAGGACGAGCAATCGACCTGGTACAGCCAGGGACCGGAAGGGTATATCGACTACCCGACGCGCACCGCGTCGAAGGCGGCCTGACGCGGTCCTTCCAGACCTCGATGGGTTCGACTCATCGAGGTCTGTCCTCGTTACTGCGTTGCGCCGGCTTCGGGGCCGCTTGAGGTTCCTTTTCCTCAGGGGAGCTGAACCATAACGGGCGACCCACCGGCGTGATGCGCACATCCTACAAGCTTGCCATCTTCGACTTCGACGGGACGCTTGCCGACACGTTCCCGTGGTTCTGCAGCGTTATCAACGACGTCGCTGTTCGCTATCGTTTCCGGCAGATCGATCCGGCCGAGACCGATGCGCTACGGGGTCTTTCGGCCCGCGCCCTCATTCGTGAGCTCGGCGTATCGCCCTGGAAGTTGCCGTTCATCACGCGGCACATGCACGGACTTGCGTCGCGCGACATCGCCACGATCTCGCTGTTCCCCGGGATACGGGACATGCTCTGCAACCTCGACGAAGCAGGCGTCACCCTCGCCATCGTCAGTTCGAACAGCGAAGCCAATGTCCGGCATGTCCTCGGACCCTGCGCCCTACGCTTCCGGCATTACGCCTGCGGCACCTCGATGTTCGGTAAGGCCAAGCGCCTGAACGCAGTGATGCGAAAGGAGGGATCGCTTGGCGGTGCCATCTATATTGGCGACGAATTGCGGGATCACGATGCGGCCAAGGCGGCATCGTGCGATTTTGGAGCCGTGACCTGGGGGTATACGCGAGGAGACGCGCTGGTAACCGCTCGCCCCGACATGGTTTTTCGACACCCCGCCGATATCGTGGAGACGATAGGAACGGCGCCAGCCTGACGATACCCCTCGCCGGCATCGAACTTGCTGGGCGTTAGGATGTCTTCAGGGAGGTCGTCCCGATGCATAGCCCAAAGCCGGAGCAACACCCGAGAAACCGACACCCTCTGTTGCCACGGATCTCGGCAATGGCCGCTGAGCAACCAGCTCATCCGTCGAATCGCGACGATTTCGGTGCAGGCGGGCAAAACCATGCGGCTGTGTACTTTGACCGGTGGGCGAACGATCAACGGTCTGATCGACGGGCTGAGAAACGCCTCTCGCATCAAGGATCAGTACGCGGCGTCCATGATCGTCGCGGAAGTCATTACTCGTCTTCGACACGCCGAGGACGCACGGGGGTGACGTGTTCGGCCTTCAAAGACTAGACGTGTCACACAGCGTCTACTCGCGAAGTGCTGGCGATCTCAGTATTTCCGAATGACGACGAGATGAGATCCCGTCGCTCTCTCAGTCCTCCATCATCCGCAGAACCTTTTCCCCGAAGAGGCGGACGACGCAGAGAACGAGGACGGGAATCAGAGCGATGGCTCCGATATTCGGCCCCAAAAGAAAGGAAAGGCCGACTCCGAGGCCGGCTGTGAAAGCAGCTGGTACCATGGTGAACTCACAAATCGGTTTCGTTGGCTGGCGAAGCAATTCATCCCTAGCCGCATTAAAATGCTATTCAAAGCAGAAAAATGCCAGTGTTAATGTTGATTAATACGAAATATCCTGCATACAGGATTAAAGTCTCTCATAGGACTTGAGCCCAGGGCTGCTGTGCCCCATGCACACTCTCGGCTTTCCATGATCGAGTAACCACTTGATCTGGCTCGAAACTCAATTGGAGTCAGCGGACCGAAAGGATGGTTGCCGGCGACAGCAGTCAGTCTTGGCCGCTGATGGCCAAAGCATTCCGCCTTGAATCACCTGTTCGACCGGCTCGGCTTCCCATGGGTCTTGGTTTTGTTGAGTAGATGTCGTCCTTCGACGTGGAGGACGTATCACCTACGCTCAAGCGGCGCCCATCAGGCGCTCACGAGCCGGCCCATTTGCGTGGATGGCTGGGGCGGGAGGATTCGAACCTCCGAATGGCGGTACCAAAAACCGCTGCCTTACCACTTGGCGACGCCCCATCGACGCAAGGCCGCGCGTTGTCTAGACGCCGCGTCGGCCCGTTGCAACAGCCTGTTCGCTCCGGCCGACCAGGAAATGGAGAGCGCGCATGTCGAAGCAGATCGCGATCGTCACAGGGGCGGGGTCCGGGATCGGCCGAGCGGTCTCGCTCGGGCTCGCACGAGCCGGGTTCGATCTGGCTTTGGCCGGGCGTCGACGGGGGCCGATCGATGAGGTCGCGGATGCCGTGCGTGCGCTTGGGGCCGAGGCCATGGCAGTGGAGACCGATGTCGGCGATGCCGCAGCAGTCGGGCATCTTTTCGCCGAGGTGAAGACGCGGTTCGGTCGCCTCGATCTCCTGTTCAACAATGCCGGCCTGTTCGCACCTTCCGTTCCGCTGGACGAACTCAGCCTGGCGCAATGGCAGGCCGTCGTGGATGCGAACCTCACCGGCGCTTTCCTGTGCACGCAGGGCGCGTTCCGGATGATGAAGGCGCAGAACCCGCGCGGCGGCCGCATCATCAACAACGGGTCGATCTCGGCCCAGGTGCCGCGTCCGAATTCGGCGCCCTATACGGCGACGAAACACGCGATCACCGGCCTCACGCGGTCCACCTCACTCGATGGACGCGACCATGACATCGCCTGTGGGCAGATCGATATCGGCAATGCCGAGACCGACATGACCAAGCCGATGGCAGCCGGCATCCGGCAGCCCGACGGGTCGCTGAAAGTCGAGCCGGTCATGGATGCCCGTCACGTGGCGGATGCGGTGGTCTATATGGCCGGCCTGCCCCTCGACGCCAACGTGCAGTTCATGACCGTGATGGCGACGAAGATGCCCTATATCGGGAGGGGTTGAGGCCCCGCGCTTTCGCCCGGTCCCCGTTCGCATTACAGACGGGGCACGCCCCCGACCTTGTACAGACAAGCCCGCCCCGGCGGACCAGAGAAGCAACCGCCCGCGATGTTGATGCAGACAGAACCCAAGGACGCGACCGGCAAGGATGCCGACAGGGCGAAGGATCCCGTCGCCCGCCGCCGTACCTTCGCGATCATCTCCCACCCTGATGCGGGCAAGACTACGCTCACCGAGAAGCTGCTCCTATTCGGCGGCGCGATCCAGCTCGCCGGCGAGGTCAAGGCGAAGCGCAACCGCGTCTCGACTCGGTCCGACTGGATGGGAATCGAGAAGGAGCGCGGCATCTCGGTCGTCACCTCGGTGATGACCTTCGAGTATGGCGACTGCGTCTTCAACCTGCTCGACACGCCGGGCCACGAGGACTTCTCGGAGGATACCTACCGCACCCTGACGGCCGTCGATTCGGCGGTGATGGTGATCGACGCCGCCAAGGGCATCGAGGCGCGCACGCGTAAGCTGTTCGAGGTCTGCCGCCTGCGCGACATCCCCATCGTCACCTTCATCAACAAGCTCGACCGTGAGGCGCGCGATCCGTTCGAACTTCTCGACGAAATCGAGAAGACCCTGGCGCTCGATGTAGCTCCGGTCACTTGGCCCATCGGCCGGGGGCGGAGCTTTGCCGGCACCTACGACCTCGGCAATGGTCGTGTTCGCCGGCTCGACGCGGCGGACGACGCCGGCACCGTGGCCGTGTCTGGAGTGAACGATCCGCTCTTCGACCAGTTGCTCACCGAGGAGGGCGAGGTGGCCACGTGGCGGGAGGAGGCGGAGCTCGCCGAATCCGGCCTCAAGCGGTTCGATCTCGAGGCGTTTCGCGAAGGGCACCTCACGCCGGTCTTCTTCGGCTCGGCCCTGCGCAATTTCGGCGTGCGCGACCTCATCGACGGGCTCGCCCGCTTCGCGCCGCCGCCGCGCGGCCAGGATTGCGACAAGCGCCTGGTGGAGCCGACCGAGCCGAAAATGACGGGGTTCGTCTTCAAGATCCAGGCGAACATGGATCCCAACCATCGCGACCGCATCGCCTTCATGCGGGTCTGCTCGGGCAGGCTCAGCCGCGGCATGAAGGCGAAGCTCGTGCGCACCGGAAAGCCGATGTCGCTGTCCGCGCCGCAATTCTTCTTCGCGCAGGACCGAGCCATCGCCGACGAGGCCTTTGCCGGCGACGTGGTCGGCATTCCCAACCACGGCACCCTGCGCATCGGCGATACGCTCACCGAGGGTGAGGAGATCGTGTTCCGCGGCGTGCCGAGCTTCGCGCCGGAAATTCTGCGCCGGATCAAGCTCACCGATGCGATGAAGGCGAAGAAGCTGCGGGAAGCGCTTCAGCAGATGGGCGAGGAAGGCGTCGTCCAGGTGTTCCGCCCGCATGACGGCTCGCAGGCCATCGTCGGCGTCGTCGGTGCGCTGCAGCTCGATGTGTTGAAGGAGCGGCTCCAGGCCGAGTATGGCCTCCCCATCGATTATGAGCCGACACGCTTCTCGATCTGCCGCTGGATCGAATCGGATGTGGAAACCGATCTCGATTCCTTCATCGGTACCCATGGCTCGGCCATGGCGAGCGACCTCGACGGTGCGCCCGTCTTCATGGCGACCACCGCCTTCTCCCTCCGCTACGAGGAAGAGCGCGCGCCGAAGGTCCGCTTCACCGACATCAAGGATTATCAGAAGCGCGCCGCCTGATCCTGGGCGCAGGCTTCATGAGAAAGGGCCGCGCGGTTTATACCGCGCGGCCCTTTCTTGGTTTCGACCGATGCCGTTGAGGCGATCAGCGACCCTGCTGGATCGCCGAGAGGATCCAGCGCCCGCCGCGCTCGCGCACGAAGGTCCACAGCTCCAGGGCCTCCGGCTCGCCGGTCTCGACGGTCTGGTTGGTCCGAAGGTCGATCGTTACGTCGGTGATGGCGTAGCGCATCGCCACCGTGGCGTATTCCATCCGGCCCTCGCTCCATGATTCCGACAGGTCGCCCTGCAGAAGCTTCACGTTCGAGATCCGATTGACGACCCCGCGGGATTCGTTGCCGCGCAGCTCATCGGCGAAGTAGCCCGCCATTTCCGGTGTCGCGAGGTTGCGCAACGCAGCGACGTCGCCACGGCCATAGGCCGCCTGCACGTCGTTGAGGGCGATCTCGAAGCTCTGGAAGTCGCCCGGGCCGATATCGACCTTGCCGACGGTCGGCTGCGGCGCGCCGCGCGAAGCAGCACCCATGGCCGAACCGGCGCCCATGGCGGGACCAGCACCCGCGCCGGGCGTCGAGCCGTAGCCCGCCGGGTTCGAATTGCCCGACATGCTGGAGCGGGCCATGCCGGCGGGAGCCGGATTTCCCTGACGGCGGCGGAACCAACGCACCGCGAAGGCGACGACCATCACGATGAGGCCGACCTGCAACAGCAGGCCGATCATCGAGGCGATGCCGCCGAGACCACCGAAGAAGCCACCACCCAGGAGCGCTCCGAGGAGGCCGGCGCCGAGAAGGCCGGCCATGAAGCCGCCACCGAAGCGAGGACGCTGCGTAGCAGCGCTCGTCATGCCGGGATTACCCATGGTCGAACCGGGCTGCGTCTGCGAGCGCTGGATCGGCGCAGCGCTCGGCGCCGTGTTCGTGGACGAGGGCGCGTTGAAGGTCTTCGAGCCGCGCGAGCCCATGCCACCGCCGCCGCCTGGACGGGCCTCGGCAACGGGCGCAGCAACGGCCAGCATCGCGGCGAGCGCGAAGAGGGTCGCGGCGCGGGTGCGACGCGTGGAGGGGATGAACATGAATACGCCTCTGAACGAAGTCTGAGAGAGTCCCGGCGGGAATGCCGGATCTTATATGGTGACGTTCGACGACAAGTTTTAGTCCGGCCGCGCCCTGCTTTTGTGATGACGGCGAGACTTGAGAAAGCCGGTGCATTTCAGAGAGCGGCCGGAAAGATCATCCGTACCGTCGTTCCCTCGCCGGGCTTGCTGTCGAGAGACACGGTCCCGTTCTGACGCTTCACCAGGCCGTGGACGATGGCGAGCCCCGCTCCCCGTCCGGCCTCGCGCGTCGTGATGAAGGGCGCGAGCGCCCGTGCCGCCATCTCCGGTGTCATCCCGTGCCCGGTATCGCGGACGGAAAGACCGACCGCGCCATCGCCCGGACGGCGGATCGCCGGGTCGCTCGGCGGCACCACGAAACTCGCGATCTCGATGCTTCCGCCGGACGGCATCGCCTCGCAGGCATTGGCGACGATGTGAGACAGGGCCAGATCCACCTGGGTCGGGTTGGTGAGCCCGTTGGGCAGGTCCGGCGCCGCGCGGATCGTCAGGGCGACCCCCGGGGGAAGCGTCGCTTGCATGCGCGCGGCGAAGGCGGTGATGAGAGCATTCATATCGACCGGGCGGACATCCGGCGCGATCCGCCGCGAGAAGGTCAGAAGCTGGCGCGTCAGGATCGTCGCCCGCTCCACCGCGTCGGTGGAGCGTATCACCGCCCGTTGGATGAAGGGTTCCTCGCGGTCGCCGAGACGTCGCTTCAGCCCGTCGATATAGCCGATGAGAATCTGCAGGAAGTTGTTGAACTCGTGAGCGACGCTGTTCGTGAGCAGGCCCAGCGCCTCGCGTTGCCGCGATAAAGCCAGCGCACCCTCCGCATCCCTCCGCCTGGTCACGTCGATCACCTGGACGAGGAGAAGGTCGGTATCGGGCAGGCGGGCTGCGAAGATCTCGGCCCAGAAGGTCGAGCCGTTCCTGCGCCAGGCCAGCACCTCGATTCCCTCCGGACGCTTTCCCGCCAACGCGGCGGCGAAAGCGGCGCGAGCGTCCTTGTCGGTATTGGCGCCGAGAAGCAGATGGGCATCGCGTCCGACGAGATCCCCGGTATCGTGGCCGGTCAACCGGGCAAAAGCGGGATTGGCCGCAACGATCGTCGTCTTGGATTGGTCGATCAGCAGCGTGGGAAGGGCGCTGGCATCCAGGGCCGAGCGAAGATCGATAGGCGGGCTCGGAGCCTCATCCCGTTCGCCGTCCAGATCGTGCAACGCCATGCTGTATCCAGGCCTGTCGGAGCGGAACGGGCTCCAGCGTTAGTCGCATCGGACGGAAGCGCCAAGACGTCACGGAGCCTCCCCACGATGTCTACTGCCGGACCCACATCACCCGCGCGATCCAGGCGATCTCCGCCACTTGGACGATGCGTTCCGGGTGGCTCGGGTTGAGCGACAGCAACTCGATCGTCCGGGCGGTCTTGCGGCGCAATTCCTTGGCCAGCACTTCGCCGCTAGCCAGCCGCACCACCACGCGGTCGCCTTTGCGGACGCTGGCGGTGGGAGACACGATCAGCACGTCGCCATCGCGGTAGAGCGGTTCCATGGAATCGCCCTGCACTTCGAGGGCGAAAGCGCGATCCTCACCGAGATCGGGAAACTCGATTTCTTCCCAGCCCGGCCCGCCGGTGGGCATGCCTTCCTCAGTGAAGAGCCTGCCCGCGCCCGCCTGGGTCATGCCGATCAGCGGCACCATGGTGCGCGGCATGCCTTCCCGAGCTTCGATGAGGCGAAGGAAATCGTCCAGCGTCGCATTGGTGGCCGCGAGCACCTTCGACACGGATTCGGTGGAGGGCCAGCGCTTGCGCCCGTCCGGCCCGATCCGCTTCGAGCGGTTGAAGCTCGTGGCGTCGAGCCCCGCACGGCGCGCGAGACCCGAAGCGGAGAATCCATGGCGTTCCGCGAGACGGTCGATCGCGGTCCAGATCTGCTCGTGGGACAGCATGGCGAGACTCGATCAGAATGGCTAAGACATCCAGCCTAGCTTTAGGAAAGTAGAACTAAAAAGCGGCGGAAGCAACGGCGCGCCGCCACTATCTTCGAGATGGAGAAATTACAAACTCACGACCAAAGGTAGAAATAGCCGCTGGTTGCGACGGATGCCTGCCCGTTCTATCGCGGTCGCGGTCGAACCGGAAGGCAACGCGCGATGTCAATGATCTACAAGATATGCCCGCGTGCCTTGTGGCGCGAGGCCGAGGAAGCGGGCCGGTTCACCGGTGCTCCGGTCGACCATGCCGATGGGTTCATTCATTTCTCCACCGCCGACCAAGTGGCTGAAACTGCATCTCGGCATTTCGCCGGTGTTCCCGATCTCGTCCTCGTCGGGATTGACGCCGATGCGTTGGGAGATGCCCTTCGCTACGAGCCCTCGCGCGGCGGGGCGCTGTTCCCGCATCTCTACGGCGACCTCCGGCTCGATGCGGTCAGGTCCGTCACCGATCTTCCGATTGGGCCGGACGGCCGGCATCTGTTTCCCGCCGATCTGGTTTCGCCCACTCCTCCCTCGACCGGAGCATCGGCATGATCGGCGCGCTCTTTCCCCTCGCAAAGCCGATCCTGCATGGCCTCGACGCCGAGACGGCGCACAACCTCACCTTACGTGGGCTGGCTCTTCTGCCACCCCGCAAGCCGGCCCCGGACGATCCGAGGCTCGCGGTTGATGCCTTCGGCCGTCGGTTCCCCAACCCGGTCGGACTGGCGGCAGGATTCGACAAGGGCGCGCAGGTGCCCGATGCGCTGCTCGGCCTGGGCTTCGGCTTCGTGGAGGTCGGCGGCGTCGTGCCGAAGCCTCAGGGTGGCAACCCACGCCCGCGCGTGTTCCGTCTCAGCGCCGACGGCGCCGTCATCAACCGCTTCGGCCTCAACAGCGAAGGGCTCGACATCGTGCGCGGCCGCCTCGCGGCGAGAAGCAGTCGACCCGGATTGGTCGGAATCAATATCGGCGCCAATAAGGAGTCGAGCGACAGGATCGCCGATTACGTGGCCTGCACCTCGGCACTGGCGCCGCATGTCGCCTTCGTCACCGTCAACGTCTCTTCGCCGAACACGCCCGGCCTGCGTGACCTTCAGGGCGAAGCGTTCCTGGATGATCTGCTCGGACGCGTGGTCGAGGCTCGCGACAAGGCCTCCGCCGGGACTGCGATTCTGCTGAAGATCGCCCCCGATATCTCGCTCGAAGCGCTCGATTCCATCGTCGCCACCGCTTTGCGGAGGAAGGTGCAGGGGCTCGTGGTCTCCAACACCACCATCGCGCGGCCCGCCGGTCTCGCCGACGCCTCCCTGGCCAGGGAGACCGGAGGCCTCTCCGGGCGTCCGCTTTTCGAGCCGGCGACCCGCCTCCTGGCGGAGACCTACCTGCGCGTGGGCGGCACCATCCCGCTCATCGGCGTGGGCGGCATCGACTCGGCCGAGGCGGCCTGGACCAAGATCCTCGCAGGGGCGAGCCTGCTGCAGCTCTACTCTGCGCTGGTCTATGCCGGTCCTGGGCTCGTCGGATCGATCAAAGCCGGCTTGCTCAGAAAACTCGCCGCGGAAGGTGCTCGCGACCTGTCGACGATCGTCGGCCGGGACGCGGCGACGCTGGCCAAACTCGGGACAGCTGCCGCTTAGTCTTTCGAGAAAGCCCGGATCCCCGGCGTCTCACTCCAAAAGGGTGATGACGCGGCAGGACCGTCTTCCGCATCGCGGCACGAACCTGTGTCGGCCGGGTGCTACTCAAGACGCGCGAGATCTAACCCGGCTTTTGTCGCATGCGGTTCATGCGTCTGACGCGGGGTCGAGTTTAGAACTTCGAAAGACTGCTCGGTTTCGCGCCAATGCATCGTCGTAAGCGCATGACTGGCCCGCGTTTATCCGTGTTTGAGTGACCCGTGTGCGGTGCGATATCGCTGGTGGTAGAGGACGTGGTTTCGCATGGCGATTCCGCCGTCCAGGCCATTTTTTGCCGAGCCAGGATCGTACATGGATCACCCGGTCGCGTCCCCCAAGCGTTCCTCCGCCGCTGGCGGTTGGGGCGCGCTAAAGAGCTGCGGCAAGCACCTGCTGAGCAGCCGCGCCCCGCTCTCCGGGGCCCGCGCCATGCTCAAGGCCAACCAGCCCGACGGGTTCGATTGTCCCGGCTGCGCCTGGGGTGACCCGGCGCACGGTTCCTCGTTCGAGTTCTGTGAGAACGGCGTGAAGGCCGTCTCATGGGAGGCGACCGACAAGCGTACGCCGCCGAAGTTCTTCGCGAAGCACACGGTGACGTCGCTGCGGACATGGACGGATTACGCCCTGGAAGGCGAGGGCCGCCTGACGCATCCCATGCGCTACGACGCAGCGAGCGACCGCTACCTGCCGGTCAGCTGGGATGCGGCCTTCACCGAGATCGGCGCCACTTTGCGTGGTCTCGACAGCCCCGACCGGGCCGAGTTCTACACCTCCGGCCGCGCCTCCAACGAGGCGGCTTACATCTACCAGCTGTTCGCCCGGCTCTACGGCACCAACAATTTCCCCGATTGCTCCAACATGTGCCACGAGGCCAGCGGCATCGCCCTTCAGGCGGCCATCGGCATCGGCAAGGGCACCGTCCTGCTCGAGGATTTCGAGAAGGCGGACGCGATCTTCGTGGTCGGCCAGAACCCCGGCACCAACCATCCGCGCATGCTCGGTGACCTTCGCAAGGCGGCGACCCGCGGCGCCCGCGTCGTGGTCTACAACCCTGTGCGCGAGCGCGGTCTGGAGCGTTTCGCCGATCCGCAGAACACCGTAGAGATGCTGCGCGGCGCCAGCGCCCCGGTGGCGAGCCATTATTACCAGCCGCGTCCGGGCGGCGACATGGCGGTGTTCCGCGGCATCGCCAAGGCGGTTTTCGCCGCCGACGACGCGGCGCTCGCCGCCGGCCGGCCTTCCGTCCTCGATCGCGCCTTCCTGAGCCACCATGCCGAGGGGCATGAGGCCTATCGCGCCGTCGTGGAGGCGACCACCTGGGAGGCGATCGAGGACCAGTGCGGCCTGTCCCGCGCCGATATCGAGGTCGCGGCCGACGTCTATCTCGGTGCCGACAAGGTCATCTGCACCTGGGCCATGGGCGTGACCCAGCACAAACACTCGGTGGCCACCATCCGGGAGATGACCAACGTCATGCTCCTGCGCGGCAATATCGGCCGTCCCGGCGCTGGCCTCTGTCCCGTGCGCGGCCATTCCAACGTGCAGGGCGACCGCACGGTGGGCATCAACGAGAAGCCGCCCGCCGCCCTGCTCGACGCCCTCGAGCGTGAGATCGGCTTCGTCGCCCCGCGCAAGCACGGCCACAACGTCATCGGCGCCATCGGCGCCATGCTCGACGGATCGTCCAAGGCCTTCATCGGGCTCGGCGGCAATTTCGCCCGCGCCACGCCGGATACGGCGCTGGTAGCCAAGGCGCTCGCCTCTTGCGAGCTCACCGTCCATATCGCCACCAAGCTCAACCACTCGCATCTGGTGCCGGGCCGGGTAGCCTACCTGCTGCCTTGTATCGGCCGCACCGAGATCGACCGGAATTCGAAGGGCAAGATCCAGATCGTCACGGTCGAGGATTCCATGAGCATGGTCCACGGCTCGGGCGGCATCAACAAGCCCGCCTCGCCGGAGCTGCGCTCCGAGATCGCCATCATCGCCGGCATGGCCGCGGCCACCGTCGGGTCGGACAAGGTCGATTGGGCGGCCCTCGCCGACGATTACGATGGCATCCGCGCGTTGATCGAGCGGACCATTCCGGGGTTCGCCGGTTACAACGCCCGCGTCCGCCGTCCGCGCGGCTTCATGCTGCGCAACCTCGCTGCCGAGCGCAACTTCGAGACGGTGAACGGGAAAGCGAACTTCTCGGCCGATGCCCTCCCGGAGGCGACGGAGCACCAGCAGGCGCGGACGAAGGCCGGCACCTTCGTGCTCCAGACCTTCCGTAGCCACGATCAGTACAACACCACCGTCTATGGCCTCGACGACCGCTATCGCGGGGTCTACGGCGAGCGTCAGGTGCTGTTCGCGCATCCCGACGACCTGGCCGAGATCCGTGCCATCGCAGGCGACCGGGTCGATATCGTCGGCACCCATGACGACGGCGTGGTGCGGGTGGCCGAAGGCTTCCGTCTCGTGCCCTTCGACATGCCGCGCGGCAGTCTCGCGGGCTATTATCCCGAACTCAACGTGCTCGTTCCCCTGTCGTCCTTCGGCAAGGAGAGCGACACGCCGACGTCGAAATCGGTCATGGTGTCGCTTCGCCGTCCGGCGGAGGCCGCGTGAACGAGCCTCCTGCCGATGCCGAGACCTTTCTCGCCGTCACCGATTCCATCGCCGACCTCCAGCCCGGCCTCTCGACCCTGGAGGCCGGGCTACTCGCGGGCCTTCATCTGAAGCTCGCCGCCGATAGCCGAAGCTTCGCCCGCGTCTTCGGCGTCGAGCACGCGCTCGTCCTGCGTGCGGTGGAGACCCTGTCCGGGGAGGCCGAGCTTCTGGCGGTCACCGAGCGCAATCAGAAAACCCAGCGGGCGCGCTACGAGGCGACCCCGGCGGGTCTCGCTATCCTGGATCACCTGCACGGCTGATTCTCTGGGTTGCCGCCGTCAGCTTCCGTAGCTCTGGATCAGCGATCCGGCCACGAGGGTCCAGCCGTCGACCAGCACGAAGAAGATCAGCTTGAACGGCAGGGCCACCGTCGCCGGCGGCACCATCATCATGCCCACCGCCATCAGGATCGAGGCGACGACCAGATCGATGACGAGGAAGGGGATGAAGAGCAGGAAGCCGATTTCGAAGGCGCGGCGCAACTCCGAAATCATGAAGGCCGGCGTGACGATCTCCAGGCCGATGGCTTCCGGCCCGGCGGGGGCGGGGGCCTTCGCCATGTCGAGGAACAGCTTCAGGTCCTTCTCGCGCACGTTGCGCAGCATGAAGGTCTTGAACGGAGCCGAGGCCCTATCGAACGCCACGCCCTGGGTGATCTGGCCCGCGATGAGCGGCTCGATCCCGGTGCGATAGGCCTCGCGCGCCGTCGGTGCCATGACGAAGGCGGTGAGGAACAGCGCGAGGCTGGTAATTACGGCGTTCGGCGGAGCGCTTTGCGTCCCCAGCGCCGAACGCAGGATCGACAGCACCACGACGATTCGCGTGAACGAGGTCGCCATCACCAGCACCGAGGGCGCCAGCGCCAGGACGGTGATGAGGGCGACGAGCTGGAGCGCCCGCTCGGTGAAGCCGCCCTGACCGAGATCGACCGAAAGGCTCTGTGCCGTGGCCGCGCCGATGCCGGCGGCCAGGAAGCCGCCCGCCGCCAGCACGAGTCCGGCGGAACGGAGGGAAACGGAGGTGGTTCGGGTCAGGGGTGCCATGGCGGGGCGCAACCTGCGTCGGCCTGAGCTTGGGTGCAAGCGCCCAAGGCCTGGAAGCCCCTTCGTTGAAAACCCGAGTGACACCGTGGCGAAAATGCCGACGGGACTCTTTGCGCTCGCTTGCCGGGATGACTAGGTTCCCCCGCATAGGCCCGGACGACACCGAAGGACGACCATGACGAGCGCAACCGCCACCGAGACCCGGGACATCGGACCGTTCGCCGAGGCCGTATGGGACACGCCGTTCGGCATTCCGCCCTTCGAGCGGATCCGGCCGGAACATTATCTGCCCGCCTTCGAAGCCGCACTCGACGCCCACGATACCGAGATCGCCGCCATTGCCGGCAACACCGAGCCGGCACGTTTCGCCAACACCGTCGAGGCACTGGAGCGCGCCGGCCTCGATCTCGACCGCGTCGCCTCCGTCTTCTTCAACCTCAGCGGCAGCAACACCAGCCCCGAACTCCAGGCGGTGGAGCGGGCGATCACCCCACGCCTCGCGCGCCATGGCAGCGCGATCTATCTCGACCCGCTGCTCTGGGCGCGGATCTCCGCCGTCGATCCGGATGCGGAGGCCCTCGGCGACGAGGAGCGCCGCGCGCTCGACCGCTACCGCACGCGCTTTCGCCGCGCCGGTGCCGATCTTGCCGCTGAGGCGAAAACCCGGATGGCGGAGATCGCGGGGCGGATGGCCGAACTCGGGACCACGTTCAGCCAGAACCTGCTGGCCGATGAGGGCGCGTTCATCCTCCCCCTCGACGGTGAGGAGGATCTCGCCGGGCTCCCCGAGTTCCTTCGCTCCGCTGCCGCCAGCGCCGCCAAGGATCGGGGCGGCGAGCATGCGCACATCATCACCCTGTCGCGCTCACTGATCGAGCCGTTCCTGGTGTTCTCGACCCGGCGGGACCTACGCGAGAAGGCTTATCAGGCCTGGATCCGGCGTGGCGAGAGCGGCGGCGCCACGGACAACCGGGCCATCATCGCCGAGATCATCGCCCTGCGCGCGGAGCGGGCCCGCCTGCTCGGCTTCGACAGCTTCGCCCATTTCAAACTGTCAGACACCATGGCGGGCTCGCCCGACGCCGCGATGGAATTGCTGCGCAACGTCTGGACGCCGGCCCATGCCCGTGCCGCCACCGAGCGCGACCGCCTGCAGGCCCTTGCCACGTCCGAAGGGGCCAACATCGCCCTGGGGCCGCATGATTGGCGCCACTATGCCGAGAAGCTGCGGCGGGCCGAGCACGATCTCGACGAGGGCGAGATCAAGCCCTACCTGCCCCTCGACGGTGTCATCGCGGCCTCCTTCGACACGGCTTCGCGCTTGTTCGACCTGCGCTTCGAGGAACTCACCGACTTTCCCCGCTACCACCCCGATGTGCGGGCCTGGACGGTGCGCAATGCCGACGGGTCCGAGGTCGGCATCTTCCTCGGCGATTATTTCGCCAGGTCGTCGAAGCGCAGCGGTGCCTGGATGAGCGCCTTCCGCTCACAGGAGCGGCTCAACGGCACAATCACGCCGATCATCATCAACGTGATGAACTTCGCCAAGGCGCCGGAGGGCGAGACACCGCTGCTCTCCTTCGACGACGCGCGCACCCTGTTCCACGAGTTCGGCCATGCGCTCCACGGCCTTCTCTCGGACGTCACCTATCCGCTCCTCTCGGGCACGGCGGTGGCCGGAGATTTCGTGGAACTGCCCTCGCAGCTCTATGAGCACTGGCTCGAACAGCCTCAGGTCCTACGGGCCCATGCCAGGCATCACCGCACCGGCGAGCCGATGCCGGAGGAGTTGCTGAAGCGCCTCCTGGCGGCGCGGGCCTTCAACCAAGGCTTCTCCACCATAGAATATACCGCCTCGGCCATCGTCGACATGACGCTGCACCTGTCGAGCGGCGGCGAGGACGGTCTCGATGTCCTGGCCTTTGAGGCTGACGCGCTCCAGCGCATCGGCATGCCCGCGGAGATTTCCATGCGGCACCGCTCACCGCACTTCGCCCATATCTTCTCCGGCGACGGCTATGCGGCTGGGTATTACAGCTACCTCTGGTCCGAGGTGCTCGATGCCGACGCTTTCGACGCGTTCCGCGAGGCCGGTGACATCTTCCACCCCGAAACGGCGGCACGCCTGCGCAAGTTCGTCTACGGCGCCGGAAACTTGCGCGATCCCGGCGAGGCCTACATCTCCTTCCGCGGCCGCCTGCCGAGCATCGATCCGCTTCTACGCAAGCGCGGCTTAGCCGCCTGATTCAGGAAAGGTAATTCGTCAGCGTCAGTTTCGAGAGCATCGAGGTCACCTGGTAGCTCGCCTGAAGCTGGTTCTGAAGTGCCAGGAGCTTCGCGGTGACTTCCTCGAGGGAGACCGTATCGACGCCGTCGAGACTGTCCTGAAGAGTGGCCCTGGCGGCGCGGTTGTCGGTCTTCGTCTCAGTCATGGTCTTGGCCGCCAGGCTCAGATCGCTGGCGATGGACTGTATTCCCTCGCGCCCGGCGGTGGATGTGAGGAGCGAGCGTGAACGTTCCGAGACGGCGAGGTAGCGTGCCGCCTCGGACGTTCCAGTCTGCGTGGTGGTGAAACTTTGCACCGCGACCTGCGCGATCCCGGCGAGGACCGCGCGGATCGGCGCCTCGTTGGCCTGGGCCCCGATGCCGATCGTCCGGTCCGAACCGATCTGCACCGATGCCGTCGCCCGCGGATCGGTCGAGGTATCGTCGCCGGTGTACCAGATGACGGTCGTAGTGCTGGCCCCTTCCGCGTATCCGTTCCCGTCCGCCGATACGCGGCGCGGTGCAAAACCCTCCGTCTTTGACCCGGCGAAGAAATCCTGAGAGGCGCGCGACGCCGAACTCGCCGAGAGGGTCGTCCCGGCCGTCTCCTTCAGCGCGTTCGACAGGGCGGTGGAGATGTTGGCCGCGACGTCACCGGTCAACGAGAACTCGGTGGTGGACTTCGCATCCGCGTTCGCCTTCGCGGTCAGCGTGATCGACTGTGTGGTGCCGTCGCGAAGCGCTAGCTTGAAGGTCAGCGTGTCCCCCGCTGCCGGAGGGGCTTTTACGGCCAGCTCCACAGAGGCCGGCGTGCCGGTGCCGAAATTCGCGGCGAGCCCCAGGGAGGCCTTGCCTTGGATACTGGCAACGGGCTGGTTCTCGAATCTCTTGGTGAGGGCGGCGGCGGTCTCGGCGGCAGTGCCGAGCGGAATCGTATTGGTGGAATCCGCCGGAGGATTGGCGGTGACGATCAGGTCGGTGAAACTCTGAGTTCCATCGGGCTGGTTGATTGCCACGCGGATGCGGTCGCCTTCCGCCGGCGCATTGGCCACGGAGAAGGTGACGTCCGGATTCGTGCGGGGCGCCATCGGCCCCGCCGTGATGGCCGCCGGGTTCGAGCTCGCTGCGGAGACGAGGCTGAAGCCGAAATTCGCGCGTGCTTCCGTGCCTCCCGCGCCGGTACCTTCTTCGCTGACCGTCACGGTGGAGCCCGACACGTTCGTGGAGATGCGGCCATTGCCATTCGGGCCGAGATCGGCGGTGATCTGGTCGCTTACCACGGTCTTGAGGCCGTCGAGGTTGCGGCTCGGCACGCCGTTGAGGATCGCATCCGACGAAGCGACGGGCGGAGCGTCCGAATCGCGACCGCCGAAAATGTAATTGCCGGCGACGTCCTGGTTCAAGGCGTCCACGGCAGCGTCTAGGCTAGTCTTGGCTACCTGCACGGCGTTCGAACCGGACGCGATCGACCCACTATTCAACGAACTCTGGACGATGCCGCTGAGGTTGGAGAGCTGTGTCACCGCCGAACTGGCGACGGTCACCCGCGTCGTGTTCGCGTTGATCGCGGCATCGTAGCCATCGAGCGCGCTCAGCGAGGCGTGGGCAGAGAGGCTGGTAGTTCGCGCAGCACCGATGCCGCCATACGTCTCCGCACTGCGTCCGGTTGTGAGCTGGGCCGTCAATGTTTCGAGTCGCGCCTTCTGGCTGACCAGATTCGCCGTGTTGCGGTCCTGGAAATAGGTGCCTGCCGTGAAGGCGCTGATCGTCATCGTGACCTCGGCGAAAGGGTCTTCACGGGTTTGACCGATGAAAGACGCCGGAGAATTGACCCGAACCGTGGAAACCACGTTTCGGAAGAACCGGATGCCGGAACGAGGCTCTAGATCCGGAGGAGCGTGTCCAACATGTCGCGCGCGGCCGTGAGGACGCGGGCATTGGCGGTATAGGCCGTCTGCAATCCGACGAGCTTCGACATCTCCTCGTCGATCTTGACGCCGGATGTGCCCGCGAACCGGCCCTGCGCTGTGGCAAGGGCAATGCTCTGCCCTTCGTCGAGAAACTGCGCGGTCGCGGTAGCGGCGCCCTGGGCGTCGATGATCTTCTGGGTGAAGTCCTGAACCGAGGTCGTGAAGGGGGCGCTTATGCCTCCGATCCCGCTGGCCGCCGAGAAGGTCCGGCTGGCGGTCGTGAGCGCGTCGTAAAGGAACTGCGGCCGCGTCTTGTCCGATTCGGTGGTCGAGGACGCGATCTTCACCAGCGATTCGGTCTTTGCCGCAACCGCAGGGTTCACGGCGATCCGTTGGGCAAAGCCCGTCAACTGTGAGCCGCCATCGAACGAGCCGGTGAAGAGGCGGGCTTGGCCGCCGCCATCGACGAAAAGCGGGATCTGCGGCTTGCCGTTCGTCACCTCATCGACTGTTTTCGACTGGGTGACGCTCGCGCTGATCCCTTGGATCATCGTGGTCCCGTTCGCCGGGGCTAGGATCCTGACGCCGCCTTTGCCGACCGTGGGGTTGGAGGAGACACTGAAGGGCGAGCCGAGGGCGGCTGCGATCTCGGTGCCAAACTTCGCCGGGTCGCTTCCCACCGTGAACGGGACGATGGTCGCCAGCGGGTCGGTGACATCGGTCCGGTTCACGGCGGCGGGCGGAGTCAGGTTGGACGGAACCAGGATCAGGTTGCGCTGGGCGCCGTTGGCGTCCTTGAGGCTGATCGTGATGGCATTGCCGGCGCTCAGGCCGGTCAGGTCGATGTCGAATCCCGCCCCGCCCGTCGCCGTCGCAGGCGTGCCCACCGCCGAGCTATCGGACAGCGACCGCGACAGGCCGGCCGCGAGATCGTCGAGCTGGCGCTGGGCCTGGGGCAGAACCGTATCGCGCAGTTCGATTCCGGCCGCCAGCGAGCCCGAACGGATCGCGTTCGAGGCCACCAGATCGATCGTTCCGCCGCCCGGCGTGGTCGCCGTGATGGTTCCGACGCCGCGCTGAGCCGGGTCCGCGGAATAGCTGTCCTCCGGGCCGAGCGTGCCCCGGCCGTCGAAGCTCAAAGTCGCTGCGCTGGCCCGGTCGACCAGGGTCATGCCTGAATTGGTCATGACCGTGACGGTCCCGTCGCGCTGCACCGAGGCCTGCACATCGAGATAGCCGGAGAGGGAATTGAGGGCCTGGTCGCGCTGATCGAGTAGGGCGACCTTGGACCCATCGTCGCTGGTGGCCGCGATCTTGACGTTGAGTTGGGCGATGGACGACAGCAGGCCGCTCGCCGCCGACGTATCGTTGGAGAGCTGGCTCTCGGTCGCGGTGCGCAGGGATTGGACTCCCTCCGCGATGCTCCCGATCTTCGTCGCGAGGTTCGAGGCCGCTGCGACGACGGAGGAGCGGGCGGGCGCGGAAGACGGGTCCGCGCCGAGGGTCTGCAGCGACAGGGTGAAGCTGTTCATCACCCCGTCGAGGGCGCTCGTCGTGCCGGGCGTGCCGTAGAGCTTGTCGAGCTGGGTCTGGACGTCCGCCATCATGCCCGTATAGGCCGCGCCAGACGTCTCGAGCCGCAGCTGCTTCACCGAATTCTCGTCGAAGACCCGGTTGATCGTGCCGAGGGCGACGCCGGAATTACCGGGCCCCTGGGCGACGGTGTCGAGCGAGCGCTTGACATAACCGGTGGTGCCGACATTCGCGATGTTCTGCGAGACGATGCCGATGGCGGCCTGAGTGGTCTTCAGGCCGGCCGCGGCCGTGTTCAGGGCTGATAACGACACGCTTGCCCTCCTTCTACGTCACCGGAAAAATCGGACCTCAGCGGATGATGTTGATCAACGCGGACATCATATCCTGCGCGGTCGAAATGACCTTCGTGTTCGCAGAATAGGCCTGTTGGGTTACGATCATCTTCGAGAATTCACTCGCAATGTCCGTATTCGACTGCTCGATGTTCTGGCCTTCGATCGTGGTTCCGTTGAGGCCCGTGACTGGGGCTCCAGAATCGAGGGTCTGACGATAGTTGCCTGACGAATCGGCCTGCAGCCCGTCAGGATTCGTGAATTGCACAACCTTTATTTTGGCCAATGAGACCGTATTCCCGTTGCTATAGCTGCCGACCACATCTCCGGTTTCGCTCACTGAAAGGCTATTCAGCGTACCCGAGCTAAAACCATCCTGCCGGAGAGCAGTGGTCACGAGACCCGCTTGACTGTGAGCAGTCAAACCACTGGCGCCATAGTCAAATGACACCGGTCCAAGGGCAACATTGTCGATGGTAAGGCCAGAGAGGGCGATGGAATCACCAGCAGGATTTGTGAGTTTACCGCCCCCATCAAACTGAAACGCGGTGCCGACATTCGTCCAGGTCGAGTCAATTCCGCCATTCGTGCTGCTGTTGGCGTAAAACAGGTTCCACACATCCTCCTTGGCAGGGACAGTGCCTGCCGCAGGCGAGGCATCCTGAACTTTGGCCCATCGCATGTTCAAGGTGGCTGGTGCTCCACTGTCGGAATAAGCCGTCAACAAAGGGCCAGGAAGGCTACCGGCAATAAGGACACCAGCGTCGGCCGCACTAACGATCCCTGTTTGATTAGTACCACTTAAAACCACTGGATTCGTTGAGGATTGAGTAAAAGTCTTTCCAACTAAAGAAACAGAAGGAGTTTCTGGAAGATTCGCTGTGTATTCAATCTTGGTCGTTGGCTTTGCAGGCACCGGCAATCTTGAAATCTGGATCGGACCTTCGCCCGTAGCGAGACCAGTTGCTGGATCGAGACTAGTTCCGGTCAGGTAGGCACCGCCGCCATTACGAAGAAAGCCTTCAGCATCGTTCGTGAAATCGCCGCGGCGCGTGTAGAGGTTTCCTGCCGAGAACGAAGTCTGACCGTTGACGTCGCTGGTCTTCGTCTGCACGGCGAAGAAACCCGGCCCGTTCAAGGCGATGTTGGTCGGGATCTCGGTGGCGATAATGTTGCCTTGAATCGAGTTGGTCAGAACGGAATTCGCCCTGACGCTGCCGGAGACCTGACGATCGGGCGCCTGCTCGGCGACGAGGTCGACGAAGCTGGTATCGACGCGCTTGAAGCCCGTTGTCTGCGAGTTGGCGATGTTGCCGGAGATGTTCTCGAGGGAAAAGCCCTGAGCCTTCATGCCCGAGACCGCCGTCTGCAGCGCGGAAAACACATCCATGACCGGCAACCTTTGTTGAAAATGACGTGGACCGAAACTGGTTCATTCCATCATCCGCAAGCGGGATGCCAAATCTAAGTCATTGAAATCACAGGATAATATTTACGGAGGGCCGGCAAGAATGGCCTTTTCCCGAGGCACCCGGCAGCTTTTGCCGGTTCCGTAAAAGCTTGGCGCGTCGTTTACCCAGCGTTATGCCTGTGCCGATTATCATCCAGCCGTGAGCGCAACGGGCGGGGATCATGAAGAGCAAGCGGACGACCCTTGTCCACCTCATCTACTTCTCCCGCCTGAATCTCGCGGCGGACGCGGCAGGCCGGACGCGTCAGCTCGGCGAGATCACCCGTCAGGCTCAGAAGAAGAACGAGTTTTCGGTGATCACCAGTTTCCTGCTGGTGGAACAGAATTTCGCCGCCCAGATCATCGAGGGCGAGCGCACCTCCGTGAACGACACGTTCGGCCGGATCAGCAACGACACCCGGCATCGCGACGTCCAGATCGTCGAGTGGCGCGAGATCGTGAAGCGGGAATTCGTCAACTCGTTCGTGACCGTCATCCGCAACCCAGCGAACGACGCGGTCTTCCAGAAGGCCGGCTTGCTGCCGATGTTTCAGCGCGGCACGCCGAAAGCCGGGGTCATCCATTCTCTCGCGGTTGCACTCCAGGCCGAATCCATGGCCAAACAGGGTATCGACCATCTTTTCGTCTGATATTCCATCTCAGCCTTCCTGACGTCGGATATCCGACCCTGAGCTTCGAAAGCCCATGAGCGAGACGCCACCGATCCTGATTGTCGACGATCAGGAGAAACTGTTGAAGCTGGTCATCCTTCTGATGACGCGGATCGGTTTCCCCGACGTCGATGGCGTGACCAGCGGTCCCGACGCGTTGGAGCGGCTGCGCGAGCGCAAATACGCCCTGGTCATCTCGGATCTGGCCATGGAGCCGATGGACGGGCTGACATTGCTGCGCGAAATCCGCGGCGACGATGCTCTGATGAACACGCCTTTCATCCTCACCGAAGCCTCCTTCGATTTCGAGGACATCAACCTCGCTCACCAGGCCGGCGCAGACGCCTTCATCCTGAAGCCGTTCGATATGTCGGTGCTGAAATCGAAGCTGAAGCAGGTCATCAACCGCAAGCCGCGCCGCCGCGAGGCGCCGCTTGCAGCCGAATCCGCCTTGAACGTCGATTTCCCGATGCTGGGAAAGTTCTGAGCGGCCGAGCGTCGGCGCGATCAGTCCAGCGCGCGCGCCATCGCGACGAAGCCCGCCACCGGTACTTCTTCCGCTCTGGCCGTCTCCACAATTCCCGCCGCGTCGAGCAGGCGCGCCGGATCGGGTGTGGCGGCCTTCAGACTCTGGCGCAGCATCTTGCGACGCTGACCGAACGCCGCGCGCGTCACTCGTTCGAGCGCCGTCACCGAACAGGGGAGGGGCGTGTGCCTTGGCCTCAAATGGACCACGCTCGATGTCACCTTCGGTGGCGGTACGAAGGCCGAGGGCGCCACGTCGAACAGGATATGCGCCTCGGTGCGCCAGCCGCAGAGAACGCCCAGGCGTCCGTAATTCGCACGGTCGGATTCGTCCGCGACGATCCGTTCAGCCACCTCGCGCTGGAACATCAACGTCAGGGATTCCCACCAGGGTGGCCATGACGCTTCGGTCAGCCACCCGGTCAGCAGCGGTGTCCCGACATTGTAGGGAAGGTTTGCGACGATCCGCACCGGCCCGTCGCCGACGAGGGGGCGCGGGTCGAACCGAAGCGCGTCGGCATCGACGACATCGAGACGACCGGGGTAATGCGCGGCGATCTCTGCGAGGGCGGGGAGGGCGCGCGGATCGCGCTCGATCGCCACCACGCGGGCGGCGCCCGCCGATAGGAGGGCCCGCGTCAGGCCGCCGGGGCCGGGTCCCACCTCCACCACCGTGACGCCCTCGAGCGGGCCGGCCGCGCGTGCGATCCGCCCGGTAAGGTTGAGGTCGAACAGGAAGTTCTGTCCGAGCGCCTTCTTCGGCGCGAGGTCGTGTTTCAGCACGACATCGCGCAGGGGCGGGAGACCGTCGTCGCTCAAGAGTGCTGACCTGCAAGTCTGGCGGCAAGGCGCAGGGCGCCGATGAGACTGTCCGGCCGCGCGATGCCCTTGCCGGCGATATCGAAGGCCGTGCCGTGGTCGGGGGAGGTCCGAATGAAGGGCAGGCCGAGGGTGACGTTCACGCCGTCGTCGAAAGCGATGGTCTTGATCGGGATCAGCGCCTGGTCATGGGTCGGTGTCAGCGCGACGTCGTAGTTCGCCCGGGCGCGGGGATGAAACAGCGTGTCCGCCGGAAGCGGACCCCTGATATCGATCCCCTCGTTCTGGAGTTGCGCCACGGCGGGTTCGAGCACGTCGCGGTCCTCCGTTCCCATCGTGCCGGCCTCGCCCGCATGCGGGTTCAGCCCCGACAGGACAAGGCGCGGATGGGCGATTCCGAACCGATCGGTGAGGTCGCGCGCCACGATCCGCGCCGTCTGGACCACGAGGTCCTGGGTCAACAGGTCCGGCACCCGGCGCAGGGCGACGTGAATCGTCACCGGGACCACGGCGAGCGTTTCGCTCCACAGCATCATCACCGGAAGGGGCGCGGCTTTGCCGGGCTCCACCGCGAGGGCCGCGAGGAACTCCGTATGACCGGGATAGGCGAAGCCGACGCTGGTCAGGACGTATTTCGCGATCGGATTGGTCACGAGGGCGATCGCCTCGCCAGACCGGACCAGACCGACCGCCGTCATGATCGATTCGAGGGTCGCGCCGGCATCCGCCGCACTCGGCCGTCCGGCCACGGCGCCGACCCGGGTGCCGCTCGGCAAGGGCATCACCGGGAGTGCGCGGGGAAAGACCTCGACTGCGAGATCGGGTCCGACCTCCGCCACCGGAACCTGAAAGCCGAGGCTGCTCGCCCGCCCCTCGATGAAATCGGGATCGCCGATGAGGAAGAACGGCGGAAGCCCGGCCCCTTCGTCCCGGGCCAGCCAGGCCATGAGAGCGATCTCCGGACCGATACCGGCCGGATCGCCCATCGTGAGCGCAATGGGTCTATGCACCGTCATGGCCTGTTTCGTCGCCGAATGAAGGCGAGACCGGGCTCTCGCCCAATCTCACCGGGTCGCCGCGATGCCGTCGGCCGTGCTCGCGATGTTGACGTTCTGGCGCAGGTCGACTTCGCCGAGGGTCTTCAACTCGACGCGCAGCAGCACGGTGCGGTTGCGCTCCGTGACGCCGAGGGCCGCAGCCGTCGGAGAGACGATGTAGTTGAGCGAGAAGGTGGTGCACTCGTCCTGATAACCGCCGCCGATGCTCAATCCGGCGAGGTTGGCGCGGCCGGGATTGGTATAGACGGGCGCCGCGCCGACGGGATTGGCGAGATAGGACGTGTAGGCGTTGGCGAAATTATCGCGCACGTCGAGATAGTGCGTGAGATCGACGAGGGCCGAGCCGGTGACGAACCAGTTCGGGGTGATGTGGTAGGTCGCCGACGCGGTCAGGCCCTCTCTGCGGTTGTTGAAACCAAGCAGGGGCTGGGCAGCGTAGTAGGAGTAGAACATCGACAGGTCGATGGGCGCGAAAGGCGCGAGGCGCGCGATGACGCCCGTCTCCATGCGGTTGACGGAGAAGTCCCGCTGTTCGAAGCGCGCACGGCTGACGAAGCTGATATTCTGGTTCGGCGACAGCTGGAACCGTCCGACATAATCGGATTCCCGACGCTCGAGGCCGGAATCGAGGCCGACATTGGCGAGGTCGCCGCGACGGAACGAGTTGACCCCGGCGACCTGGATGGATTCGCCGAACATCACGTTCGCGTACCAGCCCGACGGCGTCACCACCGAGTATTGCGCGCCGAGATTGGTACGGACGCCGCCCTCGACGCGGTCGTAGCCGGAGAACTTGTCCCATTCGAACAGCGACGTGTCGTCGAAGACGAGGCTCTGCGCGTCCTCGTTGGGTAGGCGCCCGATATGGGTCTCGCTCGGACGGATCACGACCTGCGCGATGGGTTCGAGCGTATGAACGCCGAGGGGGCCGAAATTGCTCACGAAGGGATAGCGGTAATCGAGGCCCACCGCCGGCATGACCCTCCCTGAGAAATCCGAATCCGTGGTGCTGATCGTCTGCGCCAGGGCGTTCTGATAGCCGGAATTACGGGGGTCGACGAAGAAGGCGTCGGTGCGCAGATAGGCGAAGGGCGTGAACACCTGGCCGGCATCGTCGATGAAGGTCCGGCGCCATGACAACTGCGCCGATGCGCGCGTGTTGCTGCCCGCCAGGCCGCGGATGATGCAGGTGCTGCGCGTGAAGGTGGTGCAGGTCTCGTAGAGCGAATAGGTCGTCCCGTTGACCGTGGGGTTGAAGTAGTAGGAGCCCGTGCGCGGGATCGCCTGGAAATCCGTGGCCTCGCGGTCGAGATGCGTGATGTTTGCCTCGAAGCGCACTTCGCCGCCGAGGAAGCCGGGACCGTTGATCCGCTTATCGTAGTCGATCACCGGAGCGACGATCGGCTGCTCCTTCTGCCAATCGTAGCTCGACAGGCCCTTGAAATAATATGCGCGCGCCTCGAACCACGAGCGGTCACCCTGACCGATCAGGTAGGCCGTCGACACTGCTTCACGGAAGTAATCCGTGGTGATGCTCGAATTGCGAACGCGGTAATTGTCGAGGAACCATTTGTCGGTGACGCCGACGACGTCCCAGCCGGTGCGCCAACGGTCGTTGATGTAGAAATTACCCTTGGACTCGATCGAACCACGGAAGTCGCGGTCCCCCGCGCCGAGCGGGCCCGGAAGGAAGGCGCTGGGCGTCGTCTGGAAGATGCCGGTGGCGCGAATGGTATAGGAACCGGTCTCGAGCCGGTGACGCAGTTCGCCCTGGCCGAGAATCCCCTGCTCGCTCAGGAAGGAGGGC
This sequence comes from Methylobacterium sp. WCS2018Hpa-22, assembly GCF_031843785.1. NCBI lineage: Bacteria > Pseudomonadati > Pseudomonadota > Alphaproteobacteria > Hyphomicrobiales > Methylobacteriaceae > Methylobacterium > Methylobacterium sp. WCS2018Hpa-22. The sequence goes on from NZ_JAVTJA010000006.1 coordinate 174,845, forward strand.
GACAGGGTGATATCGAAATTCGGCGCGACGTTGATGAAGAACGGCGTCGAGATGCCAGTGCCGAGCGCGGTGGAGTTGATGAAACGCGGCGTGAGGAAGCCGGTCTTGCGCTTCACCGTCGGGTCCGGCGCCTCGAAATAAGGCAGGTAACCGACGGGGATACCGGCGATCTCGAGGGTCGATTCCTCGAACCCGATGATGTGGGTCTCGTTGTTGTGGATGATCTTGGCGGCGCGCACCTGCCACAGCGGCGGCGTCTCCGGGTTGTTCTTGCACGGCTCGCAGGCCGTGTAGGTGCCGGATTCGAAGGTCGTCTGCTCGCCGTCCACCCGCTCGCCGCGCGGCGCGGAGAAGCGCGTCCGCACCGGCTGGCCCCGCATTTCGACGGTCTGCTGGATGCGCAGGGCATCGACGAACCCGTTCCGGAAATCGTCCGTCAGCTCCATCGTATCGCCGGTCACGACGGCACCGGTCTCGTCGGTGAGACGGACATTGCCTTCGGCGAAGACGCGACTGCTGGCCCGGTCGTAGCGGACACGGTCGGCCTGAAGGGTACGCGGGCCGTAATGAAGCTCGGCATTGCCGCGCGCCGTGACGGTGTTGTTGTCGTTGTCGTAGATCAGCTCGGCGGCTTCGACGAGAAGCCGCTCGGCCGGCTTACCCGTGGGGGCAGGCGCGGGCTGCGCGGCAGCCTTGGGCGGAGTAGCCTTGCGGGCCTGGCCCTTGTCGCTTCGACCGGTCGCCTGCGCGCTCGCTCCATCGGTGCCGAGCGTGAGCGCGGCGCCGGAGACGAACGCCAGCAAGCCGGCGAGCTTTGCGATGTCGGAGACTTTACGCAACCCGTGTCCCAACCTCTGCCTCGGCCTCGTTTCGCATCCCGTCACCGACAACGGCATCAGCCGTCCTCCTGATAGAGAAGCGTGAGCGTACCGAGAAGACTCCCTACCACGGCCGGGAACCATGCCGCCACCGGGGGCGACACGATGCCTGATGCGCCGAGGCCTTCCATGACCTGCCGCGCGACGTAAAGGATGAACCCCGCCGCCACGCCGCCAAGCACAAGCTTGCCCACTCCACCAAAGCGGAAGAACCTTAAGGAAACGCTGGCTGCCACGAGCACCATGGCAACGAAGAGAATGGGCCTCGCCATGAGGACATCATACTGGAGTCGGTAGCGCGTCGCATCCAACCCGGCCCGCTCCGTCCGTGCGATGGTCTCGTTCAGTTGCCAGAAAGGCACAGATTCCGGAGGCGTGAAGCGCTGCTTCACCTGACCGGGATCGAGATTGGAGGCGAGGATATAGGTGTCGTAGCCCTCGGGCGGCTGGCCCTTGGTGAGGAGCCGCGCGTCCTGAAGGGACCAGTAACCGTCGTGCAGCGTCGCACGCGCGGCTTCGATCTGCGACAGGAACACCCCGTTCTCGTCGAACGTGTAGACCGATACCCCCGCCAGGGTGGTGCTACCCTCGATCGCCGTCCCGGCACGGAGGATCGCCTGTCCGTCGAGACTGTTCTGGCGGATCCATAAATCCTTGCCGGAATTGGCCTTCGTGGATTTCGCGAAGATCCTGGCCTCGATCTCGGTCGAGCGCTGCTTCATCGCCGCCGAGAGGGGATTGTAGACCCCCACCGTGAAAGCCCCGATGGCCAGCGCCACCAGGATGCCGGGCTGGAGGAACTGCCAGGCGGAGATTCCGGCGGCGCGCGCGACGACGAGTTCGAGCTTGCGCGACAGCTGCAGCAGGGCCGCCATGGAGCCGAACAGGATCGCGAAAGGCAGGACGCCCTCGGCGACGGCCGGGGTCCGGTAGAGCGAGAGCTGGGCCATCAAACTTGTGGACGCGCCCTCGGTGTCGCCGGCGCGCCGCAGCAATTCGACGAAATCCAGGGTGTAGACCAGGGCGAAGACGGTGATGAACACGCCGAGCACCGTGCGCAGGAAGCGCAGGGCGAAGTAGCGGCCGAGGGTGAAGCCGATCATCATCGCGGCGGCCTCACCTGTCGCCGAGGCGCGGCCGGCGCAGGATGGCGCGGCCGAAATTCGTCAGGGTCATGGAGACGCGCGCGTTCCAGTCCCGCACGGCGGCCCCGTTGAACACGACGAGGCAGGAGATCGCCAACGCCAGAATCGGGGCGGCGTAGATGGCGAAGACGGCGCCCTGGCTTCGCACGGCCGCGCTGCTGGCGGCGAAGCCCGCGATGCGCAGCACGATGACGGCGATGACCGCACCCGCCATTGCCAGACCGCGACCCTGGCGCGTCGTGCGCGGATCGCCCAAAGCCGCGAAGGCGATGAGGGTCAGGGCGAGAGGATAGAGCCAGGCCGAGAGCCGGTCATGCACTTCGGCGCGGAAACGGCCCTTCTGCGTCTGGTAGTAGGATTCGCTGGTATCGGGGAAGAGGAGTTGCGCGGTCGACCGTTCGCGCGGCTTGTAGACGGTCTCGCCGTCCGGCGGCGTGAAGGCCGCGAGATCCACCGTGTAGCGCTCGAAGGTGATGATCGAGGAATCCCGTGAATCCTTCTGCTGCCGGTGAATGCTGCCCTTCTCGAGGGCGAGATAGCTCTGCCCCTCGTAATCCACCGCCTGTCCCTGCTCGGCGAGATAGACCACCGTCTTCCCGGCCTCGCGCTTGTCCTGGATGAAGATGCCTTGGAGCGTGCCGCCGGGGCCGCGCTCGCGGAAATGGAAGGTGATGCCGCTGTCGAGCTCGGTGAACTGGCCCTCCTTCACCACATTGGCGATGAAGTCGCCGCGCACGCGGGTCAACACGTCGCGCAGTTCCTGGAACGAGGACGGCATCACCTGGATCGTCAGAAAGGCGACGCCCGCGCTCACGATGAGTCCCAGGGTGAGGAAGGGACGCAGGATCCGGCGCGGCTGCATGCCGGCGGCCGACATGACGATGAGTTCGGAATCGCCGTTCAGCCGGTTCAGGGCGTAGACGACGGCGATGAACAGCGCCACGGGCGCGATGACGGTGATCAGCGTCGGCACCGAAAGCCCGGTGATCAGGAAGAAGATGACGAGGGTCTGGCCCTTGGCCGTGATGAGGTCGAGCTCACGCAGGGCCTGCGTCACCCAGATCGTGCTCGTGAGGCCGATCAGGCAGGCGAGAAAGGCCCCGGCCGCGATCCTGAATATGTAGCGCTCGATTTGCGTCATCGGATCTCGCGGCGGGCCCTAGCGCATGGCGTCCGTGGGACGCGTCCCACGGGCCTTCCTCATGCCCCCCGGCATCGTGCCCGTCCACCGATGTCGATCACTCTGGGGCACTTCAATTCGGGCGGTTTCGCGGCGGGCGGATCGCGTTGCGTTCTCCGCATCAATGGGTACACAGGGAGTGTCGCGGCGGCGCGTGTTCCGCCGCACGCACCAATCCTGACCTTCGGAAAGCGTGACTTATGGCGGACGGTATCACGATCGCATTCGGGCCGCTCGGCCCGGTCGGCCACGGCGACATCGTTCTCTTCGTCGGCGATGATCTGGCTCTCTCCCCCGCTGTCGCACAGGCCGTCGGCCGCGGCGCGTCCGATCTGGTGGCGCGCGCCGCCGCGAGCGAGCGGTTCAAGGGCAAGTCGCTCACCTCCCTGGCGCTGCCCGCGCCCGCCGGGCTCGATGCCGACCGGTTGCTGGTCATCGGCCTCGGTTCGGAGAAGGATCGCGCCAAGATCGATTGGCCGGCGCTCGGCGGTTATGCCGCGAGCAAGCTCAGCGGCCGCCAGGCCCATGTCGCCCTCGATTGGCCCGGCGCGTCGGTGAGCCCGGCCAATGCCGCCGATTTCACTCTCGGAGCGCGCCTGCGCGTCTACAGTTTCGACCGCTACAAGACGAAGAAGAAGCCCGAGGGCGAAGAAGGCCGCGTCACCGCGCTCACGCTCATGGTCGGCGATCCTTCGGGAGCCGAGGCGGCGGCCAAGCAGTCCGAGGCCGTGGCCGGCGGCGTCCTGCTCGCCCGCGAACTCATCAACGAGCCGCCGAACGTGCTCTACCCGGGGGAATTCGCCCGGCGTGCGGAGGAGTTGACCAAGCTCGGCGTCGAGGTCGAGGTTCTCGGCCCCGGTAAGCTCGAAGCCCTCGGCATGGGCGCGCTCCTCGCCGTCGCGCAGGGCTCCACCCGCGAAGCGCGCGTGGTCGTGATGCGGTGGAACGGCGGCGCCGATGCGTCCGAGGCGCCCATCGCCTTCATCGGCAAGGGCGTGTGCTTCGATTCCGGCGGCATCTCCATCAAGTCCGCCGGTGGCATGGAAGACATGAAGGGCGATATGGGCGGGGCCGCCTGCGTCGTCGGCACGATGTTCGCGCTCGCCTCGCGCAAGGCGAAGGTCAACGCCATCGGGGCGATCGGCATCGTCGAGAACATGCCGGATGGCGGCGCGATGCGCCCCGCCGACATCGTCACCTCGATGTCCGGCCAGACCATCGAGATCATCAACACCGACGCCGAGGGACGTCTCGTCCTCGCCGACGTGATCTGGCACGTGCAGAGCGCCTACAAGCCGAAATTCATGATCGATCTGGCGACGCTCACCGGCGCGATCATCGTCGCCCTCGGCCAGGACATCGCCGGCATGTTCTCGAACGACGACGGACTCGCCGCCAAGATCGCCGCCGCCAGCGAGGCGACCGGCGAGGCGGTGTGGCGGATGCCGCTGATCCCGGCCTACGACAAGGCCATCGATTCGAAGTTCGCCGACATGAAGAACACCGGCGGCCGCCATGGCGGCGCGGCCACCGCCGCCTCGTTCATCAAGCGCTACGTCAACGACGTTCCCTGGGCCCATCTCGACATCGCCGGCGTGGCGATGTCGTCGAGCCCCAGTGAGATCAACCGGAGCTGGGGTGCGGGCTGGGGCGTGCGCCTCCTCGACCGGCTCGTCCGCGACAATTACGAAGCGTGATGCCATCCGGCGGCGCGTCGGCGGTGCTCGTCCCGGCCGCCGCCACTTCTCCCGTAGGCGCGATCTCACCGCTCGTGCCTGCGGCATTCCCGCTGATGGCCGCGTTCCTCGCGCTGTGCGCCACGGCCGTGACCGGGCTGAGCCAAGCCTCGCCGCTTCCGCCCGAGCTGGCGGCGCGGTTCTACGGCTTCTTCCTGCAGCAATACCCGCTCTTCACCTTCGCCATCGTCTATGGCTTGGCGAGGCTCGTCGCGATGGCGGCGACAAGCACCGCGTCCCTTCCCCGGCGCATCGTCGGTGTCCTGTTGGGGGCCACGCTACTTCTCGCCCTCAGCCTCTATCCGACCTTCGGCGGTTTCGTGCTTCGCGCAGGCTTTGCCACCGGTGGCATGACCTTCCTCACCTATCAGCCGATGAGCGTTGCCTTCGCCCTCGGTTCCGCTTCGTCGGCCTTCGTGTTCGGCTCGGCCCTGGCGGTGGGCGCACTCCTGATCGGCGGCCGAACCTCGGCGGCATCCTGGGGTCGACGCCTCGCCACCGGCCTTCTCCGCAGCGGCGCGGGCTTTCTCGCGTTATGGTTCGCTTTCGCAGTGATCGGGCAGGCTCATATGGCGGGCTTCGGCCCCTGGCCCAGGCGCGCTCTATCGACTGGCGAGGCGGGTTTGGGAGCGTCCCTCGTTCTCGCCGCGTTTCTGCCTCATGCCATACTCGTGTGGCTGGCACTTCGTGACAGATCGCGGCGGAAGAAACCCGGCGCCCCGTCGATTGCGGTTTGATCCGATGACAGGGACGTCGAAAAGATAGTTTACATATGAACGAAGGCGGCACCAAGCCGCTGCGCGGATAACAAGCCGCCGCGCACATCAGAGGGAGGATCGAGATGGTCCAAGGCACGGCCCCCGGGCCGGTTTCCGTGCGCCCATGGCTTTCCATGTATCCGCCCGGCATACCCGCCGAGATCGACGTCACCAGCCCGCGCACCCTCGTCGACATCCTGCGGCTCAGCACGACGCAATGCGCCGCTCGTCCGGCCATCCGATGTTTCGGCACATCCGTCACCTATGCCGAACTCGGTGCCTCCGCCGATGCCATTGCGGCCTGGCTGGTCGCCGAGGGGTTCGGCAAGGGCGACCGGATCGCCATCATGATGCCGAACGTGCCGGCCTATCCGGCGACGATCTATGGAATCCTTCTGGCCGGCTGCGTCGTGGTCAACGTGAACCCGCTTTACACGCCCCGTGAACTAGCGGTGCAGATCAACGATTCAGGCGCGAAGGCACTCTTCGTCCTCGAGAATTTCGCCCATACGGTCGCCGGCGCGGGCGCCGACCTCGACCTCGATCGGATCGTCGTCGCCGGCCCGGGTGACGGGCTTGGCCTCAAGGGCCGGATCATCGATCTCGCCGCGCGCCATATCAAGAAGGCGGTGCCTCCCTATCGACTGCCCACGGGGAAGACGTTGCGCTTCGACGCGGTCGTGCGCCGCGGGCGAAGCCTGCCGAAAGTGTCCGTCCCGGTCGGACCGCAGGATCTCGCCTTCCTGCAATATACCGGGGGTACGACGGGCGCGGCCAAGGCGGCGATGCTGACCCATGCCAACGTCGTCGCCAACGTGGCTCAGTGCCGGGTCTGGTTCTGCGTGTCGGAGACCGATGGGGTCGACCGGGTGATGGTCACGGCTCTGCCGCTCTATCACATCTTCGCCCTGACCGGCTGCTTCTTCCTGTTCATGAGCATCGGCGGATGCTGCCTGCTCATCCCCAATCCACGCGACGTGGACGGGTTCGTGAAGACCCTGAAGGGCAATCGCTTCACGCATATTTCCGGGGTGAACACGCTCTTCAACATGCTCAACAACCACCCGAAGATCACCGAGGTGGATTTCTCCGCAATCCACTTCGTCATCGCCGGTGGCATGGCCGTGCAGGCTCCTGTGGCGGCCAAGTGGAAGGCGATCACGGGCAAGTCCATCGTCGAGGGCTACGGATTGTCGGAAACTTCCCCCGTGGTCTGCGTGAACGACCCGAGGGCGGATTGGACCGGTACGATCGGCTTTCCGGTTCCCTCGACCGATGTGGCGATCCGTGATGCCGAGGGGAGAGACGTCCTTCCCGGCGAGCCGGGCGAACTCTGCGTGCGTGGTCCACAGGTCATGGCGGGCTATTGGAAGCGGCCGGACGAGACTGCGCTGGCAACGACCAGCGATGGCTATTTCCGCACCGGGGACGTGGCGGTGCTTCAGGCAGACGGACAGGTACGCATCGTCGACCGGATGAAGGACATGATCCTGGTCTCGGGCTTCAACGTCTATCCGAACGAGGTGGAGGAAATTCTCGTCGGCCATCCCGGCGTGCTCGAATGCGCGGTGGTCGGCACCCGATCCGAGGAGACCGGCGAGATGGTGGTGGCGCATGTGGTGCTCAAGAATAAGAGCATCGATGTCGAGGCGCTGCGGAGCTACGCGCGTTCGCAGCTGACCGGCTACAAGGTGCCGAGGCGCATCGTCTTCCACGACGCGCTGCCGAAGACCAATGTCGGCAAGGTGCTTCGCCGGGCCCTGCGCGACGACGCGGCGCGCCCCTGAGCGGCGCGTCGACGTAACCGGTGGCGGCCTCTCATCGAATGGTGACGATAGGCCTCGCTTGCACTGATGCGCGGCGGGGACGATCTTCGCGGGATACAGCCGCCGCAAGCGGCGATCCCACCATTTTCGAGGACGGCACATGTACATCAAGCGCAGTCGCGGCTGGGAAATGCCTGAGCGCCTCGCGACGCCCGAGAGCGTCTTCCTCAACCGCCGCGCCTTGCTGGGCGGGGCTGCGGGCCTCGCCGCGACGTCTCTCGTCGGCGTCGAGCACGCATTCGCTGCCGCCGATCCGACGAGCGGTCTCTATCCGGCGGCGCGTAACGATGCCTATACGCTCGACCGTCCGCTGACGGCCGAGAAGTTCTCGGCCGATTACAACAACTTCTACGAGTTCGGTACGTCGAAGACCGTGCTGCCGGCTGCTAATGCGCTAAAGACCCGCCCCTGGACCATCAAGATCGACGGATTGGTCGAAAAGCCGTTCGAGATCGGGATCGACGATCTGGTCCGCAAGATGACCCTCGAGGAGCGGCTGTACCGCCATCGCTGTGTCGAGGCTTGGTCGATGTCGGTGCCCTGGACGGGTTTCCCGCTCTCCAAGCTCGTCGCCCTGGCAAAGCCCGCATCCGGTGCGAAATACGTTCGCATGGAGACGTTCATGGACAAGGCCATGGCGCCGGGCCAGCGCTCGTTCCTCTATCCGTGGCCCTATGTCGAGGGTCTGACGATGGAGGAGGCCAACAACGACCTCGCCTTCATCGCCACGGGCATCTACGGCAAGCCGCTCGCCAACCAGTTCGGCGCGCCGATCCGCCTCGCGGTGCCGTGGAAGTATGGCTTCAAATCGGTGAAGTCGATCGTGAAGCTGTCCTTCGTCGCCGAGCGGCCGAAGACGTTCTGGGAAGGCCTCCAGGCCTCGGAATACGGTTTCTGGGCCAATGTGAACCCGGCAGTGTCGCATCCGCGCTGGAGCCAGGCATCGGAGCGCGTACTCGGCACCGACCAGCGTGTTCCGACGCTGATCTACAACGGCTACGGCGAGCAGGTGGCCGGGCTCTACAAGGGTCTCGAAAACGAGCGCCTGTTCGTTTGAGGCCCGGTTTGATCGGCTTTTTCGGTGGAAGCTTATGCCGAAGCCGATCATCCCAGCAGATCACCTCATCCTGAGGAGCCCTTTGCTTGAGCAAAGGGCCTCGAAGGAGAGCTCCAGCTGTCGTGCTATCCCTGGTAGCCTCCTTCGAGGCTGCTACGCGACACCTCAGGATGAGGTAAAGCCCTGGATTAACAACGCAAACAGGCCTTGAGAGACTTCTTCCGGTCAGTAGGTCCAGCGCTGGGCCTTCGCCACGAGGAAGTCCCTGAAGGCCTGCACGCGCGCCACGGAGCGCATTTCCTCGGCATAGACGAGGTAGCTCTCCATATGCGGCATCTCGACGTCGCGCAGCACCTGCATAAGGCCGGTCTGCCCCTCGACCGCGTAATCCGGGAGGATACCGATGCCGGCGCCGGTTTCCATCGCCTTCTGCAGGGCGGCGATATTGTTGACGGTGAAGTGGATCGTTCTCCGCTCCTGGCCTTCACGGCCGACGGTGGACAGCCAATGGGTCGCCAGCAGGTAGGAGGGTTCGTTGCCGCCGAATGAGACGAGGCGGTGATTGTCTAGGTCCGCGATGGATTTCGGCTCGCCGAACCGCTTCACGTAATCGGCCGAGGCGAAGGCATGGTAATGCACCGTGAACAGCCTGCGCTGGATCAGGTCCGGTTGGGCGGGTCGCCGCATCCGAACCGCGACGTCGGCCTCGCGCATGGCCAGATCGAGTTCCTCGTTGGTGAGGATGAGCTCGACGCGGACGTCGGGATAGAGGTCCAGGAATTCCGCGACACGCTGGGCGAGCCAGGAGGTGCCGAGACCCGTCGTGGTCGTCACCTTGAGGTCGCCGCTCGGACGCTCGCTCGTCTCAACGAGGCGCGCCCGGGTGTTCTCCAGTCGCAGCTTCATGTCCCGCGCGGCCCGGAACAGCAGGTCGCCCTGCTCGGTCAGGATGAGGCCCCGGGCGTGGCGGTGAAAGAGGGGAGCCTTCAACTCGCGTTCGAGGGCGCTGATCTGGCGACTGACCGCCGACTGGCTCAGGCCGATATCGTCGCCCGCGCGGGTGAAGCTGCCAGCCTCGGCAACGTTGAGGAAGATCCGGATCTTGTCCCAGTCCACGGCGTCCAACCCCCTCACGCAGCCCCGTTCCGACGACCGGACTCCCGATGCCGGACCCGGTTCGGTCTGGGATCGGTCTTTGCCGTGTCTCGGTGTGCCCGGCCGCCGTTTCCTACGGTTCGGCCAAACAACACGGGACGCCGAGCCGATGGAACTCGGCTCGTGCTGGTTTTAGGACAACGATCTTGCGATTAGGTTGACGCCCGACGCAAGGCGCCGAACGAAAATTTCCCTATTCGGCGGCAGCCTGCTGTGGGGTTTCACCCAGTTCGAGGGCCGCGAGGTACTTTTCAGCCTCCAGCGCCGCCATGCAGCCCATGCCGGCCGCGGTGATCGCCTGCCGGTAGACATCGTCCGTCACGTCGCCGGCGGCATAGACACCGGGGATCGCCGTCTCGGTCGTGCCCGCCTTCGTCTCGATGTAGCCGCCATGGCGCATGGCGAGCTGTCCCTCGAAGATCCCGGTCGCCGGCTGATGCCCGATGGCGACGAAGACGCCGTCGGCCTTCCGCTCGGTGATCGCGCCCGAGCGCACGTCCTTCAGGCGCAGATGAGTGACCGAGGGCGGTGACTGGCTGCCGCAGATCTCCTCGATCGCGTGATGCCAGACCACTTCGACGTTGGGATGCTTGAACAGGCGCTCCTGCAGGATGCGCTCCGCACGGAACTCGCCCCGGCGATGGACGACCGTGACCTTCGAGGCGAGGTTGGCGAGATAGAGCGCCTCCTCGACGGCCGTGTTGCCGCCGCCGACCACCACGACCTCCTTGCCGCGAAAGAAGAACCCGTCGCAGGTAGCGCAGGCCGACACGCCGAAGCCCTGGAACTTCGCTTCGGACGGCAGGCCGAGCCATTTCGCCTGCGCCCCTGTGGCGATGATGAGCGCGTCGCAGGTGTAGGTTTCGCCGGAATCGGCTTCCAGATGGAACGGCCGCGCCTGCAGATCGACCTTGGTGATGTACTCGGACACGATCTTCGTGCCGACATGCTCGGCCTGGAGCTTCATCTGCTCCATCAGCCACGGTCCCTGAATCGGATCGGCGAAGCCCGGATAATTCTCGACATCGGTCGTGATCATCAGCTGGCCGCCCGGCTGGAAGCCGGAGATCAGGAGCGGCTCGACCATGGCGCGGGCCGCATAGATGGCGGCGGTGTAGCCGGCCGGGCCTGAGCCGATGATGATGAGCTTGGAATGGTGGGGGGCCATGGTTCGGACGTCTCCTACGGCCGCGACGCAGGTGCGAACCCGGCGCGGTGCTCGATATAGGCGCGGGCCATAGCTTCTGCGATGGTCGGCGTCGCGTCGAGGGGGGTGTAATGCAACTCTTCCAGACGGCCGGTGAAGGGCTTCAGCGCGCCCGCCATGGCCAGGCCGGCGAAGAGCCGCCTGTGCCGGATGTAGGTTTTCGGGAGATCGAAGAGAAGCACCGGCGCGCCGGTGCTCACCGCTTCCCCCACCATATTGGCCGAATCCGACGTGACCACGATGGCGTCGGCGAGCGCCAGCAGCGACACGTAGGGGTTCGCCCCCGTACCGTCCCAGAAGAATCCCTGTTTCTCTTCAACGAGGCGCTGCAAGGCCGAACGCAGGGGCGACGGCGTGCGGCGGGACACCGTGAGCATGAGCGACGCACCGCCATCGGCCAGCTTCGTCAGATGGGCGAGAAGCCGCTTCATGTCGGTCGTACGGTAGCTCAGATGGCGGCTGTCACCCCCGATCAATACCGCTACGCGAGGCTTCGAAAGATGGGTCAGACGGGGGTCGGATGAGCGGCGCGCAGCCGCCAAACGTGCCGCCGTCACCTGGTGCGGCGCCGTCAGCGTGGTGAGCACGTTCGGCCCGCGAAGATCGTCGTAATCCGGTACCCAGATGAAATTCGCAGTGTCGTGGCCTGTCCGCGGATCCTTCAGGAAGGCCGTAAAGGTCTGGCCTTTCGACGCTTTTCGGATCGCGCGAAGGTAGGGAACGGCGCGGCGGCCCGAGGCGATCACGATCTCGGGAAAGGGACCGGCCAAGGCACCGCCGCGCTGGCCCGGGCGGTCGCGCGGGTCGATCGGTCCCCACGGGGCGAGCCAGCCGAAGGGAGGGCGCGGCGAGACGCGGCGGATCTCGTAGTCCAGACCGAGCGTTTCTGCCAGACCGATGCACTGGTTCTCATCCCCGGCCTTGCCGTCCGTAACGATCCAGGCGCCGAGATGAGCGAGTTTTGCGGACACGAGTTCACCAGCAGGTCGCATCACACCGGCTGCTCCCAAGATCGACATGGCTGCGTCAGTTCGACGGGAATGCTCGGCGCAACCAGCCGGCATAGTGCCGGGCTATCGCGGCTACGCGGCGGCGTTCCGAATCCATGTCATACCATGCCCCGCCCGAGCTCGATGGCAGGGCTGAAAGCTGCGGATGCCGGGCAAGCACCTCGCCCCGACGCCCGACGAGCAGGGCTTCGCCATCGAGATAGTCGGATTGCGAGCCGCCACCAAAGCCGCTGCGGCCGCCTTCGCTGCCGGTATAGGGACGTAGCGAAAGGCTCTTGATCCTCACCACCAGAACCGGTCCGGTCCCGCCGAGCCTGTCGGCAAATTCCTGATTCAACGCAGTCAGGAGATCCCCGCGAAGCGCCTCCGCGGGGGCACCGCCGCCCTGAACCAGCAAAGGCCCCACATCCACACGGATGGCCGACAGTTTCGAACTACCGAAGGACGAAAGCCCTTGGGCGAGGGTCGGCGCGGCCATAGCGAGAAGAGCGGCGATAGCGATCGCCGCTCTCTGCAAGATCCTGACTGAAAGGCGGCATGCCGCCGGCTTCATGATGAGATCTCTCCGACGTCAGACGCCGTACTGGACCGCGACCACTTCGTAGGACTTGCCGCCACCCGGCGTCGTCACCTCTACGGTGTCGCCAACGCCCTTACCGATGAGAGCGCGAGCGATCGGGGAGGTGATCGAGACGAGACCCGAACGGACATCTGCCTCGGGCTCACCAACGAGCTGGTAGGTCTTCTCTTCCTCGGTATCCTCGTCCACCAGTTTCACGGTGGCGCCGAACTTGATCTTGGTGCCGGACAGCTTGGTCACGTCAATCACCTCGGCCCGGGCGATCATGCTCTCGAGCTCCATGACGCGGCCCTCGTTGTGGGACTGCGCTTCCTTGGCGGCATGATACTCAGCATTTTCCGAGAGGTCGCCGAGCGCGCGCGCTTCAGAGATGGCCTGGATGATGCGCTGACGCTCCACCTGCTGGCGATGCTTCAGCTCGGCTTCCAGCGCAGCGAACCCGCGCACCGTCATCGGAACCTTGTCTATCGTCATCGTCTCGCGCCACAATGAATAGGCCCGGTCGGGAGCGGAATGCTCCCTCCGGGCCAGAGTAAGATGGTCTTGAAGCCTTGGCACCTGCTACGTCCAATCAAGTCGGACGCAGCATCAAATGTTAGGCCGCGAAGTATTCCTGCAAAGCGCGGACTTGGAGATCACCTTCGAGATAGGCCTTGATCCCCTCGGCCGCTGCCATCGCTCCGGCTAGAGTGGTGTAGTACGGGACTTTATGCAAGAGGGCCGCCCTGCGCAGGGAGCGCGAGTCCGAGAGTGCGCCTGCGCCTTCCGTCGTGTTGAACACCAGCTGGATGTCGCCGTTCTTGATCGAATCGACCACGTGCGGCCGGCCCTCCAGCACCTTGTTCACCCGCTCCGTGGGGACGCCGTTCTCCAAGAGGTAGCGCTGCGTCCCGCTGGTGGCGACGATGACGAAACCTGCCTCCGACAACTCCCGGATGGCCGGCAGGATGCGGGCCTTGTCGGCATCACGGACCGAAACGAACACCGCGCCGCTTTTCGGCACGAGGGTGCCCGAGCCGAGCTGGCTCTTGGCGAAGGCGACGCCGAAACTCGAATCGAGGCCGATGACCTCACCGGTGGAGCGCATCTCCGGTCCGAGCAGGACATCGACGCCAGGGAAACGGGCGAAGGGGAACACGGCTTCCTTGACGGCGATGTGGTCGAGGACCTTGGGCTTGAGCCCGAAACTCGCGAGCGGCTCGCCGGCCATGACACGCGCCGCGATCTTGGCGATGGGCTCGCCGATAACCTTGGCGACGAAGGGTACCGTGCGGGATGCCCGCGGGTTCACCTCCAGCACGTAGATCGCGCCGTCCTTGATGGCGTATTGCACGTTCATCAGGCCGCCGACCTGTAGGGCCAGCGCCATCGCTCTGGTCTGGCGCTCCAGTTCGGCGATGGTCTCGGGCGAGAGCGAGCGCGAGGGCAGCGAGCAGGCGGAATCGCCCGAATGGATGCCAGCCTCCTCGATGTGCTCCATGATGCCGGCGATATAGACGTCCTTGCCGTCGCAGATGGCATCCACATCGATCTCGGTGGCATCCGAAAGATAGCGGTCGAACAGGAGCGGGTTCTTACCCAGCACCGTGTTGATCTGGCCGGTCTTGTCGTTGGGGTAGCGCGATTTCACGTCCGACGGGATCAGGCTCGGCAGAGTGTCGAGGAGATAGTCGGCGAACTGGACCTCGTCGCGAATGATCGCCATGGCGCGGCCGCCCAGCACATAGCTCGGCCGCACCACGAAGGGCAGGCCGAGATCCGAGGCCACGAGACGGCTCTGCTCGACGGAATAGGCGATGCCGTTCTTCGGCTGCTTCATCCCGAGCTTGTCGAGGAGGCGCTTGAACTGGTCGCGGTCCTCGGCGAGGTCGATAGCGTCCGGTGAGGTGCCGAGGATCGGCACGCCGGCCGCTTCGAGCGCGCGGGCGAGCTTCAGCGGGGTCTGGCCGCCGAACTGGACGATGACGCCGTGCAGTGTGCCGGCCTGCCGCTCGGTCTCGATGATCTCGAGCACGTCCTCCTGCGTCAGCGGCTCGAAATAGAGCCGGTCGGAGGTGTCGTAGTCGGTGGAGACCGTCTCCGGGTTGCAGTTGACCATGATGGTCTCGTAGCCGGCCTCGGTGAGGGCGAAGCAGGCGTGACAACAGCAATAGTCGAACTCGATGCCCTGGCCGATACGGTTGGGCCCGCCGCCGAGGATGATGACCTTCTTGGCGTCGGTGGGCTGCGCCTCGTCGACCACGGTGCCGGCGAAGGGCGCCACGTAGGTGGAGTACATGTAGGCGGTGGGCGCCTTGAACTCGGCCGCGCAGGTGTCGATGCGCTTGAAGACCGGGCGAACGCCCAGCGCCCGGCGGGCGGCACGGACGCTGTCCTCGTCGGTCTTGGCGAGCACGGCGAGACGGGCATCCGAGAAGCCCGCCGCCTTGAGTTGGCGCAGCGCGCCGGGTGTGGTGGGGATGCCGTGGGCCTTGACCCGGTTCTCCAGGTCGATGATCGCCTGGAGTTGCTCTAGGAACCACGGATCGATCTTGCACGAGGCGTGGACCTCCTCGTGGCTGACGCCGAGGCGGAGCGCCTGACCCACCTTCAGCAGACGGTCCGGGGTCGGCGTGCCCAGGGCCGCCTTGATGGCGTTGTGGTCGTCGCCCTTGCCGAGCCCCTCGATCTCGATCTCATCGAGGCCGGTCAGGCCGGTCTCCAGGGAGCGAAGCGCCTTCTGCAGCGATTCGGCAAAGCAACGGCCGATGGCCATGGCCTCGCCCACCGATTTCATCGCCGTGGTCAGCGTCGGCTCGGCGCCCGGGAATTTCTCGAAGGCGAAGCGCGGGATCTTGGTGACGACGTAGTCGATGGTCGGCTCGAACGAGGCCGGGGTCGCGCCGCCGGTGATGTCGTTGGCGATCTCGTCGAGGGTGTATCCCACCGCGAGCTTGGCCGCGACCTTGGCGATGGGGAAGCCCGTGGCCTTGGAGGCGAGCGCGGACGAGCGCGACACGCGCGGGTTCATCTCGATGACGATCATCCGTCCGGTGGCCGGGTCGATGGCGAACTGCACGTTCGAGCCGCCGGTCTCCACGCCGATCTCACGCAGCACCGCGAGCGATGCATCGCGCATCACCTGATACTCTTTGTCCGTGAGCGTCAGGGCCGGGGCCACGGTGATGGAATCGCCGGTATGGACGCCCATCGGATCGATGTTCTCGATGGAGCAGACGATGATGCAGTTGTCGTTCTTATCACGAACGACCTCCATCTCGTATTCCTTCCAACCGAGGACGCTCTCCTCGATCAGGACCTCGTTTGTCGGCGAAGCGTCGATGCCGCGCTCCACGATGTCGAGGAATTCTTCCCGGTTGTAGGCGATGCCGCCGCCGGTGCCGCCCATGGTGAAGGAGGGGCGGATGATGGCCGGGAGGCCGACTTCGGCCAGCGCGATCAGCGCCTGTCCGATGGCATGCTCGCCGTAGCGCTTGCGCCGGTCGGACTCGCCTGCGTGCCACTTCTTCTCGAATGCGGCGAGGGCGGCCGGGCGAGTGGCCTCGCCGGTGGAGGTCTCGATCCGGGCGATCTCGGCGAGGTACTTTTCGCGATCCACCTTCTTGGCGGCGGATGCGTTGGCGACGGCCGATTTCGGCGTTTCCAGGCCGATCTTGGTCATCGCGTCGCGAAACAACTGCCGATCCTCGGCCTTGTCGATGGCCTCGGCCGTTGCGCCGATCATCTGGACGTCGAATTTTTCGAGTATGCCCAGCTTCTTGAGCGAGAGGGCGCAGTTCAAGGCCGTCTGGCCGCCCATGGTCGGCAGCAGGGCGAAGCCGCCGGGAAGGACGTGACGCTCCTTCTCGATGATCTTGGCAACGATCTCCGGCGTGATCGGCTCGACATAGGTCGCATCCGCCATGTCCGGGTCGGTCATGATGGTCGCCGGGTTCGAATTGACCAGCACGATCCGGTAACCCTCCTCGCGGAGGGCCTTGCAGGCCTGCGTCCCGGAATAGTCGAACTCGCAGGCCTGCCCGATCACGATCGGACCGGCACCGATGATGAGGATCGTGGAGAGGTCGGTGCGTTTCGGCATCGGGCGCCTTGGCTTGCGGACGCGCGCATCCGTCAAGCGCGGCGCCACAATCTGGAGCGGGCCGGATATGGACGCGAGCGGCGTGAATGATCGTTAGGGTTCGCGTCTACACGCGGCGGGAGGGTTTTGGAAGAGCGTCGAGAGGCTTGGCGGCGATTGTGCCCGCCCCGAATGACCGCTCGATCGCCGCCAAGAATAATTAAACTATAATAACTATAAATCTAAGAAGATGCAAAATATTGCGCCCTCGACGGAGCTGTGTAATTGAGGTGATCGACGCATTGTCGATCTCGAACAAGACTAATTCGAGGATAAGAATGATAAAGCTAGGAACGCTCGTGGGCACGCTGGCCCTGTGCATCGCCTCCGGCCCAGCCGCTTTCGCCGCCGAGATCGCCGTGAAGACCCTCAACAGCGGGCCGGGTGGTCTGATGGTCTTCGACCCTGCCTTCGTGAAGTTGGCGCCGGGCGACAGCATCAAGTTCGTCCCCCAGGACAAGGGGCACAATGCCGAACTGATCAAGGGCATGGCGCCCGAGGGAGCAGAAACCTTCAAGACCGTCCTGGGCAAGGAGGAGGTCGTCAAGTTCGACAAGCCCGGGGTCTACGGCATCAAGTGCTCGCCGCATTACCTCATGGGCATGATCGCCGTGGTGGTGGTCGGCGACAAGCCGGAGAACCTCGAAGCGGCGAAGGCGGTGACGCACAACAAGCTTGCCGCGAAGCGGTTCGAGCCTCTGCTCGCCCAGGTTCAGTGACGTGACGAAGGAGGCGGCGCCAAGCCGCCTCCAACTTCCCGCGCGGCGTCGTCAAAGGCCAATATAGAGGGCGGCCACCGCGCGATCGATGGAAAGATAGAACACGCCGAAGGCCACGGCGGCGGCCGCGGCGAATTCGAGGGCGACGTTGGGCAGGGTCTGCGAGCGGCGCAGGATCTCGCGGCCGAAGAACAGGCTGAGCCAGGCGATCGTGAGGACGACTGGCAGGACGAAGAGGAAGGACCAGGTGCTCTCGATGGTCTGGGTGCCGCCGGCCGGGTCGATGAGCGCGCGGATGTTGCGGACCCAGGGGGCGTAGCAGGCCGAATACAGGGCGGTCATCCAGGCGAGAGCGACGGCCACGCCGAGATGGAACGTGAAGACCCGATGCAGGCGCGAGAAATCATCGCGCGCGTCGTCGAACGTCATGTGGAAAACCCCGTGCTCAAGGCAGTAGGACGATCGTCGCGGCGGCGTCACCGTGCCGATCGTCATTGGCTTCGGGGAGTGCCGGTCAAAGCCGGGTTTTTTGTGACAGGGAGGGAACCATTTCGCGAATGCCCCGGCGGCGATCCGCCGGAGCTTAGGGGACGGGCGCGAACGCGCCTGACGCGGCGAACGAAACGGCCCTACGCGGCGCCGGTGGGAGCCGTCTCCGCCTTGCCGCTGCGCATTAGCGCCACGAACCGCTCGAACAGGTAGTGGCTGTCGCGTGGGCCCGGCGAGGCTTCCGGGTGGTGCTGAACCGAGAAGGCCGGGCGGTCGGTGAGGGTGAGTCCGCAATTCGAGCCGTCGAACAGCGAGATATGCGTCTCCACCGCCGTCTCGGGCAGGCTGGCCGGATCGACAGCGAAGCCGTGGTTCATGGAGACGATCTCGACCTTCCCCGTGGTCTTGTCCTTCACCGGGTGGTTGGCCCCGTGATGGCCCTGAGCCATCTTCACGGTGCGTCCGCCGAGCGCGAGGCCCATGAGTTGGTGTCCCAGGCAGATGCCGAAGGTCGGCACCTTCTCGTCCAGAAGCTCGCGGATCACCGGGACCGCGTATTCGCCGGTGGCGGCCGGATCGCCTGGACCGTTCGAGAGGAAGACACCGTCGGGCTTCATCGCCATGATCGCGGCGGCGGAAGTGGTGGCAGGCACGACCGTGACATCGCAGCCGGCCTCGGCGAGCAGGCGCAGGATGTTGCGCTTCACCCCGTAATCGATGGCCACGACCTTGAGGCCCTCGCCGATCTGGCGGCTGCCGTAGCCGCTCTTCACCGCCCAGGTCGTCTGCGACCAATCGGAAGTCTCGCGGCTCGTGACCGGCGGAACGAGGTCGAGACCCTCCATCGGGGCGAGGGCGGCCGCGCGCGCCTTCAGTGCCTCGCGGTCAAACCGGCCCTCCGGATCGTTGGCGATGACGGCGTTGGGCATGCCGTGGTCGCGGATGAGGGCGGTGAGCGCCCGCGTGTCGATCCCTGTGATGCCGACGATGCCGCGCGCCTTCAGCCAGGCGTCGAGATGGCTCGACGAGCGCCAGCTCGACGGGTTGGTGACGGCCGAGGCGATGACCGCGCCGCGGACGCCGGACGCGGGGGCCGCGTCGAGGCTCTCCAGGTCTTCGTCGTTGGTGCCGGTATTGCCGATATGCGGAAAGGTGAAGGTGACGATCTGGCCGGCATAAGAGGGGTCGGTGAGGATTTCCTGGTAGCCGGTCATCGCCGTATTGAAACAGACCTCGCCATCGGCGGCCCCGGTCTGACCGATGCCGAATCCTTCGAGGACGGTGCCGTCGGCCAGCACGAGGAGGGCTGTCGCGACGGGCTCGGCCCACGGTGCGGGCGTGGAGGATGATTGCGCTGGGGCGCCTTCGTCTTGCAGCATCGTCGCGATCTCGCTTATGTCCGGCCGACCCATCGACGCCGGTACGACGGCGCGTGCGGGTGGCGCATTGTGCGGCGCTCATAACGAGCGGGCCGTGATGGGGTCAATGTGGCCTCGGCGTTCGACCGGCTCAACCACTTCGATTCGCAGAATTTCGCAATTCGCACACCATTCCCGTTATCGGGACTACTTTCAGGAGACAACCATGCTGCGCGCCTGCCTTACCAGCGACATGAAAGAGGCCATGAAGGCCGGCGACAAGGCCAAGCTCGCCACTGTGCGGATGATTCAAGCCGCTTTGAAGGACAAAGACATCGAGGCCCGCGGTCTCGGCAAAGAGCCAGCCACAGAGGAAGAAATTCTCGCGCTACTGCAGAAAATGATCAAACAGCGCAACGAATCCGCTGGCGTCTATGATCAGGGTGGCCGCCCCGAACTCGCCGAGAATGAGCGGGCCGAGGCTGCGATCATCGCGGGTTATCTGCCCCAACAGATGGATGAGGCCGAGACGAGAGCTGCGATCGAGGCGGCTGTCGCGGAAACCGGTGCGGCTCGTCCTAAGGACATGGGCAAGGTCATTGCCGTGTTGAAAGGAAATTTCGCGGGCCGGATGGATTTCGGCAAGGCTAGCGGTCTGGTGAAGGACGTGCTGAACGCCAAATCCTGACTGATGGGGTTTCTGGGGGGAGCGCGCGTCGAAGCGTTCGGGACTCTTTAAACGCACTGGGCTAGAATGAACCTCTGCAAAGGTTCGGTGCCCCAGTGCGTTACCCGCCCCACATCCTCGAAGAGATCAGAGCGCGGCTTCCCGCCTCCGACGTGGTCGGGCGGCGGGTTAGGCTGAAGAAGGCGGGCCGCGAGTGGCGCGGCCTATCGCCCTTCAACTCGGAGAAGACACCGTCCTTCTATGTGAACGACCAGAAGCAGTTCTACCACTGTTTTTCGAGCGGTAAGCACGGCGACGTCTTCACGTTCCTGATGGAGACCGAGGGCCTCAGCTTTCCCGAGGCGGTGGAGCGCCTGGCCGGGGAGGCGGGGGTGACCCTGCCCGCGCCCAGCGCCGACACGCGGGAGATGGAAACCAAGCGCACCGGCGCTTTCGAGGTCATGGAACTGGCGGCCGCCTATTACGAGGACCAGCTCAAGGGCCGCCTCGGTACCGGCGCCCGCGCCTATCTCGACCGGCGCGAACTCGGCCCCGAGATCCGCTCGCGTTTCCGGCTCGGCTACGCCACGTCGGAGCGCTACGGCCTGCGCGATCATCTGGCCGCGAAGGACGTGGACAAGGAGCTGATGGCCGAACTGGGCCTGCTCGTCAGCGGCGACGACATCGCCGTCCCCTTCGACAAGTTCCGCGACCGGGTGATGTTTCCCATCACCGACAGCCGGGGCCGGGTCATCGCCTTCGGGGGCCGGGCGATGCAGGCCGACGCCAAGGCGAAGTACATGAATTCGCCGGAGACCCCGCTCTTCCACAAGGGGCAGGTGCTCTACAACCTGCACGGCGCCCGCAAGGCGGCCCATGATCGCGGGACGATCATCGCGGTGGAAGGCTATGTCGACGTTATCGCCATGACCATGGCCGGACACCCGAACGCTGTCGCCGGCCTCGGCACGGCCTTAACGGAGGAACAGCTGGCGCTGCTCTGGCGCCATGCCGACGAGCCGATCCTGTGTTTCGACGGTGACGGCGCCGGCCAGCGCGCGGCGTTCAAGGCACTCGATGTGGCCCTGCCGGGATTGACGCCTGGAAAGTCGCTGCGCTTCGCGCTTCTGCCGGAGGGGCAGGACCCCGATGACCTGCTCCGCTCGGCCGGCGCTTCGGCCATCGATCGCGTTCTCGAAGGCGCCCGCCCCCTTGTCGACGTTCTATGGTCGCGCGCTACGGAATCCACGCCAGCGGATACGCCCGAACGCAAGGCTGGTCTCGCCAAAGGGCTTCGCGAGATGGTCGCTTCGATCCGCGACGAGACAGTGAGACGGTTCTATAAGGATGAGATAGAGGGGCGCCTTCGTGGCCTCTCACCCGCTAGTAGCGGTGGCCAGCGTCGGACCGGTTATGAGCCCCGGAACGGTGGTGTATCGACGTTTCAGCGCAAACCGCGACCTGGTGATCCGCCGCCATCACCGCGAATCACTACGAAGTTCAACCCGCTCTTTGCTGGATCGACTAATTCCGGCGGGACGGCAATGTTTCGCGATCGTGAGGCTATGATCGTCTCGAGCTTGCTGGCTCACCCGGAATTATTGGGGATAGAAGCCGAGGATCTGGCAGCGCTGGAACTCGACGATCCCGACGCACAGGCGCTACGGTCCCTGCTGCTGGACCAGGCCGCGGACGCCGATCAGCCGGATGTGGAGGTGCTGGAAACTCGTTTGCGCAGGGCTGGGCTCGGCGAGGCAGCGATACGGCTCGCCTCCCATGTCCGGCCTGGTGACCGCTGGACGCTCGATCCGCATGCAGACCGGATGCGGCTGGAAGACGCATTGCGTCAGGCCGTGATCTTGCACCGGAAGTCTGGCGCGCTAAATAGCGAGCTTCGCTCTGCCGAGCGCGCACTGGTCGAGGATGAATCCGAGGCCAACTTCGCTTGGCTTTGCGACGTCAAGGAACGTATGGCCGTAGTCGCAGGGGCAGAGGCAGACGCCGACGTGCCAGAATCAGACGATACGGCGGCCGCGTAACCACGACGAAACAGGATTTAGGGTGCCGCTTGCGGCGCATGGTTAACAATCGGTCAAGCGTCGTGCTTGTACACCGAAATATGAGATATCGACGCGGTCGCCTCGTGCGCGCCGCACATCACAGAATGGTGGCGTGGACGACGCGGAGTGAGCCGAACGCTCCCGCTCAACGCGACCAGGGCAACAATAGGCGGAACATGGCGACGAAGGCAACGGAACGGGACGATGCGGATGCTGCTCCTGAGCAACAGACCGACGGACCGCTCCTCGATCTGACCGATGCCTCGGTAAAGCGGATGGTGAAGCTCGCTAAGAAGCGCGGCTACATCACCTATGAGGAGATCAACGAGGTGCTGCCTGAGGGGCAGTCCGATCCGGATCAACTCGAGGACGTGCTGTCGCAGCTGTCCGAGATGGGCATCAACGTCGTCGAGGCCGAAGAGACCGAGGATGCTGGGGGCGACAAGCCCGCCAACGGTGAAGCGTCCGACGACGATGACGCCGCCGAAGGCACGGAAGTCGCCGAGATCGCCCCGACTAAGCCACTCGCCGTTCGCGAGACGACGGCGAAGGAACCAACCGATCGTACCGACGATCCGGTTCGCATGTACCTGCGCGAGATGGGCTCGGTGGAGCTACTCTCCCGTGAGGGCGAAATCGCCATTGCAAAGCGCATCGAGGCCGGCCGCGAGGCGATGATCGCGGGCCTTTGCGAGAGTCCGCTTACCTTCCAGGCCATCATCATCTGGCGCGATGAGCTCGTCGACGGACGCGTGCTGCTGCGCGACATCATCGACCTGGAGGCGACCTATGCCGGGCCGGACGCGAAGAACGCTCCTCAGCTCACCGAGGGCGAGGATGCGGACGAGGCCGAGGCCGAGGCGCCGATACCCTCTGAGGGCGGCGACGACGAAGACGACATGGAGAACAACGTTTCGCTCGCGGCGATGGAAGCTGAGATCAAGCCGCGCGTTCTCGAGACATTCGACAACATCGCCAACAACTATAAGAAGCTGCGCAAGCTCCAGAACGAGCATGCCGATCTCAAGGCGGGTGGCGGAACGCAGACCTCCGCTCAGAGTCAAAAGCAGTCCGACCTCAAGGATACCGTCGTCGCCGACGTGAAGTCGCTGTCACTCAACTCGAACCGCATCGAAGCGCTGGTCGAGCAGCTTTACGACATCAATAAGCGCCTCATCAGCCATGAGGGGCGCCTCATGCGCTATGCCGAGAGCCACGGCGTCGCCCGCGACGAGTTCCTGCGCCACTACCAGGGCTGGGAGCTCGATCCGAATTGGATGGAGCGTGTCGGCAAGCTCGGTGGCAAGGGCTGGAAGAACCTTGTCGAGAAGGGCGCCAAGCAAGTTGCCGATCTGCGTGAGCAGATCCTTACGCTCGCGTCGGAGACCGGCTTGGAGATCGGCGAATACCGCAAGATCGTCAACATGGTTCAGAAGGGCGAGCGCGAAGCCCGTCAGGCCAAGAAGGAGATGATCGAGGCCAACCTCCGCCTCGTGATCTCGATCGCCAAGAAGTACACGAACCGTGGCCTGCAGTTCCTTGATCTGATCCAGGAAGGCAATATCGGTTTGATGAAGGCTGTCGATAAGTTCGAGTATCGTCGTGGCTACAAGTTCTCGACCTATGCCACGTGGTGGATCAGGCAGGCGATCACTCGCTCGATCGCCGATCAAGCGCGCACCATCCGCATTCCGGTGCACATGATCGAGACGATCAACAAGATCGTCCGGACCTCGCGCCAGATGCTGCACGAGATTGGCCGCGAACCGACTCCCGAGGAGCTGGCCGAGAAGCTGGCCATGCCTTTGGAGAAAGTCCGGAAAGTCCTGAAGATCGCCAAGGAGCCGATCTCCCTCGAAACGCCTATCGGCGACGAGGAGGATTCGCATCTCGGCGATTTCATCGAGGACAAGAACGTCGTTCTGCCGATCGATGCGGCGATCCAGTCGAACCTGCGCGAGACCACCACTCGCGTGCTGGCCTCGCTGACGCCGCGCGAGGAGCGTGTGCTGCGCATGCGCTTCGGCATCGGTATGAATACCGACCACACCCTCGAAGAGGTCGGTCAGCAATTCTCTGTCACGCGTGAGCGTATCCGTCAGATCGAAGCCAAGGCGCTGCGGAAGCTGAAGCACCCGAGCCGCTCCAGGAAGTTGCGAAGCTTCTTGGACAACTGAGGTCGGATCGTTCCGCGTTTCAGGCGACGATCATCTTTCAGAATCTAGAATGGCGCATCCCTCGGTGCGCCATTCTCGTTCAGGGCCTATGACCCGTAAATAAGGGACGCGACGGCTCGTCGGCCTTGGCCACCTACGCGTCAATAGCTTGCCGCACGCGATGGGTCGAAGCCGCGCTTGCGCGAATAGATACTTTCTGCATCCGGCATGATGGCTCCCGCCATAGGATTTACGGGATTGGTGGCCCTGGGCTTTTGCCGAGATGCGTCCGTTCCACAGCCATTGCACAAGGACGCGATAGCCCGTTCACCGCGCCGGGCGATCCGTTCATTGAAGGTTGCCTGGCGCCGGCTGCTGGTTTCGTTCGATTCGGAGAAGCTCGATGTTGTCCGAGCATGAGCCTCGTCGCCTGCTGCAGCCTGCGCGCGGGATGGCGTGTTCGCGGCCGGAAGCGATACAGGCTCGGCCTTTGCCACCCCGGTACACGTCATGGCGATCACGAGGGCGACAACGCGATGTGCGAAAGGCATGGGCTGATCCGATGGTAGAGATAGAAAATCGGCGTCACGATCGGCCGGTGATGGCCAATTCCATATTACCGTGGCACCAATAGGACGACATTTTCGTGGGAACTCGTGACGAACTTGACGGCACCTGTTGTCGCCCCGCCCACTCCGACCCACTTTGGCATCATGCTCGATCTTAGTCCGCCCCATCCTCCGCCGACTGCCGATGCAGACGGGTCGGAGGCGAATGACGTACCGTTCGGGTCGCTGCAGGAGAGTGTCGCCCTCAGGGATTGGCTTTTGAGCGAGGGGGCTCGTCTGCCGCAGGCGGATGATCTTCTGGCCGGGATGTCTGAGCGGTTGATCGCTCTCGGTGTCCCTGTCGATCGCGCATCGACCGCCATAGACACGTTGCACTCCGAGTATTCAGGCGTGGGTCGTTTTTGGACGCGCGAGACTGGCTCGACGGTCCGCTTGTTCCCGCACGGCGATGCATCCGACCGTGCCTATCGAGATAGTCCGTTCTTCACCGTCCACGAGACCGGTGAATGGCTCATCGTCGATCTGAATGACACGAAGGATCTACGGTACTCGATCATTCCCGAACTCAAGGCCGAAGGTTACACTCACTATATCGTTGCGCCGTTGTTCTTTACCAATGGCACGCGTAACGGCATCACCTTCGCAACTCGCGCGGTCGGCGGCTTTCGAGACGAAGACATCGCGATCCTCCGTTTCGTCATGCCCACGCTGGCGGCAGTGATGGAGATGCGGATCGTCAACAAGACGTTGGATCAGGTTCTTCGAATTTATGTCGGTGACGAGCCTCACCGAGCGATTCTCTCCGGTGATATCCGCCGGGGGCAAGTAAAGCGTATTCGATCTGCGATTTTTTTCGCAGATATGCGAGACTACACCCAAATTTCGGCAAATATGACACCGGAAGAGGCTGTGGACCTCCTCAATATCTTCTTCGATTGCCTTGTGCCGGCCGTCGAGCGCGAGGGTGGCGAAGTGTTGAAATACCTCGGCGATGGGCTGCTGGCGATCTTCCGCGAACGCGGCGACGACCTTGGCGGAGCCGCTAAAGGCGCACTCATCGCAGCGCGAACTGCCCTAGCCGCACTCGACGAAGCAAATGCCATTGGTCGGTTCGCTCAACCCGTCGTTGCGGGTATCGCCCTCCACCATGGTGAGGCGGCCTATGGGAATGTCGGATCGGGCGCCCGGCTCGACTTCACCGTCATCGGCCGCGATGTGAACCTTGCAAGCCGCCTCGCGCGCCTGAACAAGACGCTTGGAGAGCCGCTTCTCATGTCGAAACCGTTCGTCGATTTCCTCTGGGACGAGTCGGAAGCTCTCGGAGAACACGACCTCGATGGATTCGCCGAACCAATGGGCGTCTATCGACCCGGGAGAACACCTGTGCTCGTCTGACACACGTTCTTGTATCCTAAGGCGTCCCTGGGGATTGACCGAGGCGCGATCGTTACCCACATCATAGGCGTTCCAGGGAGATCCCCGTCAAGGGGCTGAGAAACCGATGAGCTTGGGCCATGAGCCCGGGCGGCGCGGAAATCCTTTGAACCTGAACCGGCTCATACCGGCGTAGGGATTGGACCGCGGGTTTCTCTCGAAGGGAGCTCGGCACGCTTCGGATCGGAGCTGAAGGACACCAATCTTTGCGAAGCATCGCGGAGGTTCCTTTTGGACGTCTCAGCTAACCCGACCATTGGTTCCCGGAGAGCGACGGGTATCGTCATTGATAGCAACGCGTTGCCAACCCGAAGCGATGTCGTCGTTGTGGGCGCCGGATTGATCGGTCTCTCTTGTGCGTGGCGTCTGGCTCAAGCCGGGCTGAGCGTCACGGTCATCGAGCGCGACACCGTCGGCGTCGGCGCGAGCCTCGCCGCAACGGGGATGCTGGCTCCGGCTGCGGAGCATGAGCCGGGTTCGGATCCTCTACTGCCTCTAGCGCTTGAGAGCCTGGCACGCTGGCCGGGCTTTCGCGACGAACTCCAGGCCGCCTCGGGTATCAGCATCGACTACCGGGAGGAGGGGACTCTCGTCGTAGCCATCGGTCGCGATGAGGTCGACCGCCTTCGATTTCGGCACGACCTGCAGATCCGGTCCGGACTTTCCGCCCGCTGGTTGCCGGGGTCGGAGGTTCGTGCTTTGGAGCCTACCCTACGCCCCTCCGTGACGGCTGGTCTGTTCTGCCCTGACGACCATCAGGTCGATCCACGTCTCGTGATGGCCGGGCTCACCCGCGCCAATCAGGCTGCCGGTGTCACAATCGTCGAGCACTGCGCAGTGGGGGCGCTCGATTGGGTAGGCGACCGGGTCTGCGGTGCTGCCACGTCTCGCGGGCATATCTCGGCGGCGACCCTGATCCTTGCAACCGGTGCCTGGAGCGGCGACGCCAGCCTTCTTCCCGATGAACTCGCTTTGCCGGTGAGACCGTTGCGGGGTCAATCTCTGGCGCTGAAGACTACAACACGGACGGGCAATCTCTCGCACATGGTCTGGACCGAGCAGGTCCATATGGCCCCGAAGGCAGATGGCCATCTCATCATAGGCGCCACGGTCGAGGATTGCGGCTTCGTCCCCGGCGTCACCGCCGGTGGTCTTTATGCGTTGTTAGAGGGAGCGCGTCGGGTTCTACCCGGCATTGAGGAGATGGAGGTCGAGGCGGTCTGGAGTGGTTTTCGGCCAACCTCCGACGACGATGCGCCGATCATCGATACTCTGGCTCCTGGCCTCGTGGTCGCCACCGGGCATCACCGCAACGGATATCTTCTCGCTCCAGCCACGGCCGATTGCGTGGCCGAGCTCGTTACCTCCGGCGCGTTGCCCGATATCGCAAGCAGTTTCGGTCTCGCTCGATTCCAACGATCTGAGCAGCGCGAGAGGAGGGCCTTCGCATGAAGATCAGCATCAACGGACAGCCTCGCGAGATCGAGGCCGGAGATGTGTCGGCGCTCTTCCGGCTCGAGGCGGAGCTGACCGGTATTGAGAGCCCGCAGGGCATTGCCATCGCGGTGAACGGCACGGTCGTTCGCCGGCGGGATTGGGAGACGACCGACATCACGGAAGGCGACAAGGTCGAGATCGTGCGTGCCATGCAGGGCGGATAGCCGGAGGACAATCATCATGAACGGACGTACGATCGAAACTGCTGCGGACGATGCATTGGTCATCGCCGGCGTGGCCTTGAGCTCCCGCCTTTTCATCGGCACTGCTGGTTATCCAACGCAGAGCATCATGGTCGATGCGGTCGAAGCATCCGGTGCAGAGGTCGTCACCGCCTCGATTCGCCGCGTCTCGCTGCAAGGCCATGGTTCGGATACCGTGCGACGCCTGAAGGGCTATCGTTTCCTGCCCAATACTGCTGGCTGCGAGACTGCTCGCGATGCGATCATGACCGCCGATCTCGCCCGTGAAGCCCTCGATACGAACTGGATAAAGGTCGAAGTCATCGGTGATCGGGAAACGCTTTACCCGGACGTGTCCGAATTGCTGGCCGCTTGTCGCCATCTCGTCGATGATGGGTTCGTTGTCCTGCCCTATTGCAATGACGACCCCGTCGTATGTCAGCGGCTTGCTGATATCGGCTGCGCGGCGGTGATGCCGATGGGCTCCCTGATCGGGTCTGGTATGGGGGTCGCCAACCCAGCTAATCTTGAGTTGATCTGTCGGCGGGCCAGTGTGCCGGTCATTGTCGATGCCGGAATCGGCACCGCTTCCGATGCTGTGGTCGCCATGGAGCTCGGCGCGGCGGGCTGTCTTCTCAATACCGCTGTGGCCAAAGCGGACGATCCGGTTCGCATGGCTCGCGCCATGCGTCATGCGGTCGAGGCCGGTCGCCTTGCCCATCTTGCTGGGCGAATCCCTAAGCGAGGCCGCGCTGATCCGTCGAGCCCGCAGCTCGGTCTCGTGGGCTCGTGACGCCGAAACCATCCGGTCTACTCGTCGTAACGGACCGGACGGGGAGTGACATCCCGTTGGTTGAAAGGGTCGAGGCGGCCCTCACCGGCGGTGTCCGCTGGATCTGGTTCAGGGACCGCGATCTCGACGCGGCCTCTCGCCAATCCCTTGCCGGAGACCTGATCATTCCGGTGCGTAGGATGGGTGCCGCTTTCATTGTGGGGGGAGACGTGGCGCTCGCCTGTGCGATCGGAGCAGACGGTGTCCATCTCGGTGGTGGCGCTAAGCGAGAGGATATCCTTTCGGCAAAGCAACAACTTCCATCCGTATGCCTGGTTGGCATCTCGGCCCATTCTCCAGCCGAGATCGACAGGGCCGCTGAACTGGGCGTGGACTACGCGACCCTTAGCCCAATTTTCGCGACGCAAAGCAAGCCGGGATACGGGCCCGCACTGAGGCCGGCTGCGCTCCAATCTGCTCGTAGGCGTGAGATACCGGTCCTTGCCCTAGGGGGAATCAGCCCGCTGAATACCCGCGCCTGCCGCAATGCCGGCTTTGCCGGAATTGCGATCATGGGCGGGGTCATGAGGGCCAAGGATCCGGAGGGGGCGGTACGTGCCTATCGCGAAGCCTGGGAGGCTCCGGGCTAGCGCGGGGCAGGCCCGTAGGGAGGACGTGGGATAGCCCGGTGCGCCGCGCGCAGAGCAGCCGACCACCGCTCCCGTAAATCGTGGAAATATGACTCTCCTGCCTCGATCCGATGGCTCACCTCAAGGTCGAGGGCATCGCGTCGGCACACGGCGATATCGATCGGCAAACCCACACCCAGATTCGAACGCATCGTCGAATCCATGGAAACGAGGCCCACCTTCAGGGCGTCATAGAGGTCCGTCTCGAACTTCACGGCCCGATCGAGGATGGGCTTGCCGTATTTATGCTCACCAATCTGAAGGAACGGTGCGTCGGTGCTGCACTCGATGAAGTTTCCGGCCGAGTAGATGAGAAACAGGCGCATCGGCTCATTGCCGATCTGACCGCCGAACAGCAGCGAGATGGAGAATCGCAGGTTCGCTGCCTCGAACCCGGCCTTCTCGATGGCACGCACACGGCGGATCGCCTTGCCGATGAGCTGGGCCGCCTGAAACATCGTCGTGGTTTCGGTGATCTTCAGTGTAGGTTCGCCGTCATCGCCAGAGACGCCCTCGGCCAACATGCTGAGTACCGACTGCGTCACAGATAGATTGCCAGCCGAGGCCAGCATCATCACCCGTTCGCCCGGCACGTTGAAATGATGCAGCTTGCGATAGGTCGAGATGTCGTCGAGTCCCGCATTCGTGCGGGTATCGGCAACCATCACGAGTCCTTCCTCGACGAGGAGCCCGACGCAATAGGTCATGATACCGATACCCCCGATGGCCCGAGAATCTCGAGCCATGCCTCACGATGCGACAGATTAAACCTGGACGGCGGCTTGGACCTGTTCGACGCGAAGCTTTACTTCGAGCGTTTCAGTCCCGCCACCCATCCGGCTGCCTCTGATCGGGGCCGCACCCAAATAATCCAGCCCGATGGCGACACGGATATGCGCCTCGGTCGTAGCGATACCATTTGCAGGGTCGAAACCTACCCATCCAAGGCCGGGCACCAGGGCTTCCGCCCAAGCATGCCCCGCTCCCTGGTCCTCCCCGCCTTCGGCGTGGAAGAAATAGCCCGAGACGTAGCGAGCAGGAATCTCGAGATGTCGCGCGGCCGCGATGAAAATATGGGCGAGATCCTGGCAGACGCCCTTTCCGGCGGCAAAGGATTGCGCAGCGGTGGTGCTGGCGCTGGCCGGACCCGGCTCGAACGCGACCGTGTCGAAGACAGCGGCAAGGAGACGGTGGAGGCAGGGGAGCACTGAGGAATCCCCTTCGTCGACCACGCTTTTGGCAAACGCCTGAAGCTCGGTATTGGCCACCGCCAAATCGGAATCGCGCAGGTAGAAAACGTCTGGAAGGCGTTCCACCGTGCCGCGGACGATCCCGTGCATCTCGTTGGTGTCGACTTCGCCGGTCACCCGGATGGTCAGGGCATCCGCAGGCTCGTCCGCCGTGAACCAGTGCGTGACATTACCGAAGCCGTCCTCGCGCTCGCTGACCCGCCCATCCACAGACGGCTCGATCCGCCAGCGACGGACGTATTGCCCGTCATGGTCACGCGGACGAAGACGCAAGAGTTGGATCAGGCCGCGAGCGGGCTGCTCGTAAGTGTAGTTGGTCTCATGGAAAACGCGGATGCGCATGGACGTCTCTTGCAGAGCTCAGGATTCGACGGAACCCTACACCAGATATTGTTCGATGACGGCCGCGCCGAGGCGATTGTTCTCGACGATAAAGGCGGTGACAAACTCGTGTAGCCCCGACCGGAAGACCCGGTCGATATTCTCGCTTTCAAGGCGTGCGAGAGTGTTGCTGGCCAATCGCTGACTAGCCCCACGCCTGCCATAGGCGTCGGCGATGAGATCGAGATGCTCCACCAGCATGCCGTAGCAATTTGTCAGGGAGCGCGGCATCTGCCGGTTCAGAATGAGCAGGTCGGCGACCAGAAGCGGTTTGACGCTTTCACGGTAAACCCAATGATAAGCGTTAAAAGCCGAAACCTCACGAAGGATCGTAGTCCATTGGAAATAATCAAGGCTTCCACCGACTTTCTCAGTGGCCGGCAGAAGAATACGGTATTTCACATCAAGGATACGGGCGGTATTATCCGCCCGCTCAATGGCGGTGCCGAGTCTTGTGAACCAATAGGCGTCGTTCCGTAGCATCGTACGATAGGCTGAGCCGTCGAACGCGAGGGACACACCTTTCACCCATTCGAGGAAACGGCTGAACTCATCGCGAGTGAGGTCACGACCTTCGTAGTTGCGCAGTTCGAGCCAGGCACCGTTGATCGCGTCCCACATTTCCGTGGTCAGTGCAGTACGCACGGACCTCGCGTTTTCTCGCGCCGTCTCGATGCAGGAGCGGATCGAAGAAGGGTTGTGCGGTGAGAAAGCCAGGAAGTTGCACACGGTCGCTTCGTTGACGCTGTCATAAAGCGTCTTGAACACTTCCGGGTCTCCCGCCGAAGCCAGTGCCGACGCCCATTCGTTGGTCTCGCCACCGCCGTAGCTCGACGGCAGGGCCGCGAGCCGGTGAGCCGCATCGAGGATGCGAGCCACGAATTCGGCCCGCTCGGCGTAGCGCGAGAGCCAGTAAAGATTGTCGGCGGTCCGGGACAGCATGGGCTTCCGTTAAGGCGATAGACGAGAAAACGATCCACCTCTCGCGCGAGGTGAGTTCGAACGTGATGTCAGGCGTCGAGTACCCAAGTGTCTTTGGTGCCACCGCCCTGGCTCGAATTGACGACGAGCGACCCTTCCTTGAGGGCAACACGTGTCAGACCGCCGGGAACGATCCTGATTTCGTCGGAGCCGCATAACACGAACGGTCGCAGATCGACGTGGCGCGGTGCGACGCCGGATGCAACGAATGTTGGGCACGTTGAGAGAGCAAGGGTCGGCTGGGCGATGAACCCATCCGGTGAGTGGCGGAGCTTGCGCCCGAAATCTTCGATTTCCCGCTTCGTGGCATGCGGACCGACCAGCATGCCGTAGCCCCCCGACCCGTTGACTTCCTTCACGACGAGATCGGCCAGATTATCCATCACGTAGGAGAAGGCCTCCTTTTCGCGGCACCGGTATGTCGGCACGTTGTGAAGGATGGGCTCCTCGCCGGTGAAGAATTTCACGATCTCCGGCATGTAGCTGTAGACCGCCTTGTCGTCCGCGATACCGGTGCCGACCGCGTTGGCAAGGGTTACCGTCCCGCGCTCATAGGCATTCATGAGGCCGGGCACACCGAGAACCGAATCGGGGCGAAACACCAGGGGGTCGAGGAAATCGTCGTCCAGGCGGCGGTAGATGACATCGACTCGGCGCGGGCCTTCCGTGGTGCGCATGTAGACGACGTCGTCCTTGGTGAAGAGGTCAGATGCCTCCACCAGATCGACGCCAAGCTTGTCGGCCAGGAAGGAGTGTTCGTAGAAAGCCGAATTGTAGCGACCGGGGGTGAGCAATACGACGGAGGGATCTCGGGTCGCAGTCTGCGGGGCCAGGCTGCGTAGGGTCGCGAGCAGGGAATCCGGATAATTCTCCACCGGCGCCACGCGATGGCGCGAAAACAATTCGGGGAAGAGCCGCAGCATCACTTCCCGGTTCTCCAGCATGTACGAGACGCCGGACGGCGTGCGGGCATTGTCCTCGAGCACGAAGAAGTCGCTCTCGCCGGTACGGACGATATCGATACCGGCGATGTGCACATAGAGATCGTGCGGGACTTTGAAGGCCCGCATCTCCATCCGGTAGTGCGGATTGCGATAGACCAGATCAGCCGGAATGATCCCGGCTTTGATGCATTCCTGCGCGCCATAGATGTCGCTGAGGAAGGCATTTATCGCGGTGACGCGCTGTTTCAGCCCGCGCTCCAGGAAGCTCCATTCCGGCTTGGTGATAACCCGTGGGATGATGTCGAAAGGGATCAGCCGCTCAGTGGATTCGTTTGCACCGTAAACGGCGAAGGTGATGCCGATCCGCCGAAATAACATTTCGGCTTGGCTACGACGCGTATTGAAATGCTCGGGCGGAGTCGTGTCGAGCCAGGATTTCAGACTGTCATAGGCTTCTCGTACCGCGGAATCGCCCATTACGGCGCCGGGTATCCCATTCATCTCGTCGAACGCAGCGAGCGCCATTCGCGCCTCCCCTTTTATCTCGGCATCGTCGCAAGAGGCGCGCCACCGGGTCGATGTGCACGTCACATCAGGCCGACGTTGTCTCCCGATCGCCGTCCGCCAAACGATCCGCCTAATCCCAACGTCAGAGTAGCACGTTCAGATCAGCTTCAACCCTTTCAGACTCGCGTGTCCATCGCGTCCGAGAATGACATGGTCGTGGACGATAATTCCCAATGGATCGAGGATTCCAACAATCTCCCGCGTCATCTTGATATCCGCCGCCGACGGTGTCGGATCACCGGATGGGTGATTGTGGGCGAGGATGATGGCGGTGGCCGAGAGTTCGAGGGCGCGGCGAGCGACTTCACGTGGATAGACTGGAGTATGGTCGACGGTGCCCCGACCTTGAACTTCGTCGGCGATGAGGTGGTTGCGTTTGTCCAGGAACAGCACGCGGAACTGCTCGCGCGGCGAAAAGGCCATGGTCGCGCGGCAATACTCGAGGAGTGCAGCCCAGGAGGACAGCAAGGGGCGCGCGGCGATGGCACCCCGAGCGAGGCGATGGCCGGCCGCCTCGATCAGCTTGATATCGGCGATCACGCCCTGGCTGACGCCGTCCACCTCCGCGAGACGGTTCGGTTCTGCGCTCACGACTTCCGCGAAACTGCCGAACCGCCGAATCAAAGCCTTTGCCAGGGGCTTTACGTCCCGGCGCGGGATCGCTCGAAAGAGAACGAGTTCGAGCAGCTCATAGTCGGGCAGTGCATCGGCGCCGGCTTGGGCGAATCGGGCCCTCAACCGGTCGCGATGTCCGAGATAATGCGGTTCCAGCGATCCTGTGGTCTCGCTCGCCGATGCGACGGGGAGGCGCGTCATCGTGTTGCCTCCGGATCGATCGCTTTCAGGCAGATGGATTGATTGGCTGATGCAGGCCTTTGGGCGAGAAGGTGAACACTTCGACGCCGGTTTCCGTCACGGCTACGGTGTGCTCGAACTGAGCCGAGAGCGATCGATCTCGGGTTACGGCTGTCCAGCCGTCCGAGAGAACCTTCACCGCCGGTCTACCGAGATTGATCATGGGTTCGACCGTGAAGAATTGTCCGGGCTGGAAGGCCACGTCGTAGCTCGGCTCGACATAATGCAGGATCGTCGGGGCATCGTGATAGGTGCGACCCAGACCGTGCCCGCAGAAATCTCGCACCACCGAGCAGCGCTCCGCTTCGGCATAGGCCTGGATCGCGCGGCCGATATCCGTAGTCGAGCCTCCCGGTTTGATCGCCGCAATGCCACGCATGAGGCATTCGTGGGTGATCTCGCACAGGCGTGCCGCCTTACGCGGCACCTCGCCGACATAGGCCATGCGGCTACTATCCCCGTGCCATCCGTCGATGATCAAACAGATGTCGAGATTGACGATATCGCCCTCGCGCAAGGGTTTGTCGTTGGGGATCCCATGACAGACGACGTGGTTGATCGATGTGCAGATCGATTTCGGGTAGCCTCGATAGAGTAGCGAGGCCGGGTAAGCGCCGTTATCCATCGCGAATTCGTAGGCGAGGCGGTCGAGCGCTTCCGTGGTCACACCCGGCGCCGTGGCTTCCATCAGCACGTCGAGGGCTTCTGCCGTCAGGCGACCGGCCTTGCGCATGCCCTCGAACCCTTCGGGACCGTGAATCGGCGGCCGAGGCGCGCGGCGTCCGCCTTCGACAACGGCCTGTTCGTTCTGGGTCATGACAAGTGTGGTTTCGTAAAAGCAGCGGTGAGAACCATCTATCTACGGCGGCATGCGCTGGAGGCCAACCCTAGACGGTAGACGGTAGACGGTTTTGCCGGCAGCGACTGCTTTTCCGGTTTCGTGTTCGGTGAAGGCAATCCGCCGCCGGCTTTTTGCTGGGCCTGGGGAATCGTCGGCGCTAGGCTTCACGCCGCCGAGGGGCTAGAGAATGCCTGCGATGGACCAATGTTGCCCGGTCGGGGGTCACCTCGGCGGGCCGGAGGCAGGATCGGGCGATGGCTGACAAGGCGGTGCCGCATTTCCACAACGACCTCGGGGTCGCCCTCATCGAAGTGGGCTCGAAGGAGTTCATGTGCATCGGCGCCAAGCCGCCCTTCGATCATCCGCACGTGTTCCTCGATATGGGTAGCGATGACGAGATCATCTGCCAGTACTGCTCGACGCTTTACCGCTACCGCGCAACCCTCAAAGCTGGGACTGCCGATCCGGCCGCCGCCGTCTGGGATGACCACGGGGCGAAGGCGGCCTGATCGCGTAGCGTTTCGTAGCGACGAGACCCGCAGGTGTCCGACGATTCTCATGGCGTTCGAATCCCTTCAGTCAGGACTGGCCTTTCTGTAGCTATCGTCGGCGCGGGCATTGGAGGCCTGACTGCCGCTCTCGCTCTCGATGCCGCCGGGCATGAAGTGACGCTCGTCGAGCGGAGGACGGGGTTCAGTGAGGTCGGGGCCGGCCTGCAGCTCTCTCCGAATGCGAGCCGCGTTCTCATTGGGTTGGGCCTCGGTGCGGCCCTTCGCAGGGCGGCGAGCGAACCGCCAAGGGTCGTGGTGCGTGCCCTCGGGACGGGCCGCGAGATCGGCGGTGTCGAACTCGGTGCCGATCTGCGCAGTCGCCATGGCGCCCCCTATTATGTCATCCACCGGGCCGATCTGCAGACGCTCCTTCTCGATGCCGTCCGTAGCCGGCCGGGAATCCGGTTGCTTATGGGGCGGGATGTGCGAGGGCTGGCCGAGTCGGCCTCCTCCGTCGAACTGACACTGGAAAGCGGGCAAGGTTCGAAAACCGACACGCTGGCGGTCGATCTCGTGGTTGGCGCCGACGGTGTGCGATCCACGCTGCGGGGCCATTTCGACGGAAAGCCCTTGCGGTCCTGCGGAGAGGCTGCCTGGCGGGCGACGATACCGATCGATTCCGCCCCGCCGGAACTACAGGGCGACGAGACCGGTCTTTGGCTCGGGCGTCGACGGCACGTCGTGCATTACCCGATCCAGGGTGGACGGAGCATCAACATCGTGGCGGTCGTGCCCGAGCGCATCGGCAGCGAGGGTTGGGGGCAGCTCGGCGAGTCTGCGGTCCTGCGAGCGCAGTTTCCGGACGCGACCCCTGTTCTTGCCGAGCTTCTGACTGCACCTGATTCCTGGCTGGTCTGGTCGCTCGTCGACCGGCCGACTGCGCGACCGATGGCGCGGGGGCGGGTGGCCCTGCTAGGCGATGCGGCCCATCCCGTCCTACCGTTCCTGGCTCAGGGCGCAGCGCTCGCCATTGAGGACGCAGCCGTCCTCGCCGTGACGCTGCGAGCCGATGACGTAGCGGGATCGATGGTGGCTTACGCGAAACGACGCGTGCCTCGCACCAAGCGCGTGCAAGCGGCGGCACGCGGCAACGGCCGGACCTATCATGCCGGGGCGCTCCTCGGTTTTGCCCGCAATACCGTGATGCGCCGGCTCGGTCCCACCGGAATGGGCCGCCGCTACGACTGGCTCTACGGCTGGGCGCCTTGATCTCGGAGCCTCGCCTCGTTACCGCTGATCTCGCAATGCGGACGTGGCGAAACCGGTAGACGCACGAGACTTAAAATCTTGCGGCTGAAAGGCTGTGCGGGTTCGAGTCCCGCCGTCCGCACCATCACCCGCTTCGAACCGCGATGGCCTGAAACGTGCTGAGCCGATCCGGTCATTGATCGTACCGCGCGGCGACCGATCTATCGCCTGCGAGACGAGCCCTCTACGTTCCTGACAGCAGGTGGCTTCGCATCAGCGAGGGAAGGATCTGCCATGACCGAGCTTCACCCGGAAGTCGCAGCCGTCACCGAGCGCGTGGTGACGCGCTCCAAGGCGAGCCGGCGCGCCTATCTCGACCTGATCGCCCGCGAACGCGACGGCGGCGTGCACCGGCCGATGCTCAATTGCGGCAACCTCGCCCATGGCTTCGCGGCCTCCGGCGAGGACAAGCCGGCGATCAAGGCCGGCCGGGGCATGAATATCGGCATCGTCACCGCCTATAACGACATGCTCTCTGCGCATCAGCCCTATGGCCGCTACCCTGAGCAGATGAAGTTGTTCGCCCGCGAGGTCGGGGCAACGGCGCAAGTTGCAGGCGGGGTCCCCGCCATGTGCGACGGCGTCACCCAGGGGCAGCGCGGCATGGAACTGTCGCTGTTCTCACGCGACACCATCGCGCTTTCCACGGCGGTCGGCCTCAGTCACGGCATGTTCGACGGGGCAGCCCTGCTCGGCATCTGCGACAAGATCGTGCCGGGGCTGCTCATCGGCGCCCTGCGCTTCGGGCATCTGCCGCAGATCCTGATCCCGGCCGGGCCGATGCCCTCGGGCCTCGCCAACAAGGAGAAGCAGCGCATCCGCCAGCTCTATGCCGAAGGCAAGGTCGGCCGCGACGAGCTTCTGGAATCGGAATCCGCCTCTTATCATGGGGCGGGAACCTGCACCTTCTACGGCACCGCCAATTCCAACCAGATGATGATGGACGTGATGGGCCTGCACATGCCCGGCGCCTCTTTCATCAATCCCGGTACGAAGCTGCGCCAGGCAGTGACCCGCGCAGCCGTCCACCGGCTCACGGAGATCGGTGCTTCCGGCAACGATTACCGGCCCCTCGGGCGCTGCGTCGACGAGAAAGCCATCGTCAACGCGATCATCGGCCTGTTGGCCACCGGCGGCTCCACCAACCACGCTATCCACCTGCCGGCAATCGCCAGGGCCGCCGGGATCATCGTCGACTGGGAGGATTTCGACCGGCTCTCGGCCGTCGTTCCGCAGGTGGCAAAGGTCTATCCCAACGGCTCCGGGGACGTGAACCACTTCCACGCCGCTGGAGGCATGTCCTACGTCATCGCCAGCCTCATCGACGCGGGCCTGCTTCACGACGACATCCTCACCGTGGCCGGCAGGCGCCTGCGCGACCATGCCCGCGACCCGAAGCTGATCGAGGACGAGCTAGTGTTCGAGGACGCGCCGGCGGCTTCGCATGACGAGAGCATCCTGCGCGGCCCCGCCAACGCCTTCCAGCCGGATGGCGGGATGCGGCTGGTGAAGGGCAATCTCGGCCGTGCCACTTTCAAGACCAGCGCCGTCGACCCTTCGCGCTGGACGGTGGAGGCTCCGGCTCGGGTGTTCGACGATCAGGACGACGTCATGGCCGCCTTCAAGGCGGGTGAACTGGAGCGGGACGTCGTGGTGGTAGTGCGGTTCCAGGGACCGAAAGCCAACGGAATGCCCGAACTCCACAAGCTGACGCCGCAACTCGGTGTCCTTCAGGATCGTGGTTTCCGCGTCGCCCTCGTGACCGACGGGCGCATGTCCGGTGCGTCTGGCAAGGTGCCGGCCGCGATCCATCTGAGCCCGGAGGCCCTCGGAGGCGGCCCACTGGGAAAGCTTCGCGACGGCGACATCGTTCGCCTGAGCGCCGAGGATGGTACGCTTCAAGCGCTCGTCGATCCGTCCGAATGGGAGACGCGGGGAAATGCGACAGCGCCTCCGCCGGCTTTCGGTACCGGGCGGGAGCTTTTTGCCTTCATGCGCCATGGGGCGGATGGCGCCGAGCAGGGCGCCTCCGCGATGCTCAGCGCCGCCGGACTCTAGCCAACGCTGTCCGGTCCGGGGAGGGCGCATTGGCTCTCTGCATGACGCTTCCACGACCGACCGAACACTCCACCCTTCGCCAAGGACGGTTCTCAATGACGACCATCGACGCGCTGATGCGCTCCGTTCCCGTGATTCCCGTCCTCGTGATCGAAGAGGCTGCCCATGCTGAGCCGATCGCCAGGGCCCTCGTCGATGGCGGCCTGACGGCGCTGGAGGTCACCCTGCGGACCCCCGCTGCCCTCGAGGTGATCCGCATCATGGCGCAGGTCGAGGGTGCTGTGGTCGGCGCGGGCACTGTACTCAACGAGCGGGATCTCGATGCGGCAATGAGCGCCGGCGCGCAGTTCATCGTCAGCCCCGGTCTCACCGATCCGCTGACGAAAGCCGCGCTAGACCGCGGCATTCCCTTCCTGCCGGGGATTGCCAATGCCGCCGACATCATGCGCGGCCTCGATCACGGGCTCGACCGGTTCAAGTTCTTCCCTGCCGAGGCCGCCGGTGGCGTAAAGGCGCTGAAGGCCCTCACCGGCCCGTTCGGAAAGGTCTGTTTTTGCCCGACGGGTGGAATCACCGAAGCGACGGCACCGGACTGGTTGGCCGTCGGCCAAGTCCTCTGCGTCGGCGGCAGTTGGGTCGTGCCGGCCGGCGAGCCGCAGCCTGAAGCAATCCGTAGGGCAGCAAGGGTCGCGTCAGGCCTACGAAGGAAATGACCCGCCAAGAGGAATACTCTCGGATGCGCAGTCCTGCGGTGTGGCGGCATGGGGTCAGCTAAGGCCGCCGCATCCGGGAGGCGTCATTGGACAGGATCTTCACCGCTGCGCCACAACGATTGAGGCAATCATAGCAGCGCTAAAGCGCTCGATAGCTTCACTTGAATATCTCGCCGCAAAGCATGGACTGACCCCCAAGACGTCGTGATGTGGTGAAAGCGTGTCTTCTTGGAGGACGCGGCGACGGGGTCGAAGACGCCGCTCTCTTCCGTGCTTGCGACCAACGAAGCGGCGGTCATCGTCACCTTCCACCGGCACAAGCTTTTGTCGCTCGACGATTGTTTCTGCGCGCTCCGAGTAGCCGTCTCGCACCTCATCCGATCATCGCTGCATCGGCGTCTGCAGCGACGCGGAATGAGTCGATAACCTGAGGTCGGCGGCTATTCATGCGGCTTCAGGACTGAGCCGATGTCAGGATTGGACCTCCAAAGCGCTTGACGGTCGTGCCGCCGCGTGTGGCCTTCCGCAGAGCCGCTGCGAGCGCAGGGCGAGGGAGAAGATCGATGGCGACGGACACGCAGACGGTCACCGAGATACCGACCGAGAACATCGCTGTCGCAACAGTGCGAACCGTCGAGATGGAGGGCGCACGGACTCGCACGGAGCACGACCTTCTCGGTTACGGCGAAGTCCCCGCCGACGCCTATTGGGGGATCCATACCAAGCGCGCGGTCGCGAACTTCCCCATCACGGGTGTTCCGGTGGGGCACTTTCCTGAATTCGTAAGAAGCCTCGCTCTTGTGAAGCAGGCCGCTGCGCGCGCCAACCGGCGACTTGGCTACCTGGCCGCCGACAAGGCCGACGCCATCGACCGCGCCTGTATTCTCGTCGCCACTGAGCCGCGCTTTGCCGAATCCTTCGTGGTGGATGCGATTCAGGGCGGCGCTGGCACGTCGACCAACATGAATGCCAACGAGGTGATCGCCAATGTCGCCCTGGAACTGATGGGGCACCCGCTAGGGCATTATGAGGCGCTCCACCCCAATGACGACGTCAACATGGCGCAATCCACCAACGACGCCTATCCGACGGCGCTGAGACTTGCGGTCATTTTCGCCACCCAGCCGCTCATTAAGGCGCTCGACGACCTCGCCTACGCTTTCAAGGGCAAGGCCGTTGAGTTCGCCGATGTCCTCAAGATGGGCCGCACCCAACTCATGGATGCGGTACCGATGACCCTCGGCCAGGAATTCGATGGGTTCCACGCCACCATGAAAGAGGACGTGGCCCGGCTGAATGAGATCGTCGGGCTGTTCCGCGAGGTCAATCTCGGTGCCACAGCCATCGGCACCGGAATCAATGCCGATCCTCGTTACGCATCCCTGGCGGTGGAAGAGCTGTCACGCATTTCCGGGCACCCCATGGTCCTTGCATCGAACCTGATCGAGGCGACATCCGATCTCGGAGCGTTCGTTCTGTTCTCCGGCGTGCTGAAACGCGTGGCGGTCAAGCTCTCTAAAATCTGCAACGATCTGCGCCTGCTTTCCAGCGGCCCGCGCACTGGGTTCGGCGAGATCCGGCTGCCGGCCGTCCAGGCCGGTTCATCGATCATGCCGGGTAAGGTCAACCCGGTGATTCCTGAGGTGGTCAACCAGGTCGCCTTCCTGGTGATTGGCCACGACCTCACCGTGACCCTCTGCGCAGAGGGAGGCCAGCTTCAGCTCAACGCCTTCGAGCCGACGATCGGGTATTGCGTTCTCAGCTCCCTGCGCATGCTTACCGCCGCGGTCGATACCCTCACGAAACGGTGCATCGAAGGGATCGAGGCGGATCGCGAACGCTGCCGCTCCCTCGTCCATGGTTCGATCGGCCTCGTTACCGCCCTTGTGCCGACCCTGGGGTACGAGGCTTGCTCCAGAGTCGCCCAACGTGCCTTGGCAGAGAATCGCCCCGTCGCCGAGATCGTGTTGGAGGAGGGATTGCTGACGGAGAATCAGCTCGAGCATCTGTTGGAGCTCGAAGCCATGACACGTCCTTCGCGTGTGAGACGGACCAATCAGGGGGCCTGACGGCTAACGCGTCCCGACTGCCCCGTCGTTCCGGTACAGGCGCTGGAACGGGGTCCTGGCTCTCTTTATGACGGTTCAGTGACGGTGCAGAGCACAAAAACTAAGCAAAGGGTGCGCTGGCGTGAACAAGTAATGCCATTAGCGCAGCGCGATGCATTGCTTTTCTTCTCCGGGGCCAACCTCTGCACAGCATGCGACCTCAGCGATGACATGGTTTGCCGCCTGACAAACGTTGCAACGCCGCCACAGCGGTTCACAACCGCCGTGGCATTCACGATTCCGAGTTGCCCGGCGGGACCCGCTCGCACAGAGTGAAAACGCACTGGGGAAACCCCGGGGCACAGCCGGAACGGGGCGATGAAACGCTCCCCTGGCTAACAAATAAAGGCAAACGAACATCGGTCGACGCCGTGTTGAAGTTGCCTATCCCTCGGGTCTCGAAGCTTTTGGAGATATCAATGAAGCTCTTGAAGAGCTCACTCCTCGGTACCGCCGCAGGTTTTGCGTCGGTCGTTGGAGCGCATGCCGCCGATCTTCCTGTGAAGAAGGCCGTGCCGATCGAATACGTCCGCGTCTGCTCCGCCTACGGCGCCGGCTTCTTCTACATCCCCGGAACGGACACCTGCATCCGTCTCTCGGGCCGTGCCCGCCTCGACATCGGCTACCAGCCGACGGACAGCCGTTCCGGCTCGGGCAATGGTGACACGACCGGCTATATCGGCCTCGCCCGCATCAACGTCGATGCCCGCACCCAGACGGCCTACGGCACCCTGCGCGCCTTCACCCGTATCCAGTTCGCCTCGCGCACCGGCGGCACCGGCGGCCTCCGCTCCGGCACCCAAGAGCGCATCGGCTCCGCCTTCGCTGCAACCGGTCAGGATCAGGCTGGTCGCGCTCAGCAGTTCGTGAACACCGATAAGGCGTTCATTCAGTTCGCCGGCCTCACCGCTGGTCGCGCCTCCTCGTTCTTCGACTTCTACGCTCACGACTTCGAGTTTGCTGGCGCGACCCTGAACTCCGACGTTCAGTCGACCAACCTGCTCGCCTATTCGGCTAAGTTCGGCGAAGGCTTCTCCGCCACGGTCTCGCTCGAAGACCCGACCTTCCGTCGCAACACCGTCTACTCGCAGACCTTCGGGGCGACTGGCGTGACCGGCGCTCCGTCTCCGGTTCTCGTCGGACTCGGCGCAACGAACACGTTCCAGAACTTCGACGTGTCGCAGCGTAACCGGATGCCCGACTTCGTCGGCGTTCTGCGCTACGATGCTGCCTGGGGTTCGGCTCAGATCTCAGCTGCCGTCAAGGAAATCAACGTCCAAAATCCCGTTGGATCTACCTTCGCTGTGGCTTCGGTTCCCGGTCTTGGTGGGACTGCTGTGACCGGACATCCCTCGAGCGAGTACGGCTGGGCTGTCCAGGGTGGCGTGAAGATCAACACCCCGTTCATCGCTCCGGGCGATACGCTGTACCTGCAGGGAGCCTACGGTGAGGGTTCGACCCTCTACACGGGCTACTCGTCCTACAACGGCAGCTACACCGCGATTGCCAGCACCATCAACGGCGCTGCCTTCGATCCCTTCATGTCCGACGCCACGCTGAACCCTCTCACCGGCAAGATCGAAACCTCCACCAGCTTCACGGTGGTTGGCTCGTTCCTGCACTACTGGTCGCCTGAGTGGCGTTCGGCCGTGTTCGGCAGCTACGGCGAGCTCTCCTTCGCCCGTGGCGCTCGCGCCGCCAATGCCGCTGCTTTCCAGACGAATGGTGCCACCACTCAGTTCACTGGCACTCCCGGCACAGTCTCCTTCGACGTGAGCCCGGTTCTCCGTGACACCTACCAGATCGTCGCCGGCGCAAGCCTGATCTGGTCGCCAGTGAAGGACCTCGATATCGGTGTCGAGGGCTTCTACACCAAGGTCGGCGTTCAGAACGGCCGTGTCGTGGATCGCACCCAGTCGAGCGGCACCGTCAACGCTGCGAACATCGCCTCCGGCGCCGTTCGCACCGTGACCGCCGACGACACCTACCAGGTGCGTATGCGCGTCCAGCGCGACTTCTAAGCCTCTGCGATTTTGGGGTTGGCGCTTCGTGCGCCGACCCTGGGAGATGCAAGGAAACGGTTCAAAATGGGCCCGGCTGAAAAGCCGGGCCTTTTTCATGACTGCCGCACATCGATAATCGGCCTCTTCCTTCTGGATCCGGTGATTTCAAACGCAGGGCATTGTCTCGCGAAAAGCGATCTAGCCCGCTCGCACGGCACGTTGATTGCTATAGTCTTCCTGAGCGGTTGACATCTCCGGTGGTCCCTTATTCACCGATTGCGATGGGCGCGACCGCTGCTACGTTGAGCCTCGAGAGCCGATCATTCGGTCGGCGGAAACCCCTTCGGGAGTTAGCCTTCACATGCATTTTGGTCATCACAGGTCCGTCGCTCTGAAGGCGACGGTCGTCCTTGCATCGGCAATGAGCTTCACGCTCGGCGCAGCCGGCGCCAATGCCCAGGAACTGACCGGCACCCTCAAAAAGATCAAAGAGACCGGTGAAATTACGATCGGCTATCGTGACGCCTCCGTTCCGTTTTCTTACCTCGACGGTGATCAGAAGCCGGTCGGATACGCCTTCGAGATCTGTAAGAAGATCGCCGAAGCGGTGAAGACCAACCTGAAGCTCACGAAGCTCGAGGTGAGGCTAAATCCCGTCACCTCCGCCACACGCATCCCGCTGATCGCCAACGGCACCGTCGATCTCGAATGCGGTTCGACCACGAACAACGTCGATCGCCAGAAGCAGGTCTCCTTTACGAACACCCACTTCCTCACCGCGACCCGCTACGTCGCGAAGAAGTCGGCCAAACTCGACACGATCGAGGATCTCAAGGGTAAGACCGTCGTCTCCACCTCGGGCACCACCAATATCCGTCAGATCAACGAGGCCAATACCGCGCGCAACCTCGGCCTGACGATTCTGCCAGCCAAGGATCA
Organism: Methylobacterium sp. WCS2018Hpa-22; assembly: GCF_031843785.1. NCBI lineage: Bacteria > Pseudomonadati > Pseudomonadota > Alphaproteobacteria > Hyphomicrobiales > Methylobacteriaceae > Methylobacterium > Methylobacterium sp. WCS2018Hpa-22. The sequence goes on from NZ_JAVTJA010000006.1 coordinate 219,528, forward strand.
CGCTGAAGCATTCTTGATGGTCGAGACCGGCCGCGCCGCTGCCTTCGTGATGGACGACGTGTTGCTTGCCTCGCTGGCCGCCAGTTCCAAGGAGCCCGGTGCCTACGCCATCTCCAGCGAGGCCCTGTCGAAGCCCGAGCCCTACGGCATCATGCTCCGCAAGGATGACGCGCCGTTCAAGGCCGTGGTCGATGAGGCGACGTCCAAGCTCTACAAGAGCCCCGAGGGCAAAGCCTTGTACGAGACCTGGTTCACCAAGCCGATCCCGCCGCGCGGCATCAATTTGAACCTGCCCATGAGCGAGCCGATGATCAAGGCCTTCGCGTCGCCGAGCGACAGCGCCGACCCGGCCGCTTACTAAGCCGCCGCACGGGAGCAGACGACAGGCGATGAATTACAACTGGAACTGGCGGGTCTTCTTCGACCCGTCGCCGGAAGGCACCGGTACTTATGCCGACATGCTTCTCTCCGGCCTGTCTTGGACGATCGCCACGGCGCTCTGTTCCTGGATCATCGCCTTCTCCCTCGGCTCGCTCATTGGGGTGCTGCGCACCCTTCCGAGCCGGGGGGCTCAGCGGATCGGCACCATGTATGTGGAGCTTTTCCGGAACATTCCCCTGCTGGTTCAGATGTTCCTCTGGTTCTACGTCGTGCCGGAGCTCCTTCCCGGCTCCTGGGGGACTTGGCTGAAACAGCTGCCCAATGCATCGTTCTACACGGCGGTCATCTGTCTCGGCTTCTTCACCGCATCACGAGTCGCTGAGCAGGTCCGAACCGGCATCGAGACCTTGCCCCGTGGCCAGCGGATGGCCGGCACCGCCATCGGTCTCACCACTTGGCAGACCTATCGCTACGTGCTGCTGCCCAATGCCTACCGGGTGATCCTACCCCCGCTGACATCGGAGTTCTTGAACAACCTGAAGAATACGTCGGTGGCGCTCACCATCGGTCTGCTCGAACTGACCGCGCGGGCGCGCTCGATGCAGGAATTCTCTTCTCAGGTCTTCGAATCCTTTACGGCAGCCACGGTTATCTATCTCGGCATCAGCCTGATCGTGGTGACCCTGTCGAGCAAGCTCGAGACACGTATCGCTGTCCCGGGATCGCGCTGATGCCCGCACCATCCGCCTTCCCATCCTTCGCGACCGCCAGACGGGACTAGAGGACCGATGTTTACGGATTTCGACTTCGGGGTCGTCCTCTCATCCTTGCCGTACCTGTTCGGTACGGGAATGGTGTTCACGCTGACGCTCACCGCACTCGCCGCCTCGGGCGGCATCATTCTCGGCACCGTCATAGCGATGATGCGACTTTCCGGGATCGCTGCTCTGGCGATCCCGGCCAAGATCTACGTGAACTTCATGAGGTCGCTGCCGCTCGTGCTGGTGATCTTCTGGTTCTACTTCCTCGTTCCCTATATCGGACAGTGGATGACGGGTGCTTCGCGTCCGATCTCGGTCGGCGCTTTCACCTCAGCGCTCGTAACGTTCACCTTGTTCGAGGCGGCGTTCTTTTCGGAGATCATGCGCGCCGGCATCCAGGCAATTCCGAAGGGGCAAACATCCGCGGCCCAGGCCATCGGCCTCACCTACGGGCAGACCATGCGGACAGTGATCCTGCCTCAAGCCTTCCGCAACATGCTGCCCTTGCTGCTGACCCAGACCATCGTGCTGTTCCAGGATACGTCCCTCGTCTACGTGATCTCGCTTACCGATTTCCTCGGTGCCGCATCCAAGGTGGCTCAGCGCGATGGGCGTCTCGTGGAAATGTATCTGTTCGCGGCTGCGATCTATCTGGTGATTTGCATCACCGCCTCGACTCTCGTCCGGCGCCTGCAGCGCCGTGTCGCCATCATTCGCTAAGCTTTCGAGGATCCGCCATGTCCGCCATCGATCCCCAGGCTTCGGCAAAGCCGATGATCGCCATCGACAACATCAGCAAATGGTACGGCCCGGTTCAGGTTCTAAACGGGTGCACGACCCAGGTCACCAAGGGCGAAGTCGTCGTGGTCTGCGGTCCTTCAGGCTCCGGCAAATCCACCCTGATCAAGACCGTCAACGCCCTGGAGCCGATCCAGAAAGGGGCCATCACCGTCGATGGTATCGGTGTTCAGGCGAAGGGAACCAACCTTCCCAAGCTTCGTGCGCGCGTCGGCATGGTGTTCCAGCATTTCGAGCTGTTTCCACACCTGTCGATCATCGACAACCTCATGCTCGGCCAGTGCAAAGTCCTCGGACGGTCGAAGGACGATGCACACGATCGCGGCCTCAAGCTCCTCGGTCGTGTTGGTCTCTCGGCGCATTCGCACAAATATCCGGGCCAGCTTTCCGGTGGTCAGCAACAGCGCGTCGCCATCGCCCGCGCCTTGTCGATGAACCCCATCGTCATGCTGTTCGATGAGCCGACCTCGGCTCTCGACCCCGAGATGGTCGGAGAGGTGCTGGATGTGATGATCGAGCTCGCCCGCGAGGGTATGACGATGATGGTCGTCACCCACGAAATGGGCTTCGCTCGGAAAGTCGCCAACCGCGTCGTCTTCATGGATCGTGGGGAGATCGTCGAAGACGCTACGAAGGACGACTTCTTCGACAAGCCTCGCTCGGAGCGGGCTCAGACCTTCCTCTCGAAGATCCTGGCTCACTGACCTGTAGACGAAGGGCGAGGGCCACATCGACTCTCGTCCCTCTAGGAGCACTCGAATGATCTCGCTCACGCATAACCCGGTGTGATTGCAGCGCGACGGCTTATTGCTGCTCTGATCGCCTCCAAGCGTGGCAGGCCAACGAACGACCTCACGGCGAGGAAGTAGGTTTCCTCACCGAGGGGCAGATATGCGAGACTGAAGCGTTTCGCGATGGCGCGGGTGCCCATTGCAACGTCCGCTGCACCTGAAGCGATCAAGGCCGCGACGGCCTGATGCGTGAACTCTTCCGTCTGGTAGCCTTGGATGTCCGGCCCATTGATGCCCGCTTCCACGCATAATCTGTCAAACCATATCCGTGTGCCCGCGCCCCGCTGTCTGTTTACAAAGCGGAGACCGGTCGCTGCCAGGTCCACGATCGCGGAGATTGCGAAGGGATTGCCCGCCTCCATCATGAGGCCCTGTTCCCGTCGTAGAACCGGAAGGGCGATCAGGTTCGGATCAGCCAGAACGTCAGCGAAGATCGTGCCCGGCTCTGGGACCGCTGCGCCGAAATGAAACCCCGCACCATCGACCTGACCGTTTTTCAATTGTGCGAGGGCATCCGTGCTCCCAGCAATCGAAACCGTTATGTCGCCCATGGAGTGAAGCGCATCCAACAACACTGAATCGTGGCTCACTGCCAATGCCAGGGGTGCGGTCGCAAGGCCTGACAGAACGGCGAGGGCGATCTCTAATCGCCTCTCTTCCACCCCGATGATCTCCTGGCTCGCTCGCGACGCACGACCGAGTGCCTCGAGAAAGACAGTGCCGAAAGATGTCAGAACGGTCCCGTGGCCCTTCGTCTTGCTGATGACTGGCTGCCCAAGGATATCCTCCAAGAGGGTGAGACGGCCCCACGCGGAGCGATAGGACACGTGCAGTCGCGTCGCTGCGCCTTGAAGCGAGCCTTCCGAGGCGACCGCATCCAAGAGCGCCAGCGTGGGGCCAAACGCGATGCGCCCCTTCGCCACCGAGATGATGCCATCGACAAACAACTCGACCTTCATAGGCACGTCGTTTCCTATTGAACTATACTCCCCGGCGATAGCATGAGGGGTTCGGTCGCCACAGCATCAGAGCCATGCTTCAAACCCTCCAGGAGACGCTCTCGCGGCTCGCAGCCCTTGATCCAGCCGTAGTCGCCATCGCCGGCCTTTCGCTCCGCGTGAGCTTCTCGGCGGTCGGTCTTGGCACGTTGCTTGGAGTGCCGCTCGGTGCCCTTGTCGCCGTGTCTCAATTCCCGGGGCGAAGGCTCGTTGTGGGTCTGCTCAACGCAGCCATGGGCCTACCGCCGGTAGTTATCGGCCTTGTCCTGTACCTCATCCTGTCTCGTTCCGGCCCATTCGGCGGTCTCGGTTTGCTCTTCACGCCGAGTGCGATGATCGCGGCACAGACCGTCCTGGTTGTCCCACTGATCGCTGCACTCACGCGCCAAATCGTGGCGGATGCGCAAGATCACCTTGGCGAGCAACTCAGCTCTCTTGGCCTCAATGGAGCACAGCGCGCCGCGATCCTGATCTTCGATACGCGCTTCTCGCTGGTGACAGCGCTTCTTGCCGCTTTCGGCCGTGCCATATCGGAAATTGGCGCCGTCCTCGTCGTCGGTGGGAACATCGACGGGCATACCCGTACCATGACCACGGCGATCTCCCTCGAGACGCAGAAGGGAGACCTTCCCCTCGCGCTGGCGCTCGGTGTCGTCCTCATCGCCGTCGTCATCGCCGTCAGTGCCGTTGCCTCGTTGCTCAGGTCCTACGCGATGCGGGCCTATGGATGAGCACCGCACTTCCTCTTGTGATCGAAGGATTGTGCTACCGAGCCGGAAATATGCCGATCCTCAACGGTGTCGATGTGGCGGTGACAGCGCCCGGCATCACGGCGATCATCGGCGCGAACGGTGCGGGAAAGACCGTGCTTTTGCGCCTCATTGATGGGTTGCTTGCGCCCACGAGCGGCACGATCAGCATTGGCGTATCTGCGCATCCTCGACCAAGTACCGCATTCGTCTTCCAGCGGCCCGGTCTCATCAGGGCGAGCGCCGCCGCGAACGTTTCGCTGGCTCTAGCGCCACTCAAGCTAAGCCGGCGCGAGCGACACGACCGTGTGCGGGCGGCACTGCATCACGTCGGACTTGCGGAGAAGGCCGGTGCACCTGCTACGCGGTTGTCGGGGGGCGAGCAGCAGCGGCTCGCCCTCGCGCGAGCTTGGGCGACAGCGCCCGATCTCCTCCTTCTCGATGAGCCCACCGCCAATCTCGATCCGGCCTCCTCTCACGCCATCGAGCATCTCGTCGTGTCGATGGCCGAAGCCGGTACGAAGGTGGTCCTCGTTTCACACAACCTCGGCCAGGTCATGCGTCTCGCCGAAGATGTCGTCGTCCTTGCCGCTGGACTCGCCGTTGAGCACGGGCCTGTCCGCAGCACTCTCTCATCCCCACACTCGCCGCAGGCGCGAGCTTACCTCGCTGGAGAAATGCCATGGACCGCCTTCGCCGCTCTGCCCTGAGCCTCGGGCTCCTCATTGCCGTCCTTGGTCTGGCGACAGGCCCAGTTCTGGCCACCCCCCAGGAGACGATCACGGTGGCGTCCACCACGTCCACCGAGCAATCCGGCCTGTTCAAGGATTTGCTGCCGAAGTTCACGCTGGCCAGTGGGATTGCCGTGAAGGTCGTCGCCCTCGGCACCGGGCAGGCACTCGATGCCGCCCGACGCGGTGATGCCGACGTCGCGCTCGTCCACGACACCACCGCCGAGGAGAAATTCGTCAGCGAGGGATGGAGTACGAAGCGTTATCCCGTGATGTACAACGATTTCGTCCTCGTCGGCCCAAAGGACGATCCGGCCGGCGCGGCCGGCGCCAGCGTCGTCGAGGCCCTGCGCAAGATCGCCGCCGCCAAGGCACCCTTCGTCTCTCGCGGTGATCGCTCGGGCACCCATACCGCCGAGCTGCGCTACTGGAACGAAACCGGTCTCGATCTCGGCGCGGTACGCGGCGATTGGTACAAGGATGTGGGTCAGGGAATGGGGCCGGCGCTCAATACCGCATCGGCCTCCAATGCCTATCTGCTCACCGACCGGGGCACTTGGCTGTCATTCAAGAATCGTGGTGATCTCAAGATCTTGGTCGAAGGCGATAAGCGTCTTTTCAACCAATATGGCGTGATGCTCGTGAACCCCGAGAAGCATCCACACGTGAAGGCGAAGGCGGGACAGGCCTTCATCGACTGGCTCGTTTCCACCCCGGGGCAGAACGCCATCGCTGCATACCGGATCGGGGGGGAACAACTCTTCTTCCCTAACGCGGGAGCCAGATGAGCCTTGGCTCCTATCAAATGCGCAGTGCGATCGGTCGAACCGCCATTGCCCGCCCTTGACACCCCTCTCGGCCGTCGCACTTTCTCCTACTAAGTGTTTCGTCACGTATGCGACGGCTTGGCCTTGGGAGGGCCGTGACATGATGAGTTTCCGTATCGTAGCATTGTCCACCGCAGCGGGGACGGCGATGGCGTCTCTGCTGCCGGTCGTTGCCCTGGCTGAACCGACGGGCAAGCCCGCTAATATCTGCAAGGAACTCACAGCCTTCCTGCATGCGCCTGCTGGGGCGGCAGCATCCGGTCAAGCTACGGGCCAGACTAGCACAGCGGTCACCGCACCCGGCTCCGGATCGCAGAAACCTTCTGGCAGTGAGACACAGAAGGATTCGGGCCTCAGCGGGCCGACCGCCCCGAATGGTCCCGGCGCGGCCGGCCCCCAGGGAGCGACACAGAATGCCGCTGCGCCTTCGGGCGCATCGGCCCCAGCGCCCGCTGCCGCCCCCGCCGCACCACCGCCCAAGGCTGCGAGCACCGAGTTCATCGAGCAGGGCAATACCGCTGCGGCTGCCAATGACATTGCCGGTTGCCAGCGGGTCGCTCGGCAGATTCGCCGCGACGGGGTCGTCATGCCGCCCCCGCTAATGGCTCTCGCTGCCCTCGATCTCAAAATCCTCGAGACAGCGAACTGAGATCACCCCAAACAGAATTTAGGAGCTTTGCGAGATGAGAGGCCCCCTGACAGGGGCCTCTTCTCGTTCGTGATGCATCTCACAGATGGCCGTGGCCGGCGACTGTCCGAGCCGGTGCCGCGATGCGCTTCCAGATGAAGGCCGCGGCGACGACGATGACGGCGCAGATCGCAGCCGCGATCTGATGGGCGTGGGGCACCGAGGCCACGTGTTCGGCAATGTAGGGATCGGTGACGATCATTTCCCCGGCGATCCACCCGAGAAGCGCCGCGCCCGCCCAGATCACCAAGGGGAAGCGCTTCAGCAACGTCGTGATCAGCGATGCGCCCGCGACGATGAGAGGGATCGAGAGCAGAAGACCGAAGACGAATAGCGACACCTCGCCCTTCGCAACGGCTGCGATGGCGACGACGTTGTCCAGGCTCATCACCGCATCGGCGATGGCGATGGTCCGTACCGCTTTCCATAAGGTTTTGCTGTCGCCGACGGCATGTGCCTCGTCATCCTCGCCGAGCGCGAGCTTCACCGCGATCCAAAGGAGAAGCAGCCCGCCACCGATCCGAAGGAACGGTACCGCCAGAAGATGAGTGATGATGACGGCGAAGAGGATGCGAAGCCCAACTGCCGTACCGGCCCCGAGAAGGATCCCGGTGCGCCGCTGCTCCGGGGGAAGGGATCGGCAGGCCATGGCGATGACGACCGCATTGTCGCCGGAAAGGAGCAGGTCGATCCAGACGATCTGCAGCACCGAGACGAGGAAGTGCGAGTCGAGGAAATCCATCGGCGCTTTCGATCAGGTCGGAGGGGCAGGGAGTCGGAACGAGCGGCCCCCCGCTCGAAAGCGGGGAGCATGCGGTCTCGAAGGGCACCCGGCACATCGTACCGAAGCCCGTGCAATGCAAGCTTCAGTCACGCTTACGGGTATGAGGACAGGCGATTCCGCGTCAGTACAGCATCCTGTGCGGATATACCTCGATCGTATCGCCAGGCTCGATTCGGGTAATCTCGCCCGGGAGGCCAGCCAGTGCATCACTGTCGGTGAGTGACGAGAGGATACCGGCCCCATCGCGGGGGAATTTTACCGCTTCGAGCAGTCCATCGGCGGCGCGCTGCAGGCTTACCCGTATGAATTCCAGGCGGCCAGCCTTCTTGCGATAGGCAAAGGTGGAGCGGACGGGAATGCCCAATGGCGGAACGAAATCTTCTCCACCGAGCCGCGCCAGGAGCCGACGTACTACGAAGAGCAGGGTCACGTAGGCGGCGACGGGATTGCCCGGTAATCCCACGAAGGGTGTCCCCTGCACGAGGCCCATAGCCACCGGCCTGCCCGGCTTGATCCCAAGTCGCCAGAAAACGAGGCTGCCGACGGTCTCCACGGCCGGTTTCACGTGATCCTCCTCACCGGTGGAGACACCGCCGGATGTAAGAAGGAGATCATGGGCGGACGCCGCCTCCGTGAGGCGTGCCGCGAGAAGAGTTCGGTCATCGCGCAGGATGCCGAGGTCGCTCACCTCGGCGCCGAAGCGTTTCAGCAGTGCGACCAGCATCACCCGGTTGGAATCGTGGATGGCCCCCGGCGGCAGGGCGCCCCCCGGCTCGGCCAGTTCATCGCCGGTAGAGAACACCGCCACCTTCAGGCTTTTCCGGACGGTCAGATGCGGGCGGCCTATGGCGGCGGCGAGTCCGATATCCTGCGGGCGGAGTCGACGGCCGGCCGTGATGATTGTGGTGCCTTGGGCAACATCCTCTCCGGCGAGCCGCCGGTTCGATCCGCGCTTCAGACCGGGGGGTAGGACCACCTCGGTGCCCTCGACCGTCACGTCCTCCTGCATGAAGACCGTGTCGGCGCCGTCCGGCATTCTGGCGCCAGTGAAGATGCGGACCGCGCTCGGCCCGCTTCCCATCTCCAGACCGGCGTGGCCGGCGGCGATCCGGCCTTCCACGGGCAGCCGCGTTTCGCCGTTGGGAGCAAGGTCAGTGTGGCGCAACGCGTAGCCGTCAACGGCGGAATTATCGAATGGCGGCAAGTCGATAGCGGCGATGACGTCCTCCGCCGCGATGCGTCCGTCCGCCTCGTTAAGCGGTACGGTCTCGATCCCGGCGACCACCGGAAGCCTCTCGGCGATCAGCGCCAGGGCGTCGTCCACGCTCATGAGCTGCCCGCCGAAGGCGAAGCAATCGTCAGTCAGCTGCGCCATGGCCTCCGAGCCTGTTCAGGACGACCTCGATCGGCTCCGCCATGACCGCCACGAGACCGGCGATTCCACCGACATTGTCGAGGTCTATCACCGGAATCCGAGCGTCGGGGAATTCCGCATCCGTCGCAACGGCGACGATGTTCTCGTCTTGCGGGTGAAGCGGCGGACGGCCGTTGGCGTTCCGATGAATCTCGATCTTGAGATGCCCCTCGCGCTTGAATCCTTCCACCAGCACGAGGTCGCAGGGGCTGAGGCGGCGCAGCAGGTCGGCCAAGCTCGCCTCGGCGCCGTCGCGCACTTCGTGCATCTGCACCCACCGGGCCGCCGACGAGATCAGCACTTCGGATGCGCCGGCCTGCCGGTGCCGGTGGGAATCCTTGCCCGGTTGGTCCACGTCGAAGGCGTGGTGCGCGTGCTTGATCGTCGAGACCGTGAAGCCGCGGGCGATCAGTTCGGGAATGAGCTTGGCGAGAAGCGTGGTCTTGCCCGCCCCGCTCCAGCCGGCGAGGCCGATGACCCGCATGGTCCGGTCCGTCATGGCTGGGCCTCCGGCAAGGAAAATCCGAGTTCGGCGAGAAGCGCCCCCGTTTCCCGCTCGGCGAGCAGCGCGAGGAAGGCGGCCAAGGCCGACTCCCGCCCTCGGTCTTCGGAATAGGCAAAATCGTAATGCTCGCTCACCAGCGGCAGGAAGCCGAGGCCATAGGCACTCGCGACGCTCTCGATCGCGACACCCCAATCGGCCCGGCCTTGGGCGACCGCGGCGGCCACGGCGTTGTGCGAACGTGGCTGGTTCCAGTAGCCGGGAGGGCGCGCCCCGTTCAGAAGCCCGTCGATGAGGAGGCGCGTCCCCGAGCCGGTGTTGCGGCTCACCATGATGGCGTCCGGGTCGAGGAGGAGCGCCGCGACGGCAACCGCCGCGTCGCGTTCCGCGAACCGGCTGTCGCCGGGGCGGAACACCAATCCCTGCATCCGCGTCCAGCCCTCGGCGAGGCGCAAGGCTGGGGTCAGGAAGGGCGCATTGTAGCGGCCGGTCTTGGGATCGAAGAGATGCATCGAGGCGATCTCGCACTCGCCCCGCTTCAGGGCGGCGAGCCCTCCTGAGGACCCGACCCAGATGGTGCGGGCCCGGATGCCGCGCTCGGCCAGGCGTCCGACGACGGCATCGAGCCCGACGCAATGGCTGCCGACGATGGTGAGGTCTGGGGCGCGGGTGCCCGCGCCGATCCGCGAGAGGCGCACCGGCTCGCCGGCGTCCAGCCCGGCGCGCGCGGCGGGAATCGCGAAGAAGCCGTCGGCCTGCGAGAAGGCCGTCACCGAGCCGGAACCCTTGGAGAGCGGAACGGCGACCGGAGCGTCCCGCCCATGAGCGAGGGAGGCCATCACGAATTCCATGCGCCCGAGTTCTGAGGGGATGCGCCGGGGCAGCACAGCTTCGACGCTCTCTTCCTCGCGCGGGGGAAGCCCGGCCAGCGAGCGGATCAGGGGCACGACGAATTCGTGGAAGGTGAATATCGCCGAGGTCGGGAAGCCGGGCAGGACGACGATGGCCTTGCCCTGTGCCTTGGCGAGGCAGAGGGGCTTGCCGGGCTTGAGCGCGACGCCGTGGACGAGGATACCCGGCTCGCCCAGGCGGGAGAGGATGCGGTGGGACACGTCGCCCGCCCCCTTCGACGTCCCTCCCGAAAGGACGACGACGTCGCACTCCGAAAGCGCCGCGCGGATGACGCTTTCGAGAGCGGCCTCATCGTCCGCGACGATGCCGAAGGGCACGGGTTCGCCACCATTCTCGGTGACCGAAGCGGAGACGATGGCGCCGTTCGAATCGTAAATGCCGGCTGCCGGCAGGGGTTGGCCCGGTGGCGACAGCTCGTCGCCGGTGGAGAGCACGGCGACCCTCGGCCGGCGCACCATCTCGACCGCATCGAGGCCGCAGGCGGCCAGCATGCCGATCTCGCGCGCGGTGATGACGGTGCCCTTGCGGAGAACGGTCTCGCCGCGCGCCATGTCCGACCCGGCATAACCAACGAACTGTCCGGGCGCGGCTCCCCGGTCGAGGTCGATCGCCAGGGCTCCTTCGCCGGACGCGATCTCGGTCGCCTCCACCATCACCACCGCGTCGGCGCCGCGTGGAATCATGCCGCCCGTGGCGATGGCTGTCGCCGTGCCGGGCTCCACCGCCAATCGGGGAGCGACGCCGCAGGCGAGGATCTCGTGGTTGAGGCCGAGCCGGGCCGGTTCGGCCTCGCTCGCGCCGAGCGTGTCGGAGGAGCGGAGTGCGAACCCATCGACGAGGGCTCGGTCGAAGGGGGGCACGTCGATGGGCGAGGCTACATCCCGCGCCAGCGCGCGGCCGAGCGTTGCGGCGAGCGGCACACTCTCGGATGGCAGCGCCACATGCGGCACCGCCGCGCGAAACCGCGATGCGGCCTCGTCTCGGCTGACCACATGAAGAAACTGCTCCTGACGGGCCGCGCGCGACAGCCTCGCCAGGAAATCCTCGTTCGACTCCGATGCGTCGAGACGCTTCACAGGGGCATGACCTCGATCCACTCCCCCTCGGGATAGCCTTCCCGCTCCGGCGGCACCAGAACCGCGCCCCAGGCGTGGATCAACCGTCGCAGCGGCAGATCCGCTCCGCCGAGAGGCTCTACCCGCTCGTTCTTCAGGCCGATAAAGACGATGTCGCTCATTCCAATGGTCGAGGACATCTTGCGGGCGAGACGCCCTTTGGCCTTGCCGGGGAGGCTCGCTCCGGAGAGCCTCGACAGTAGGGGACGCCCAAGGGCAAGGAATGTCGCGAGGGCGGCGTCAGGCCTGCCCGGCAGGAGCAGGACCGGGACAGACCCGATCGAGCCGAAACCGGCGCTGTCTCCCGGACGAAGCGCGATGCCATGCGCGCCGAGCCGGCCTCGCCGTGCCAGGGCCTCGGCGCTGTGGTCATTGCGGCCGAAACCGGTGCCGCCGACGACGAACACCGCGTCCGCCCCCGGGACGAGCAGCGCATCGGCGATGGACTCTCTTTCGCGCGAGCATCGGCTCGACGTCACCCGAACGCCCGCCTTCTTCGCCAAAGCCGCGATGGTGGATGCGGAATGGCCCCCGATATCGAGGATGTGAACATGCGGCACGCGGACCGCGACTGTGTCGATCCCACTGGCACCGAGTGCGAGAGCACCGAGCGGCGTCAGCTGTTCCCCGTATCGCGCCAGAACGTCTCCCCGTGCGATCTCTTGACCGATGCCGGAGACACCTCCGCCCGGTGCCGCATCCGCCACGATGTCCCCGTCGGTGTCGATTGCGTCAGGCGGCAGAATCGTATCGGTGCCAGGCGGCATCGCATCGCCCGCGTCCAGCCAGGGCGGAGGCGAGAGCGGCGTCACCGGCGCATAGGCCGAGGCACCCGTCACAGTGCTGCCGGCCACGGCCCAGCCGTCCCGCAGCGCGCGCGGATGCGTGGGTAAGTCGGCGGGGGCGACGACATCCGCCGCGAGAACGGAGCCGATCGCATCGCCCACCGGCACGACAATGGCGCTTACCGGCTCGGCGACCAGAAGCTGCGCCAAGGCGTCGTCGAGGGGCATCAAGGCCGAAGTCGCGGACCGGATCGACATGCGCCGTGACGGATGCGGCATTGCGAGCGGGTGAGCAACCCCGCCTGCGGCGCATCAGCCGAGTGGTAGCCGGAAGGGAAGACAGGTTGCGTCGCCGCGACTATTTCTCAACGTCCTCGATCCCGTAAGAGAGCGACGGCGTGGCGCGGATATCAGGGTTGTCGGTTCGACCTCGGTTCTCTCGACAGACGATCCGCCGCGTCTGGCCGATCTGCGCGATGCTCCTCGTCCTCTCCGCACCGCTTCCGGGCTCAGCGCAGCTTCGCGGTCATGGTGGCCCGGTGCGGGCGCTGGCGATTGCCCCGGACGGACGCATCGCGATTTCCGGCGGGTTCGACCATTCCGGCATTCTATGGGCGATCGACCAGGGGACGGCCCTCTCGGTCCTTCGTTTCCACGACGGTGCGGTGAATGCCGTCGCTGCCCTCGATGGCGGCCGCTTCGTCACAGCCAGCGAGGACGGGCGCATCGCCCTCTGGCAGGCCGGACGCCCGGAGCCCGTCGAGATCTTTTCCGACCATGCCGGACCCATCGCGGCCCTCGCGGTCTCGCCGGACGGGGCGAGCCTCGCCTCCGCTTCCTGGGATGGCACGGCGCATATCCGGTTCCTCGCCGGCGGGCCGGTGCGGGTGCTGCGGGGACATGCGGGCAACGTGAACGCCGTCGCCTTCCTGCCCGATGGCAGATTGGTCACCGGGGGCTATGACGCCACACTTCGAGTCTGGCCCCTCGCCGAGACCGACGAGCCACCGCGCATCGTTCAACTCCCATCGCCGGTGAACAGCGTGGCCGTGGCCGGGGAGGGCGAGATCGTCGCCGCCGGTGCGGATAGCGTGGTCCGCTTCCTGTCCGCCGACGGCACCATCCGCGCGTCGGTCGACCTCGCGACCAACCCTGTCATCGGTCTCGCTTTGTCTCCAGACGGGCGCCGGGTCGCCGCTGCCACGGTGGCCGGCACCGTGGCCATGATCGACCGGGGCGCGGCCAAGGTGGCGTTCAGCCTCGTAGGGCCGGGACTGCCGGTCTGGTCGCTCGCCTTCCGGCCGGACGGAACCGAATTGCTGACCGGGGGCGGGGACAGGCTGGTCCGTCGATGGAATGCCGGGACGGGCGAGCCCATCGGCTCGCTGTCGATGCCGCGGCCGGTGGATTCGCTGGCGGCCTTCAAGGGCGATCACGGGGCCGAGGTATTTCGCGCCTGCGTCGCCTGCCATACCCTGACGCCGGAGGACGGCACGCGAGCCGGCCCTACCTTGAGCGGCGTGTTCGGTCGGCGTGTCGCCACCGCCGAGGGATACACGTTCTCGCAGGCCCTGAAGGGCCTCGACATCGTCTGGGATGCGCGGACTATCTCGAAACTGTTCGAGATCGGCCCATCCCGCTACACGCCCGGCACCAAGATGCCCGAGCAGACGATCAACAACCCGGACGACCGCGAGGCCCTGGTGCGTTTCCTCGAGAGGGCGACGAAGACGCCTTGATCAAAGGGGGGGGAGACGCATCATGAATCTTCCCGTCTCGGTCGGTTCTTGCCCGGAGCAAGACGGTGCAGCAGGCTATTTATAAGACACTTTTTGATTTGTTTCTCCAAGGCTTTACCTCATCCTGAGGTTCCGCGTAGCGGCCTCGAAGGAGCGCTCCAGAACCCACTGAGCGAACTGGAGGGCTCCTTCGAGGCCCGCTGACGCGGGCATCTCGGGATGAGATGACTGGATGGGATGATCGACTCTGGCAGGAGCACCCGCTGGGAAATCCGACCGAACTATTTCTCAGGCGCCGCCGCTCCCACTCGTTTCCCGCGCCCGGAAGTAATCCTCGGAGGTTCTCGGCTTCGACCGCTCCGGCACCGTATGCGGGTCGAAAGCCTCGTTCACCACGACTTCGACGCGGCAGGTGTCGCACATCATCAGGGTACGGATCCGGGCCTCGCCGGCGCTGCCCTTGAACATCCAGTGGCGGCCCTGAAGCTTCTCGATGACCCGCTCGATGCTGCTGCGCGTGCCGAAGGGCTTGCCGCAGGAGACGCAATCGAACGGCTCTTCCTCCTTGACGATACGGCGCGGCTGGCTCCAGGCGGCGAAATCCACCTGCGGCTTCAAAGAGATGACATCTTCCGGGCAGGTGGCGGAGCAGAGCCCGCATTGCACGCAGAGACTTTCCTCGAAAGCCAGCAGCGGCCGATCCTGGCTGTCGCTGAGCGCATGGGTCGGGCAGGTGCCGACACAGGCGAGGCACAGGGTGCAATCCTCGGTGCGGAACTCGAGACCGCCGAACGGCGAACCGGCTTCCAAGGGGACGACGGCGACAGGGGCCGGGGCGGCGACATGCATCTCGCGGAAGGCGAATTGCAGGACGTTGCGCTTGGGGCCGACCGGCATGAAGGCCGCGGGCACCGGCGCGGCTGTGCCGAGATTTCCGGTCGTCAGCGCGGAGCCCAGCTTGTCTGGATCGTCGGTCTCGATGAGCGAGACGACGGGCGTCCCATCGGCCGAACCGTAGCCCAGCGCTCCAGCGAGGGTATCGGCAAGATGAGCCATCCGGCGCAGGGCCGCGATGTCGTGCTTGGGACGGTCACGGACGAGGAGGCGAATGCCCACGGCGCCGTAGGCCAGGAGCGCCGCGGCGGCCTCCGGGCCGAGTTGCGTGACCTCGTTGACGGCGACAGGAAGCACGTTGGCCGGCAGGCCGTCGCCGTAGCGAGCCAGCGCCTCGATCAGGGGCTCGCCGTGCTCGGAATCGTGGAACAGCACCACGCCGTTCCGTCCCCCGCCCTCGTGATACGCACGCATCAGGGTCCTGAGGCGGCGCATCAGCCCGTCGGCGGCGGGCAGGGCGTAGGCCGCCGCACCGGTGGGGCACACGGAGGCGCAAGATCCGCAGCCGGCGCAGATATAGGGATCGATGGCGACGTGATCGCCTGCGGGCGCGATGGCGCCGGTCGGGCAGACTTCGAGGCAGCGCGTGCAGCCGGTGATGCGTGAGCGCGAATGCGCGCAGAGATCGGCCTGGAAATCGATGAAGCGCGCCTTCTCGAACTCGCCGACGAGGTGGGAGATCGTGAAGATCGCCCGCTCCACGGCGGCCGGGTCACCGGGATCCGCCCGGACATAGCCGCTGCGCAGGTCATGCGCGGGAAAGAGCGGCGTGCCCCCCGTCAGGTCGAGCACCACGTCGCAGGTGGAGGTGGCGCCGTTGCGCGACGGGCCGAAGGATAGGGATTGGCGGGATGAGGGGCTCGGAACCGCGTAATCGTCGATGCGCAGGGAGAACGCCCCGAGATGCCCGCTCGCCGAAACGACACTGCCCTGGAGCACGGGAAACTCGTGCCGGCGCGGCACCGGTACATCGCGCGGGCGGTTGAGCAGAACCGTCACGTCGAGATGGTCGGCGAGCCGCCGCCCGGCCTCGATGGCGACTTCGTCGCGTCCGTAGATGAGGGCGACGCCCTGGCTCACCATCGCGACGGTGCCCGGCGCGGGCGTCGTCTCGGCCGCGGCGGCCAGCAGGGCCGCGATCTTCGGTCCGGCCGCATCGGCATCCCTCGACCAGCCCGCGTTCTCGCGGATATTGGCATAGGTCACGCGGGCTTCCGCCCCGGCCCCTGCGGCAATGTCGGTGAAGAGGGGGGCTTGCAGCGTGCACGAGACGGTGACGGGCGCGCCCTGTGCCAGCGCGTCCTCGAACCGGGCGATCTCACGCCCGCACAGTTGATCGGCGGTCTCCAGGCGGCCACCGCACGCCTTGCCGATCGCCTGCCCGTCGAGGGCGACGGTCTCATCGCAGGAGCACGCGAACACGATCCGGTCGGACAATGATTTACCCCGAACGTTTGGTCACAGCGGCGAGGGTACAGGCCCACTCGCGCTCAGGTTGGTGCATCGTATACTATAACGGCTCGAAACTAGGACCCGACATACGGGCGCAGGTAGAACCGAAACGCATGGCGCCGAGCTCCGACGACCCGGACCTGATCCTGCCGCCCGTCTTTTCTCTCGCAATCTCAGCCGGGCCGGCGAGCGCGTTCGACGAAGCCCGCGACGCGGCCGCATCCGGCGGCCGGACCGGGCGTCTCGTCTGGCGAAAGAACGCAGAGCTGCTCGACTTTGCGGTGATCCTCGAGCCGGACGAGCCTCTCGCCACGGCGCGCCGCGCCGTCTTCGCCGGCATGGTGGCGCTTGCCGAGGCCATCGGCGCCCATGGGCCGCCCGAGGTCCCGGTGACGTTCGGCTGGCCCGATACGCTCCGCTTCGACGGCGCGCGCCTCGGCGGCGGGCGTCTCGGATGGCCGGCAACCTGCGGCGAGGGCGACGTGCCGGACTGGCTCGTCTTCTCCGCCACGATCATCGCCTCGAAGGCACGGGCCGGCGATCCGGGCCTGACGCCGGATTCGACCTCCCTCGAAAACGAGGGTTTCAGTTTCGAGGATGGCCACGGAATCCTCGTGGAGAGCTTCGCCCGTCATCTCATGAAGACCTTCGCCATCTGGGAGGAAGACGGTTTCGCGGGAATCGAACGACGCTATCTCCGGCGGCTCGCCGAGGGCGGCCCGGCGGCGCGGATCGATGCTGGCGGCGACCTGATCGGCGGCGACGGCGATCGCCGCGATCTCGTCGAAGCCCTGGCCGCGATGCGCTGGGGCGATCCGCAGACGGGCGAGCCTCATCTGTGAATGTGGCGATGCCCGGAATGTGGGAATGTCCGTCGAGATCGCCCGCGGTGAGGGCGTTCCCCAGAGAGAAAACGTCGTTGAGAACCCGCATCGCTCGCCTCGCTGCGCTGGCCGCACTTCTATCCCTGCCGGGTGGGCTTCGGGCCGAGGAGGCTCCGAGGGGCCCGGCCATCGAGGCGAAGGGCGTGCCCGGCCCCTATGGCGAGCGGCTCACCGTCGACGACAAGGGCATCACCCTGACCTTTCCCGACGATGCCGCGACATTGCGCATCGGCGGCCGGCTCCACCTCGATTTCGGTGCGGCCGGCATCCGCCAATCGGGCTTCGGCGACCCGTTCAGCGACAATATCGCCGTGCGCCGCTCGTGGATCGAGACCACCCTGAGCCTCGGCAAGGATGTTGGCCTCGGATTTCAATACGATTTCGCCGATCCGGTGACGCCGATCAACGATGCGGTCCTGGTCTATCGCGGTGTGCCGGACATGCTCTTCAGCATCGGCAACGAGAAGGAGCCGTTCGGCCTCGACCAACTCGCCTCCAACAACAACATCCTGTTCACCGAACGGGCCCTGTCCGACGCCTTCGTTCCGGCGCGGAACTTCGGCTTCGCCGTGGGGAGGCATGGCAAGGATTGGAGCGTCGTCACCGGAATCTTCGGCGGCAACGCCAATACCGGTATCGGCAGCGAGGGCTTGGCCTCGACGAGCCGGGTGACTTACGCGCCGATCAACGATGAGAAACAAACGCTCCATGTCGGCTTCGCCGGGAGCTACCGCAGCCTGCCGCGTGACGAGAGCCCCCTCTCGCTCTCGAGCCGATCCGAAGCGTTCCTCTACGCGAGGAGGTTCGTCGATACCGGCGATATCCGCGATGCGGCGAGCATCGCCCGCCTCGGTGCGGAACTGGCCTATCGCTCCGGTCCGCTGCTGGTGAGCGCGGAATACACGCGAACCGAGATCGGCCGGTTCGATGGCGGATCGCCGCTGAGCTTCCAAGGGGGATACGTCCAGGCGAGCTGGGTGCTAAACGGCGACAATCGGGCCTATCGCCTGGCGCCCGACTTCAATGGCACCAGCTACGCGGTCTTCGGTGGCGTCAAAGTCGCAGAAGCGCAGCGCATCACCCGTGGCGGTTTCGGCGTCTTCGAACTCGGCCTGCGGTTCTCGGCCATCGATCTCGACGATGGCGGCGTGCGCGGCGGCATCGAGCGGGACGGCACGGTGGGCCTATCCTGGTATCCCGATACCAACATCCGCATCATGGCCGATTACGTCCGGTCCCATACGTCTCCCTCCGCGCTTCAGAACGGACGGACGATCGACGCCGATACGTTCATCGGCCGGTTTCAATTGTATTGGTGAAGGGCGTCTCCCCCAGTCGTGAGCAATTTCCGCGAGCCGACCCCAGATACGTGCCGTGGACGCCGGACAGGTGCCTCGAACACGAAGGTCTTCGCCACCACCTCTTGGCCGGTTCGGGTGGTGACGACGGAATGAACAGGCGAAGGCCTCGATGAGCAGTCTCAAACTTCCCCGGACGATCCGCCTCGATCCGTCCGATACCTTCGTCTTCGCGAAGGCGGCCGAACCCGGCGAATGGGCCGTCACGGGTTCGTTCCTGTTCTGGGATGCCGACGTTCCGCTTCTCGAAGGTAAGGACCGTACGGCGTTTCGCTCCGGGTTCCTCGGGGTGACGTCGCTTGGCTTCTCGACCCTGGCAGTGGTCAGCGAGGCGACGATGGCGGAGCGGGACAAAGCGGTCGAGCAGCTGGCACATCACCTTTGCGAGCGCCTCGGCGCGCCCACCCTCGATGTGGCCCGTATCGCGGCCGACGAGGAGATCGCTTTTGCCGCCACCCTGTGTCAGCCGGCGGTGGGAAGCGTGATCGCGCTGCATCGAACCTTCGAGGACGGTGCGATCCGCGAAGCGTTCCGCACGCTGCATCAGCGTGGGCCGGGCGTCGCCGGGGCGGACAAGTTGCATGCCCATGCCAGGGCCTTCACCTTCGAGGAGACCGATGACGAACCCGAGGAACGGGCGGACCTCATCGGCATGGCCAACGCACCTGTTTCCGGGAATGACGGACGATGACCGAGTTCTGGGTCTCCAGCGGACACCACCTCGCCGGGCGCACGGAAGGGGGCGGCCTTGCCGTCACCGACGAGTTGATCCTCGCCTATCTCGCGCGGCCCGAGCTCGTGCCGCCCGACGAAGCCTGCATGGCGGAGCGGGCGCTCCACCGCGGCCTCGTGACGGCGCCGCGCCGGCCGGTCTCCCCCGGTGAGATCGCCGCGATGGCGGATGCCGATGCGCGTGAGAACTGGACCATGATGCTCGCCTTCCGCGACCGGTTGATGGCCGCGCGGTCGGTGGAGGCGGCCTATCTCGACCTCGTTCGCAGGGGGCTGAACGGCACGCCGCCGATCTTCCTCAATCAATTGGCGCATCTCATCCTGCGTAATGCCCTCGATGGCTGCGATGACCCCTACACGCTCCGCGCCGGCGAGCTCTTCTTCCGGCCGCAGCGCGTCTCTTTCGTCGATGGTGCGGCGTTGCTGGCCGATGCCGAGGTGATCGAGGCGCGGGAGACCGGGGCCGCGCAATCGCCCCTCGTCGCCATGCTGGGCAAGGAGCCGGCGAATGAGCTCGACGTGCTCACGGACGAGACGGCCTGGACCTATTGGAGCCGCTCCGACGCGTTCACCATGGCGCTCAACCTGGGGAGCAACCCGAAGAGTCGCGAGGGCTTGGCGCGCGCCATCGAGGCCTGGGTTCGACACCTTCTGCATGTGGAGGCGAAAGTGGAGCCGATCGCCTCCATGGACGATCCGGACTGGCGCTGGTTCGTCGGGCTCGACGCTCAAGCGACCCGAATCGGCAACGCCCTCTGGAACGGCGAGACCCTGGACGAAGCGAGCCGCATGCGCATCCTGGCCCTGTTTCGCCTCACCTTCGCCGACGACCGGCGGATCGACCCGCGCGCTTCCGGCCGGCCGGTCTATCTCCTGATGGCCATGGACCCCGACAAGCGCCTTTTTCTCAAACCTCAGAACCTCGTGGCGGGATTGCCGCTTGCCGACGGCGCGGAGGCCGCATGACCGAAGAGAATCCGACCTCTGCACCGACTCCTGCACCGACGCCGCCCGATGACCGTTTCGACGTCGGGATCATTGTCGTCAAACGAGCCTTGAAGAGCCGTTGGACAAGCCATGCCTGGCTACCGGTCGCAGCCCTTCCGGCGATCCCGGCCGCCTCGCCCTGGACGGTGCTGTCGTCGACGCCGGAGGAGGAAACCTTCTATGCCGGCGCCTACGAGGTCTCTCTCCACCCCGCCGAGACGTCGCATTACCGCGACAACCTGATCTCGGGCCGGCCCTCGCTCTGGGTCGCCCTGCGGCAGATCGCGGAGGGCAGCTACGAAGTCGCCAATGTGACGGCCGATCCCTATGAGGGCGAATCCATGGCCGAGGGTATCGGCGAGGTGGTCGAGGCGGTGCCGATGCCGCTGGAAGTGCAGGCCAAGGTCCTGGCTTTCTTCGAGGCCTTCCATGTCGAACAGGTGTTCCACAAGCGTAAGCGCGACCGGGCCGATCCCGAGGCCCTGGCACGACAGGGGACCGGTACGCGCAGACGGGGGGACGAAGGATGAGCGGCGGCGATTTCTTTTCCCGCTGGTCGAAGCGTAAGCGGGCTATCGTCCGCGAGAACCCGCCCACGACCGTGCCGGTTGGAAGCGAGGCGGTCGGGGGCGAGGCGGTCGAGAGCGAATCGGCGCCTCTCGCGGGAGAACTCTCCGAGGGTGAGACCCTGTCGCCCGAGGAACTCGCCAAGTTGCCCTCCCTGGACAGCCTGACGGCACAGACCGACCTGACACAGTTCCTTCGGGCTGGCGTTCCGATGGTGATGCGCAAGGCGGCTTTGCGCCGGATGTGGTCCCTCGATACCAACATCCGCGACTATGTCAGCGAGGCGCGGGAATACGCCTATGACTGGAATGTGGTGGGCGGTGTGCCGGGAAACGGCCCGCTTCTGCCCACAGACGACATCAAGGCCATGCTGCGGGACATATTCGACGGGACGCCCGACGAAAAAATTGAGCCTGAGCAGGAAAGCAAAGTGGCCACGCTGATTGAAGCGGAGGAGCTGGCGGAGGAATCCGAACCGGTGAAAACCGAAGAGACGGATCGGGGCAGTGAAGAACCGGGTCTCACTGTCATGCAGGTTGACGAGCCAAGCTTGGCCTTGTCGCCGCCACGTTCTGCCCCCGTGGACACGGCTATGCCGAGACCGCGACGACATGGCAGCGCCATCCCACTTTGAGCAATTAAAAACTACGTTGCGCACGTCCCATTCCGCGGTATTGTGGACGAAGTGAATTCAC
Organism: Methylobacterium sp. WCS2018Hpa-22; assembly: GCF_031843785.1. NCBI lineage: Bacteria > Pseudomonadati > Pseudomonadota > Alphaproteobacteria > Hyphomicrobiales > Methylobacteriaceae > Methylobacterium > Methylobacterium sp. WCS2018Hpa-22. The sequence continues at coordinate 241,072 of NZ_JAVTJA010000006.1, forward strand.
TTCGCCCGCGATCGGGTCGCGGTTTGAGGATGGTATGCGTTCGGTTGAGTTGTTGCGCGAAGACGAAGCGAAACTCGCTTCCGGCGCGCCCGGCATGACGCAGCCGGTCGTGGACGACGTCGATTTTCTGCGCGCTCATCTCTACGATCTCCTCGCGGCCCTAACCGGCCGAGTCCCGTCCGATGATATCCTGTCGCTTCTTGCCGGCTCGGGTGGCGATGAGACTCCCCTGGGCAAGGCGAGCTCCGCCCTCGCTCGCGAAGCGGCCGGTGCGGATCTGGCCAAGGTCGGGCGCGAGTATTTCGATCTCTTCGTCGGCGTCGGACGCGGCGAAGTCGTGCCGCACGCTTCCTACTACCTGACCGGCTTTCTCAACGAGCGCCCGCTGGCGCGCATCCGCCAGGATCTGGCCCGGCTCGGCATCGAAGCCTCGGGCGGCATGAGCGAGCCGGAAGACCATGTGGCGATGCTGCTCGAGACCATGGCGGGTCTCGTCTCGGGCCGTTTCGAGACGGGAGCCGGCGAGGACCGCGTCTTCTTCGAGCGGCATCTAAAGCCCTGGGCCGGGCGTTTGTTCGACGATGTGGCGGCCAATACCCGTTCGTCTTTCTACCGTGCCGTGGGCGACCTCGGCCGGACGTTCATCGACATCGAGACCCGGGCTTACGCGCTCGACGCGTGAGGCGGGAATCATTGAAACATCGGTCGCATTCAGGAGTGACGAGCATGCGGGACGATCGAAAGGACGAGATGGGACGGCGCCATTTCTTCCGCGCCCTCGGCGGCGGATCGGTGGCGGCCGCTGCCGCGATCACGGCCCAGCCGATGATTGCGACGCCCGCGCAGGCTTACGACCCCGGCGCGGATGAGACGAAGGCCCGCTACCGCGAGTCCGACCACGTCAAGGCGTTCTACCGCACCAACGGCTACGAGACCCTGAAGAAGAATTGAGGGCGCCATGCTGATCAAGCGCAAGACAGGCGGCCCGGGCCGCACCTTCCATCAGGCCGTCACCATCGGCGAGACGCCGAAGGCCCTCGACCGTCGCGCCTTCCTGCGCAATTCCGGCCTCGTCGCCGGAGGGCTCGCGGCCGCCGGCTCGATCCAGCTCGGCTCGGTCCGCAAGGCCCAGGCGGCGGGCGCCTCCGCGATCGGCCCCGAGGTGACGATCAAGAAGAACATCTGCACCCATTGCTCGGTGGGTTGCACGGTGACGGCGGAGGTCGTGAACGGCGTCTGGGTCGGCCAGGAGCCCTCCTTCAGCAGCCCGATCAACCGGGGTACCCATTGCGCCAAGGGCGCGGCGATCCGCGAGCTCGTCTCCAGCGACCGCCGCCTGAAATATCCGATGAAGATGGTCGACGGGCAGTGGACCCGCATCTCCTGGGATCAGGCCATCGATGAGATCGGCGACAAGATCACCGGCCTGCGGGACAAATACGGCCCCGATTCCGTCTACTGGCTCGGCTCCGCCAAATTCACCAACGAGGCCGCCTACGTCCTGCGCAAGTTCGGCGCCTTCTGGGGGACCAACTCGGTCGATCACCAGGCGCGCATTTGCCATTCGACCACGGTGGCCGGCGTTGCCAATACCTGGGGCTACGGCGCGCAAACTAATTCCTACAACGACATCCGCAACGCCAAGACGATGATCATTCTCGGCGGAAACCCCGCCGAAGCGCATCCGGTCTCCCTTCAGCACCTGCTGTCCGGCAAGGAGATCAACCGCGCGAACATGATCGTCATCGATCCGCGTTTCACCCGCACGGCCGCCCACGCCACGGAATATGTCCGCATCCGTTCCGGCACCGACATCCCGGTGGTCTGGGGCATCCTCTGGCACGTGTTCCAGAATGGCTGGGAGGACAAGGAGTTCATCAGCCAGCGCGTCTACGCCATGGACGACGTCCGCAAGGAAGTCGCCAAGTGGAATCCCGAGGAGGTCGAGCGTGTTTCCGGCGTGCCGGGCGAGCAGCTGCGCCGCGTGGCCGAGAAGTTCGCCAAGGAGAAGCCCGCCACCCTGATCTGGTGCATGGGCGCGACCCAGCACACGGTGGGCACCGCCAACGTCCGTGCGCTCTGCATCCTGTGTCTCGCCACGGGCAATGTCGGCAAGCCGGGCACGGGCGCGAACATCTTCCGCGGCCACACCAACGTACAGGGGGCCACCGATCTGGGCCTCGATGTGACGTCGCTGCCGCTCTATTACGGCCTCGTCGAAGGGGCCTGGAAGCACTGGGCGCGCGTCTGGGACGTGGAATACGACTGGCTCCAGTCGCGATTCGACGAGGTGCCGGCCAAGGGCGGCCGGAAGGCCCGTACGCGCAAGGAGAGCATGGAATTACCCGGCATCACCTCCACGAGGTGGTTCGACGGCGTGAACCTGCCCGAAGAACAAGTGGACCAGCGCACCGGCATCAAGGCGATGATGGTGTTCGGCCATGGCGGCAACACCGTCACCCGCCTGCCGGAGGCGGTGAAAGGCCTGACCAAGCTCGACCTCCTCGTGGTGGCCGACCCGCATCCCACCACCTTCGCCGCCCTCGATGCGCGGCGCGACAACACCTACCTCCTGCCGATCTGCACCTCGCTGGAGATGGATGGCAGCCGCACGGCCTCGAACCGCTCGCTCCAATGGGGCGAGCAGATCGTGAAGCCCGCCTTCGAATCGAAGAACGATTACGAGGTCATCTACCGTCTGGCGGCGAAGCTCGGCTTCGCCGACAAGATGTTCAAGAACATCAAGGTCGTGGACGCGGTGCCGGACGCGGAGGATATCCTGCGGGAGATCAACCGCGGCGGCTGGTCGACGGGCTATTGCGGCCAGAGCCCGGAACGCCTGAAGGCGCATATGCGCAACCAGGCCAAGTTCGATCTGGTGACGCTGCGGGCGCCCAAGGACGACCCTGAAGTGGGCGGCGACTATTACGGCCTGCCCTGGCCGTGCTGGGGCAAGCCGGAGCTCCGCCATCCGGGAACGCATATCCTCTACAACACCAATCTCCACATCAAGGACGGCGGCGGAACGTTCCGGGCCCGCTTCGGCACCGAGCGTAACGGCGTGACCCTGCTGGCGGAGGATTCCTTCGCCAAGGGCTCTGAGCTCACCGACGGCTACCCCGAATTCACCATGGCGGTGTTCAAGAAGCTCGGCTGGGACAAGGACCTGACCGCCGAGGAGATGGCGACCATCACCAAGATCGGCGGGGCCAACATCGATACGGTGAGCTGGGCGACCGACCTGTCGGGCGGCATCCAGCGCGTCTGCCTCGACCACGGCGTCACGCCCTACGGCAACGGCAAGGCCCGGGCGAATGCCTGGAACCTGCCTGACCCCGTGCCGGTGCACCGCGAGCCCATCTATACGCCGCGTCCCGATCTCGTGGCCCAGTACCCGACTCGCCCCGACGAACGTCAGCTGCGCATGCCGAATATCGGCTTCTCGGTGCAGAAGGCGGCGGTGGATCGCGGCATCGCCAAGGACTTCCCGATCATCCTCACCTCCGGCCGTCTCGTGGAATACGAGGGCGGCGGCGAGGAGACGCGCTCGAATCCGTGGCTCGCCGAGCTCCAGCAGGACATGTTCGTCGAGATCAACACCGGCGATGCCACCGATCGCGGCATCAAGGACGGTCAGTTCGTCTGGGTCTCCGGCCCCGAGAACAACGCCAAGGCCAAGGTCAAGGCGCTGGTGACGGACCGGGTCGGCAAGGGCGTCGCCTTCATGCCGTTCCACTTCTCCGGCTGGTACCAGGGCGACGACATGCGGAAATTCTATCCGCACGGCACCGACCCCGTTGTGCTGGGCGAGAGCTCCAACAACACGACGACCTATGGCTTCGATCCTGTGACGGGCATGCAGGAGACGAAGTGCACCCTGTGTCAGATCCGGGCCGTTTGAGGGATAATCGCCATGGCTCGCATGAAATTCCTCTGCGACGCGGACCGCTGCATCGAGTGCAACGCCTGCGTCACCGCTTGCAAGAACGAGCACGAGGTGCCGTGGGGCATCAACCGCCGGCGTGTCGTCACGCTCAATGACGGCAAGCCCGGCGAGCGCTCGGTCTCCATGGCCTGCATGCACTGCACCGACGCGCCCTGCGCGGCGGTGTGCCCGGTGAATTGCTTCTACACCACGGCCGACGCGGTGGTGCTGCATTCGAAGGACATCTGCATCGGCTGCGGATACTGCTTCTACGCCTGTCCGTTCGGCGCGCCGCAATATCCGAAGGTCGGCAACTTCGGTTCGCGCGGTAAGATGGACAAGTGCACCTACTGCGCCGGCGGTCCCGAATCCGATCTCTCCACCATCGAGTACGAGAAATACGGTTCGAACCGTCTCGCCGAGGGCAAGCTGCCGCTCTGCGCCGAGATGTGCTCGACCAAGGCGTTGCTGGCGGGTGACGGTGAGATGATCGCCCAGATCTACAAGCAGCGCGTGATCAAGCGCGGCTACGGCTCCGGCGCCTGGGGCTGGAAGACCGCCTATCGCGAAACCGTCGCCATCTAGGCGACGGACTGGACTGCCGGGGTCGAGACTTCAGGAAGGAAACGCCGATGCGGCGGACACTGACGACTTTCAGGACGCTGGTCGCAGCGACCATCCTCACGGCGGCTGTCGGCGCCTCATCGGCCTCCTTCGCGCAACAGACGCGCGACGGGCTGAACCCGACCGGGCAGAACCCGACGGCGGAATCCGTCAACGAGGAGTTCCTGTTCAAGCAGGACCCGAAGATCACCGGCCGCATCAGCATCCCCGACGGCAAGGCGGCGCACCTGATCCAGCCCGCCGGCCGCGACTACCGTGATTTCCGGGAACGGTGGCTGCCCTGGCTCAGCGCGCTCGCCGTCCTCGGCGCCGTCGCGCTTCTCGGCCTGTTCTACTTCTTCCGGGGCCGTATCCTGATGGAGCCCGGTCCCGATACGGGCCGCAAGATCCTGCGCTTCAATGGATTCGAGCGGTTCGCGCACTGGATGACGTCGAGCTGCTTCATCATCCTGGCCCTGTCCGGCCTGAACTACATCTTCGGCAAGCGCCTGCTGATGCCGCTCATCGGTGCGGATGCGTTCGGCGTGGTGGCGCAATACGCGAAGTTCAGCCACATCTACCTCGCGTGGCCGTTCATGATCGGCGTCGCGCTGATGCTGGTGCTCTGGCTGAAGGACAACATCCCGAACAAGATCGACATTGCCTGGATCAAGGCCTTCGGCGGCTTCATCGGCAACAAGCATCCCAGCGCTGGCCGTTTCAACGCAGGCCAAAAGATGGTGTTCTGGATGGTGATCGGCTTCGGCACGGCCATGAGCGTCACCGGCCTGATGATGATCTTTCCCTTCGCCCTCACCGACATCACCGGAATGCAGCTGATGCAGGTGATCCACGCCCTCATCGGCATCGCCTTCATCGCCGGCATCCTCGCCCATATCTACATCGGTACCCTCGGCATGGAGGGCGCCTACGACGCCATGGGCAGCGGCAAAGTCGATCTCGGCTGGGCAAAGGTCCACCACGACCTCTGGGTCGAGGAAGAGCAGGCCAAGAACGCCAGCGGCCCGCAGCTAGGGCGCCATCAGGTGCCTGCCGAGTAACCTGACGGACTAATACAGGCGTTCGGCGACCGGAGCCGGCATGTCGAGGATCAGACAACGTCCATGAAAGCTTTCATCATCGCCCTCGTCGTTGCCGTCGCCCTCGGCACGCTGGCCGCCATGCTTCTCAACCAGCAGCAGCGCTTCGCCTACCAGGCCTTCACGACCTCCGGCACCCGGGTCTCCGACCCGGCGGGTCACAGCAATCTGGTCGGGCCGCATTGGAACGGCGTCACGCCCGATCCGGAGAAGCCCTCTAAATCCTGAATTCCGGAATCTCACGGAACGCTCACGACGTGGGTTCAGGGGCACGAAAGCAGCCCCGCTTGCCGGATGCGCGGTACCGTATTCGGTGGACAATGGGCCGCGAAAGCGACTTTCCGGTCCCTAATTCGCCGATCCGTTCAACGAATTTCCTTCGTCCCAACCATAGCCGAGCGTCTCGAACCGCATGGATCGGGCATCGACCATGAGCAGCCGTCCCACCAGCGGCTCGCCGAAATCCGCTACCGCGCGGATCACTTCCATCGCCATCAGAGATCCCATTACCCCGGCCAGAGCACCGAGCACACCGGCCTCGGCGCAGGCGGGCACGCTGCCAGGGGGAGGCGGGTTCGGGAACAGGCAGCGATAGGTCGGATTCGGGCGGCCGTCCGGTCCGGTCTCATGGGCCCGGATTGTCGTCAGTGTGCCGTCGAATTGCCCGAGAGCGGCCGTGACGAGCGGACGCTTGGCGTGGAAACAGGCATCGGAGACGGCATAGCGGGTCGCGAAATTGTCCGACCCATCGGCGACGACATCGTATCGGCCGATCAACGCGACGGCGTTGTCCGCGTCGATCCGCATGAGATGCGGTTCGATCCGCACATGCGGGTTCAGACGCGCCACGGCATCGGTGGCGCTGTCGATCTTCGCACGGCCGATATCCGGCGTGCCGTGAATGACCTGCCGCTGCAGATTGGAGAGCGAGACCGTGTCGTCGTCGACGATGCCGATCGTGCCGATGCCGGCCGCTGCCAGATACTGGATCAGTGGAGCGCCAAGCCCGCCGGCGCCGATGACGAGCACCCGCGCCGCCTGCAAACGCGCCTGTCCCGGTCCTCCGACCTCACGCAGGACGAGGTGGCGGGCGTAGCGTTCGACTTCGTCGCTGGAGAAGGCCATCCCGGTGAAATAGCCCTTGCGGCGAAGCGCCGAAAGGGCATCGGGACGGTATTTGCGTCCCGATGCCGTGCCGCTTATGCGCGACGGTAGAATGTCCCATCTCGACGAGACGATGCCCGTGTCCTCTCCCGTTATCGCCGATCACTCGCCGTTGGCCCTCGCCCAGGCCCTCATCCGCTGCCCGTCGGTGACGCCGGAGGAGGGCGGTGCCCTGCAATGGCTCGGTGGCGTCCTGGAGGAGGCGGGTTTCACCGTCGATCGCCCGCGCTTCTCGGAGCCCGGAACGCCCGACATCTTCAATCTCTACGCGCGGATCGGAACAGGCAGCCCCTATCTCGTTTTCGCGGGCCATACCGACGTTGTCCCGCCAGGCTCCGTCGAAGCGTGGCGGCACGGGCCGTTCGATGGCGCGGTAGCGGACGGCATGCTCTACGGCCGCGGCGCGGTCGATATGAAGGGCGGTATCGCCTGTATGCTCTCGGCGGCGCTTGCTTTTGTCGCCGAGCGGGGAGGGGCGTTCAACGGCTCCATCGGGTTCCTCATCACCGGCGACGAGGAGGGGCCAGCCATCAACGGCACGGTGAAGCTCCTCGAATGGGCGAAGGCGCGGGGCGAGCGTTTCGATCATTGCCTTCTCGGCGAGCCCACCAACCCGGCGCGCCTCGGCGAGATGATCAAGATCGGTCGGCGCGGGTCTCTCACCGGCAAGCTCGTCGTCCATGGCCGCCAGGGCCACGTGGCCTATCCCCACAAGGCCGAGAACCCCATCCCCGGCCTGCTGCGCCTCGCCTCCGCCCTTCTCACCGAGCCACTCGATGGCGGCACCGCTCATTTCGATGCGTCGAACCTCGAATTCACCACCATCGATGTGGGCAATCCGGCCACCAACGTCATCCCGGCCGATGCCCGCGCCACGTTCAACATTCGCTTCAACGAGGGTTGGACGGCGGAAACCCTGGGTGCCGAGATCCAACGGCGGCTGGAGGCGGCCGCCGGCAACGCCGTCCGGTTCACCCTGAACCTTCAGCCTTCGAACTCGCCCGCCTTCCTCACCGCGCCGGACGCGTTCACGGACCTCGTGGTCGAAGCCATCGAAACCGAGACCGGGCTGCGCCCCATCCTGTCCACCACCGGGGGCACATCGGATGCCCGTTTCATCAAGGATGCTTGTCCGGTCATCGAGTTCGGCCTCGTGGGTGAGACCATGCACCAGACCAACGAATGCGTGGCTATCGCCGATCTGGATCGACTGACCGCGATCTATGGACGGGTGCTGGCGGCTTACTTCGGGGAAACAGCGAACCCAGCCAAAGCCTGATGGGCGTCACGACGCCTTGCACATCATCGACCGTCGAACCCAGCTATCGCGAATGCGATACCGGCATTGGAGGCGATGCCGGTGCAAGGTGAAGCGGCGATTGCGCGGGCCCAATCTTTCCCCGACGGCGATGTAGATCTGCCGAAGGCGGTGGACATGCGGGTCGTCCAGGCGCAGCTCGATACTGGCTCTCGTCAGCGCGGCCGCAGCCTTGGGATCCTTGACACTGAGCGGAACGAGGCTGTCACCGAGGATGATGCGCCCGACTTCCAGAAGCAGGTTTTCGTGTGTGCCGTCGGTGGAAGCGGCCAGCCGTTCGAGGTCGAACAGGGTCCGCACGCCTAGGGGCCAAAGCCGGATGATCCTCTCTCTGCCGACCGAACAGCAGAGCTGCGCCTGCGCCACCCAATCCATGATTTGGTAGACGCCGAACGGTGTCTCTACGAACAGCATGAGCGGATTGGCGGTCGCTAGGTTCTGTGTCGAGTGGATGTGGTGATCGTCGAGCCTGACACGGATGTTGCTGTCGATCCCGTCGATGATCTCTACGGGTGTGATCTTGAAGGCCCGGAAGACGTCCTCTTCCTCGCGTTTGAAGTTCTTCAGCTGGTCTCTTTGCACGATGCTCCGCATGACGACATCTGGCATGATCCCGGCGACGAAACAGGCAACGACCACTGCAGCGATGGTGGCCGGCGCAGTCGCGAGGGAATCTGCTTTCAGCAGTGCGGAGACCACGTCCGTCCCGATCCAGAGGATAGAAATGACGAGGATCGGCCCGAGCGCGATGCTGACCAGCATCCTGATGCTCTCGCCGACGATCGTCCCGGGGCTCATGTCGAAGTTCTTGATCGCGCGGTAGAAACTGCGCAACGCCGTAACGTAGCTTCCGGCGAAGGCCGCGCAGATTCCCAGGAGCCAGACCAGCCCCAGGCTACCTGGCGTCGGATACGTCACGCCCGGCCAGCTGAAACCGGACGGTGTCGTCGGTTGTCCGGCGAACATCCAGAGGAGCAGCGACAATCCATAGAACATGCCGATCCCCGCGAATGCGCTGAATGGAGCGCAGCCGATGAGCCAGGAGACCTTCGAGAAATCCTCGCGTTTGCGATGTGCCTCCCGCGCGATCGCATTCATTCGATCATCGCCACCGAAGCCTGCGGTCGGGTCGCTGCTGCGCTTGGCCCCGACGAAATACTTGTATTTCACGAATTCGAAGGAGGGGATCAGCATCGGCCCCGGCTGATCCGATCTATCGAAGACCGTTGCGAGATCCGTGATGATCTCCTGTCTCTGAAGTTTGATCGCCTCTCGTATGGCGACGAAGATCAGCGGTGAGACGACCGCGAAGACAGTCGCGAGAACGAGGATGATCTGGAATGGCGTTTCCACGGGCGAAGGCTCCAGGCCTCACGATGTCGAAAATCGTCGAGGTTGCCTGAAGATGCCTTTTCGCTGGCGAAATACAATCTGAAATTGCTTACTCAGTAGATTCCCGGTCTGGTCCGTAATCCACCCCCACGAAGGTCAGTCCCTTGGCGGGCGCCATCGGGCCGCAGCGGGCGCGGTCGCGGCTCGCCAGGATGTCGGCGACCTCGGCGATGCCGAATCGTCCGCAGCCGGCCATCATCAGCGTTCCGACCATGGCGCGGACCTGATGGTGCAGGAACGAGCGTGCCGAGGTCGAGATCACGATCTCCTCGAACAGGCCCATCGTCACCGTGGCCACGTCGAGCTGTTCGAGGGTACGGATCGGGCTGTTCGCCTGACACTCGGCGGCGCGGAAGGCGGTGAAGTCGTGCCGACCGAGGAGACCTTGCGCGGCTCTGTGCATCACCTCGGCATCGAGCGGCCATGGCACGTGCCAGACATGGTCGCGTGTCAGGGCAGGCGGGCTGCGCCGGTTGAAGATGCGGTAGCGGTAATGCCGTCGAATGGCGGAGTGGCGCGCATCGAAACCGGGCCCGACCCGCTCGGCGCTGACGATGGTGACCGGTAGCGGGCGGAGATGGGCGTTCAGGGCGTCGCGCACCGTATCCGTGCGCCAGTCCTTAATGAGGTCCAGATGGGCCACCTGATGGATGGCATGGACGCCGGCATCCGTCCGACCGGCGCAGGTCAGGCGCAGGTCCTCCCCTGTGAAGCGTTTGACGGCGTCCTCGATGGCGCCCTGGACGGTGATGTCTTCGGCCTGCCGCTGCCATCCGCAGAACGGAGCGCCGTCATACTCGATGACGAGTTTGTAGCGGGGCATCAGCGACGGCCCCCGGTCTCTGAGTTCACGGGAAGCGCGTTCCCGGCGCGAGATGCGCACCGCGCACGAATTCCGCACCCGTGACGATGCCGCCCTTGCCGGCCCGGCGCAATTCTGTGAGCTGCACGGCGCCCTCGCCGCAGGCGATGGTTCCGGCCGCATCGAGCAGAGTGCCGGGCGTGCCCTGTCCTTCCTTTGGCAGGGCGCGCAGCACCTTCACCCGTTCCGGCCCCTTGCCGAGATCGGCCTCGAAGAAGGCTCCGGGGAAGGGCGACAGCCCGTTGATATGGTTCGCCACCTCACCCGCCGGCTTGGACCAGTCGATGCGCGCCTCGTCATTGGTGATCTTGTGCGCGTAGACGAGACCCTCCTCGGATTGGGGCGTGAGGGGGAGGGGCTCGTGTTCCAGCTGGCCGAGGGCCCGGCTCATGAGCGCCGCGCCAATGGGCATCAGCGTATCGTGAAGGTCTCCCGCACTCATGCCGGGGGTGATGGCGACCCGTTCTTCCAGGGCTACGGGGCCGGTATCGAGGCCCGCCTCCATGCGCATGATGCCGACACCGCTCTCCGTATCCCCTGCCATGACCGCGCGTTGGATCGGTGCCGCCCCGCGCCAGCGGGGCAGCAGGGAGGCGTGGAGGTTCAGGCACCCGTGGCGCGGCACGTCGAGGATCGCCTGCGGCAGCAGCATCCCGTAGGCGACCACCACGGCGACATCGCATCCGTGCGATCGGAACAGCGTGAGCGCATCCGGCGTCTTCAGCGTCGTGGGGGTATGAACCGGCAGGCCGAGCCTGTCCGCCAGCGCATGGACGAGAGACGGACGCAACGCCATGCCGCGCCCGGACCGCGCCGGGGCGCGGGTATAGACCGCGGCGATGTCGTGACCGTCTTCCGCCAGGCGCGCCAGGGTCGCCACGGCGAAATCGGGCGTCCCCATGAAGACGAGCTTCATCGCGCGCGCTCTCTGTTGAAGGATGGGATCAGACGTCCTCGCCGCGCTTGGCCGCCTTGACGAATTTCTTGATGACCCGGTCGCGCTTCAACTTCGACAGGTGATCGATGAAAAGTACGCCGTCGAGGTGATCGATCTCGTGCTGGATGCAGGTGGCCAGAAGCCCGTCCGCCTCGATCTCGCGGGTTTCGCCGGAAAGGTCGCGAAAGCGTACGCGCACCCGGTCGGGCCGCTCCACTTCGCCGTAATATTCGGGAATCGACAGGCAGCCCTCGTCATAGACGCGCTTCTCCTCCGAAGCCCAGACGATCTCGGGGTCGATGAAGACCTGCGGCTGGCGCGCGTTCTCGTCCTTCGACGTGTCGATGGTCACCACGCGCTTGGTCACGCCGACCTGAATGGCGGCGAGGCCGACGCCCGGGGCATCGTACATCGTCTCCAGCATGTCGGCCGCGAGGGTGCGGACCTCATCGTCGATGGTACCGACGGGTGTCGACACCTGACGCAGGCGGGCGTCTGGCAGGATGACGAGGGGGCGGATGGTCATGGCGCGGCCGGATCTGTCGATGAAAAGGGCCCGGCTCCCTGTCTCCCGGGTCCGCCGTGCCGGACCCGCAGATAAGGTTTGGCGGATGGCCGGTCAAATCGGCCGGGGTAACGATGCGGCTCAGAACGCCGTCCGGCTTCGGATGGCCGCCGAGAGTGTCCCCTCGTCGAGATAATCGAGCTCTCCCCCCACCGGCACGCCATGGGCGAGGCGGGTCACCTTCAGCCTGTGATGCGCCAGGGATTCGGTGACGTAATGCGCGGTGGTCTGGCCATCGACCGTGGCGTTCAGCGCCAGGATGATCTCCCGGACATCGCCATTCCCGGCCCGGTCCACGAGGCTCGCGAGATTGAGATGCTCCGGCCGGACACCATCGAGGGCGGAGAGCACGCCACCGAGGACGTGATAGCGCGCCGTCACCGCCCCTGACCGTTCCAGGGCCCAGAGATCCGAGACATCCTCGACCACCACCAGGATGGAGGGATCGCGCGACGCGTCCCGGCAGATGGTGCATGGGTCGCTTGTATCGACGTTGCCACATTCCTGGCACACGACGATGCGCTCGGAGGCCACCTGCATCGCCTCCGCCAGCGGAGCGAGCAGAGCTTCTCGCTTTTTGATGAGATGCAGCGCCGCGCGCCGGGCCGAGCGCGGGCCGAGCCCCGGCATTCGCGCGAGGAGCTGGATCAGGCGTTCGATTTCGGGGCCGGCAACGGCTTGGGCCATAAGTGTTCCGTCAGACGGCCGCGGCCGTGTTCGTTAAATGGAGTCGGATCTCGTCGTCTTGTAGTCAGGAATCGCCGCCGCCGCATGCGTTCCGACGCCGCTCCGGATACCCCTTTGTTTCTCTGACAGATCCGTTCGTTCGTCTTTTAAACCGTTGCCGTCTCAATTGACCGGTGGCTGCCGGAGAATAAGCAGGTCTATTCGATCGAGTGGTGAACCTGTGCGCGGCGGACCTGAACGACCGCGTGGACGCTCCATCGGACCGTCCGGAAGACGAATGGGAGATTCCGGCCAAGCCAGACCTCAAAGCGATCAGGTGTTCGAGGAGTAGCGGACGTGACACATTTCGGCGATTTCAACGCCAGCCATGGACCCGAAAAAATCGGCCTGCGCAATCTGAAGGCGGTTCATTGGAACCTGGAACCCCCACGGCTCTACGAGGAATCCCTGAGCCGTGGTGAATCGCAGCTCGCCCATGGCGGCGCCCTCGTGGCGACCACGGGCAGCCATACCGGTCGTTCGCCGAAGGACAAGTTCATCGTCCGTGACGCCAACACCGAGAACGAAATCTGGTGGGAGAACAACGGCGCGATTACGCCCGAGCAATTCGAGACGCTGTACCAGGATTTCCTCAGCCATGCCGAAGGGCGCGAACTCTTCGCCCAGGACCTCTATGGCGGCGCCGATCCGGCCCACCGTGTCCAGGCGCGGGTCTTCACCGAACTCGCCTGGCACTCGCTCTTCATCCGCAACCTGCTGATCCGGCCCGACCGTTCGGCTCTTGAGGATTACGTCCCCGGTCTGACGATCATCGATCTTCCGAGCTTCCAAGCCGAACCGCACCGTCACGGCTGCCGCTCGAAGACCGTCATCGCCATCGACTTCACCCGGAAGATCGTCCTCATCGGCGGCAGCGCCTATGCCGGCGAGATGAAGAAGTCGGTCTTCACCTATCTGAACTACGTTCTGCCCGGCGCGGGCGTGATGCCGATGCATTGCTCGGCCAATGCGGCGCTGGATGCCGAGGGCGAGTCCGCCCTGTTCTTCGGCCTCTCGGGCACCGGCAAGACCACGCTCTCCAACGATTCCTCGCGGCAGCTCCTCGGCGACGACGAGCATGGCTGGAGCAAGGACGGCATCTTCAATTTCGAGGGTGGCTGCTACGCCAAGACCATCCGTCTCTCCCGCAACGCCGAGCCCGAGATCTACGCCACGACCGAGCGTTTCGGCACGGTGATGGAGAACGTGGTAATCGACCCGCTCTCGCGTCGCCCCGATTTCGACGATGCGTCGCTCACCGAGAATACCCGCTGCGCCTACCCGCTCGACTTCATCGCCAATGCCAGCGCCACGGGCAGGGCCGCTCACCCAAAGAACATCGTGATGCTCACCTGCGACGCGTTCGGGGTGATGCCACCCATCGCCAAGCTCTCGGGCGCGGAGGCGATGTACCACTTCCTCTCCGGCTACACCGCCAAGGTGGCCGGAACGGAACGCGGCCTGACGGCGCCCGAGGCGACGTTCTCGACCTGTTTCGGCGCACCTTTCATGCCCCGGCACCCGAGCGTCTACGGCAACCTGTTGCGTGATCTCATCGCTCATCACGATGTGGATTGCTGGTTGGTGAATACCGGCTGGACCGGCGGAGGTGTCGGTACCGGACGGCGCATGCCGATTCGCGTCACGCGTCGCCTGCTCGGTGCCGCCCTGGACGGGTCGCTGTCGAAGACCGAGTTCCGTCGCGATCCGTATTTCGGCTTCGCGGTTCCGGCTTTCGTTCAGGGGGTCGAGCCGCACATTCTCCAGCCCGTGAAGACCTGGGGCAACAAGACGGCTTTCGCCGAGACGGCGACGCGCCTCGTGTCGATGTTCCGGGAGAACTTCAAGCGCTTCGAGGCCCATGTGGACGCCGACGTGCGCGCCGCCGAGCCGGTTCAGGTCATCGCGGCCTGAGACAGATCATCGTCCGATCCCGGCTCGTGCCGGGATCGGCCCCTACGAGGAAGAACCGGCCGAAGACCTAGAACAGGTTCAGCCCCGGCGGGATCGGCAATCCTTTGGTCAGTTCGGACATACGTTCGGCCGCCACCTGCTCGGCTTTCCCGCGCGCGTCATTGACCGCGGCCACGATCAGATCTTCCAGGATCTCCCGTTCGTCGGGGTTCATCAGCCCAGGATCGAGGGTGACGCCCTTCACGAGGCCCTTGGCGGTCATCGTCACGGCGACCGCGCCTCCGCCGGACGCGCCGCTGACCTCGACGGTATCGAGCTCGCGCTGCAGGGTCGCCATCTTCTCCTGCATGGCCTGGGCCTGCTTCATGATTCCCATGAGGTCGCGCATGGCTGAGCTTTCAAAACGAGGTGAGACGATTACAGGAGGGCATCTGGGGTCGGCAGCGGCGAAGCGCTATGCCTCGTCGTCCGGATCTCCGGTGCTTTCGGGGTCGACCGGCGTCAGATCCGCGCTGGCAGCCGCTTCCACCGGGGGGGCCTTGTCCCGCACGTCGATGATCTGGGCGCCGGGGAAGCGCGCGAGCACTTCCCTCACCAGAGGGTGCGCCGCCGCGTTCTCATGGCGCGATTCCAGCGCGGCGCGTGCCTTGTAGGCAAGGGTGGGCTCTCCCTTCTCCTTCGACAGCGCCACGATCCAGCGTCGGCCGGTCCAGGCATCCAGCGAACGGGCAAGATCGTTGGGCAGGCTCTGCCGGCCCCCCTCCGCTAGGCGGAACTCGATCCGCCCTTCCTCGAACCGTACGAGATGCGCTTCCCGTTCCAGCGCCATCTTGAGACCGATGTCGCGGCGCTCGTCGGCGAGGGCGACGATATCCTCGAAACAGGTCAGGCGCGGACCAGCCTCGCGGGGCGCTGCTTCCGGGGCGGGGGCCGGGACGAGATTCACACGCGCGCCGCCGCTCGCCGCGAGGGTCAGCGCGGGACGCGGCGGGGGCAAGTCGATCGATGGCAAGTCGATCGATGGCGAGGCCATCGATTGTGCGGCCAATGACTGCGAAGCCCCCGGCGGCGGGCCCGATGTGGCCGAGTGTGCTGCTCCGGCATGCGCAGATGACACTCCGCTCGGCGCGGATGCACTCGGCAGTGTAGCTCCCGTCGATGTCATCGGGGTTGCGGCGAACGCATCCGATTTCAACTGTCGCAGGGCCTCGTCCGGCGTCGGTAGGTCGGCGGCATAGGCCAGGCGGACGAGAGCCATCTCGGCGGCGGCGAGCGGTCTCGCGGCGGTCTGGACCTCGGGAATCGCCTTCAGCAGGATCTGCCATGCGCGGGACAGGGCGCGGATGGACAGTTTGGCCGCGAACTCACTTCCGCGACCGCGCTCGTCGGCGCTCAAGGTCGGGTCGGCCGCCGCCGCATCGGGGACGAGCTTCAGCCGGGTGACCAAATGGGTGAAGCTCGCCAGGTCCGACAGGACGACGGCGGGATCCGCGCCCGCTTCGTACTGGCTGCGGATCTCGGCGAAAGAAGTCGGTACGTCGCCGCGCATCACCGCCTCGAACAGGTCGACGATCCGCCCCCTGTCGGCGAGGCCGAGCATGTCGCGCACGCTCGCCCCGGTGACCAGGCCGGCGCCATGGGCGATGGCCTGGTCGAGGAGCGAGAGCGCGTCACGCACCGAACCTTCGGCGGCGCGGGTGATCGCCGCCAGGGCTTCCGGCTCGGCCTCGACGGATTCGGCCGCGCAGATCTTGGCCAGATGGGCGACCATGGTGTCGGCCTCGACCCGACGCAGGTCGAAACGCTGGCAGCGCGACAGGATCGTCACCGGCACCTTGCGGATCTCGGTGGTGGCGAAGACGAATTTGGCGTGGGGCGGCGGTTCTTCCAGCGTCTTTAGAAAGGCGTTGAACGCCTTCTCCGAGAGCATGTGCACCTCGTCGACGATGTAGACCTTGTAGCGGGCGGAGACCGGCGAATAGCGGATGCCGTCGATGATGCCGCGTACGTCGTCGATACCGGTATGCGAGGCGGCATCCATCTCCAGCACGTCCATGTGCCGTGATTCCATGATCGCCTGACAATGGCGGCCGAGCTCCGGCATGGCGATGGTGGGGCCGGTATCGGGATGCCCGTCGCGCAGGTAGTTCAGGCCACGGGCGAGGATGCGGGCGGTCGTCGTCTTGCCGACGCCGCGCACACCGGTCAGCATCCAGGCTTGTGGAATGCGATTGGCCGCGAACGCGTTGGCCAATGTGCGGACCATCGCGCCCTGGCCGATCAGATCATCGAAATTCTGGGGGCGGTATTTGCGCGCCAGCACCCGGTAGGGCGTGGTCGCCGGTACGGGCTCGGGAAGACCCGGAAGGCCGGGAAAATCGCTCGGAGTGCCGGAGGTCGCGTCCATGCCGCCTTGCGTGGTTCGAGCGGCCCCGGGTCGGGGGATGCCGCCACGCGGACCTCAAAAGAAACGAAGGTGGGAGGCTGGACGAAGACCCGCTCGGTCTCGTTAGGGCTGCTTCCTTCCGGACCTGACCCGGTTGGCGAGTGAAACGTCCCTCGCCAACCTCCCGAGCGCTATATGGCCGGCGCCTTGCTGGAACGCAAGCGCCAGGACGGACGAAGCGCTTATTCGGCTTCGCGAGTGGTGATCGCGTAGGTCTTGAGGTCGAGTTCGAGGTCGAACTGCTTGCCATTCGCATCGATGGCGTCGTCCACGTCGATCTCGTGCTCCTCGACTTCGATTTTGCCCCACTTGGTGAAGCCTTCCTTCTTCAAGGTGGCTTCGATCTTGGTACGCTCCTCGGGGGTCGGCGCACGGTCGGCGAAGGCGGTGCCAGTGAGGGCGAAACCGAGGGCGATGGCAGCAAGGCTCGCAGTCTTGATCGACATGGTGGAACTCCTTGGTCCGGAAAGTGACACTTTCGAACGGCGAATCGGGAATGGAGTTCCATGATACGTCAGCGAGGGCGCACGCGCTGGTTGTCATGAGCCATGGCGCATCCTAACCTTGGCTATAAGCTCAGGGGTCTGGATCCATGGTCACCCGCGTCGCCACAGTCGCCTTCGAGGGGATCGAGGCGCGCGCCGTCGACGTCCAGGTCCAGATCGCCCCGGGGGCGGTGATGTTCATGGTGGTGGGGCTGGCGGACAAGGCCGTGGCGGAATCGCGCGAGCGCGTGCGCTCCGCGCTGATCGCATCGGGACTGGCGCTTCCGGCAAAGCGCATCACCGTCAACCTCGCTCCGGCGGACCTGCCGAAGGAAGGCTCGCATTACGACCTTCCCATCGCCCTCGCGGTGATGGCCGCCATCGGCGCGATCCCACCCGATGCGCTCGCCGGGTACTGCGTTCTTGGTGAGCTCGCTCTCGACGGCACGATCACGGCGGTGAACGGCGTCCTGCCCGCCGCGATGGCGGCGAATGCGCGAGGACTTGGCCTGATCTGCCCAGCGGCGACGGGACCCGAGGCAGCCTGGGCCGGCGGCGATATGGACGTGCTGGCCCCGCGTTCGCTGATTCAACTGGCCAATCATTTCAAGGGAAGCCAGGTGATGGCCCGGCCCGAACCGGCCGTGGCCACGAGCACGGGACGCCTGCCCGACCTTCGCGACATCAAGGGCCAGGAAGGCGCCAAGCGAGCCCTCGAAATTGCCGCCGCCGGAGGGCACAACTTGCTGATGAACGGCCCACCGGGCGCGGGCAAATCCATGCTCGCCGCGCGGCTTCCTTCGATTCTGCCGCCGCTAGGTCCGCGCGAGCTCCTCGAAGTCTCGATGATCCAGTCTGTGGCCGGCGAGCTGAAAGGCGGTGCACTCTCGAACCGGCGCCCCTTCCGCCAGCCCCACCATTCGGCCTCGATGGCGGCCTTGGTGGGCGGCGGAATGAATGCCCGCCCTGGCGAGGCCTCCCTGGCGCATGGCGGCGTATTGTTTCTAGACGAGCTTCCCGAATTCACACCCCAGGTGCTCGATTCCCTACGCCAGCCGATGGAGACCGGAGAGGTCATGATCGCGCGCGCCAATCACCGGGTGACCTATCCGGCGCGGTTCCAGCTGATCGCCGCGATGAATCCGTGTCGCTGCGGTCAGGCCCTCGAGCCGGGCTATGCCTGTCGACGTGGACCCAACGAGCGTTGTGTCGCGCAATATGGCGCCCGTATCTCCGGGCCGCTCCTCGACCGGATCGACCTGCGAATCGAGGTTGGGGCAGTCACGGCGGCCGATCTGATCCTACCGCCTCCCGCCGAAGGCTCGGCCGAAACGGCGGCGCGGGTCGCAGTCGCTCGGGCACTGCAGACCGAGCGCTTCACCGCGCAGGGGCTCACCGGCGTCGTCACCAACGCCACATGTCCGGCTCCGATGATCGAAGAGATGGCCGCGCCGGATGCCGACGGTACGGCGTTGATCCGCGACGCGGCGGAAACCATGCGCCTTTCGGCTCGCGGCTTTCACCGCGTCCTGCGCGTGGCGCGCACCCTGGCGGACCTCGACGGGGAGGAGCGGGTGCGCCGCATCCATCTCGCCGAGGCCCTGTCCTATCGCGGCCGGGCCGAGCGGCCTGTGGCCGCCTGAGGCCGACCGTCTCTCGTTTTAACGCCCGTAGATGTCCTCGACGCGGATGATGTCGTCCTCGCCGGTATAGGATCCGACCTGGACCTCGATGAGTTCGAGGGGGATCTTGCCCGGGTTGGTGAGGCGATGCATCGATCCGATGGGCAGGTAGACCGCCTCGTTCTCGTGAACCAGCACGACACGGTCATCCACGGTGACCTCGGCCGTGCCGCGCACCACGACCCAATGCTCGGCACGGTGGAAGTGCTTCTGCAGTGAGAGCCGCCCGCCCGGCGTCACCATGATGCGCTTCACCTGGAAACGCTCGCCGATATCGATGCGCTGATACCAGCCCCAGGGGCGGAACATCCGGCGATGGGCATCCGCCTCCGGATGGGCTTTCTCGCGCAGCTGCGTGACCAGCTCCTTGACGAGCCCGGCCTTGGCCTTCGAGGTGACGAGTACGGCATCCGGGGTCGAGACGACGACGATGTCGTCGACGCCGACCACCGCAGTGAGGTGCTCGCCCTCGCTATGGATCAGGCTGCCCCGGGTCTCGACGAGTTCCACGCGGCCGCGCACAGCATTGCCCAACGCATCACGAGGCAGGACGTCCCAGACCGCATCCCAGGTGCCGACATCGGACCAAGGGAAGGAGACCAGCAGGACTCCGGCGCGATCGGTCCGCTCCATCACCGCGTAATCGATGGAGGTCTTCGGCGCGCTGGCGAAGGCGGCGGAATCCAGGCGCAGGAAATCGAGATCGCTCGTCGCCTTGTCGAGGGCCGTGCGTGTCGCGGCCAGGATCTCCGGGACATAGGTCTCGAGTTCGGCCAGCATGACGTCGGCCCGGAACAGGAAGTACCCGCTGTTCCACAGGGCCCCGTCGGCGATCAGGCTTTCCGCGCCATGACGATTGGGCTTCTCCACGAAGCGCCCGACATCATAGGCACCCTCTACGCCGTCGATGGGCGCGCCCTTGCGGATATAGCCATAGGCGGTGGATGGAGCGGTCGGCTCGATTCCGAGGGTCATGATGCGGCCCGCCTGCGCACCAACCGCGGCGGCGCGTGCAGCCTCGACGAAGGCCGCGGTGTCACCGATGACATGGTCGGCCGCCAGGATCATCACCACGGCCTCCGGGTCGCGGCGGGCGGCATGGAGGGCGGCTACCGCAACGGCCGCGGCGGAATCGCGACGCTCCGGCTCGAGCACGATGTCGGCTTGGACCTCGGCCTGCAGAAGTTGTTCCGCCACGATGAAGCGGGCTTCACTGCTGGTGATGATCGTCGGCCGCGAGAAGGCGGTTCCGTCGGTGACCCGACGGGCCGTGTCCTGGAAGGTCGAACTGTCCGCGTTCACGAGCAGAGTGAACTGCTTCGGCATGCTCTCGCGGGAAGCAGGCCAGAGGCGCGTACCGGAGCCTCCGCAGAGGATGACCGGATGGATGAGAGGGAAAAATCCTGAGGCCATCGGCGTCAACTCACAATTTCAGTTCAGTACGTTGCCGCGAAATACAATTTTAATGCGCCGCAACCAACCCGGCGTGGGATGAAAAATGCGGCAAAAACGATAAATGCATTAGGCAAGCGCTTGAGGCCAGCGTCGAAGCCGATCTCTTGCACTACGGTCGTGTAACATGAACGCCCTATTCGGCGGCCTGACGCGTGCTGTAACCGAGCCTTCCGTTGAGTTCTTCGATCAATTTCACCGCAGCGTCAGCAATGACCGTGCCGGGTGGGAAAATCGCAGATGCGCCAGCGGCATGGAGGGCGGGATAATCGCCCGGTGGGATGACCCCGCCAATCACGATCATCACGTCGCCCCGGCCTTGTTCTGTGAGGGCTGCCTTCAATTCAGGCACCAGCGTCAGGTGGCCGGCGGCAAGAGACGACACACCGACGATGTGGACGTCGTTCTCCACAGCCTGACGCGCGGCTTCGGCGGGAGTGGCGAAGAGGGGTCCGATATCCACGTCGAAGCCGAGATCGGCGAAGGCCGAGGCGATCACCTTCTGACCTCGGTCATGTCCATCCTGGCCCATTTTCGCGACGAGGATGCGCGGGCGCCGCCCGTCATTCTCCTCGAAGGTCTCCACGAGCTGACGAACGGTCTCGACCACCGGCGACATGCCACCCACCTCTCGCTTGTAGACGCCCGAGATCGAGCGGATCTCGGCGCGATGTCGCCCCCAGGCCTTTTCCAGCGCATCGGAAATCTCTCCGACCGTAGCCTTCGCGCGGGCGGCCTCGACACCGAGCGCCAGGAGATTGCCCTCGCCTTTAGCGGCTGCGGTCAGTGCCGCAAGGGCCGCATCGACGTCGGCCTGGTTGCGCTCGGCGCGCAGCCTTTTGAGCTTGTCGATCTGGAGCATGCGGACATTGCCGTTGTCGACGCGCATCAGCTCGATGGCGCGGTCATCCTCGGGCTTGAATTTGTTGACGCCGACGATGGTCTGGCGGCCGGAATCGATCCGCGCCTGGGCGCGGGCCGCAGCCTCCTCGATCCGCAGCTTGGGGATGCCGGCCTCGATGGCCTTGGCCATCCCGCCCAATTCCTCGACTTCGCGGAGATGCTCCCAGGCGCGGGCGACGATGTCCTGGGTCAGCTTCTCGACATAGTAGGAGCCGCCCCACGGATCGACGATCCGCGTCGTGCCGCTCTCCTGCTGCAGGAACAGCTGGGTGTTGCGGGCAATGCGCGCCGAGAAGTCGGTGGGCAGCGCTAGCGCCTCATCGAGGGCGTTGGTGTGGAGCGACTGGGTGCCGCCCTGCGTTGCGGCCATCGCCTCGATGCAGGTGCGGGTGACGTTGTTGAACACGTCCTGGGCGGTCAGCGACCAGCCGCTTGTCTGGCTGTGAGTGCGCAGGGGCAGGGACTTGTCGGTCTTCGGCTCGAACTCCTTCACGAGCTTGGCCCAGATCAGGCGCGCGGCCCGCATCTTGGCGATTTCCATGAAGAAGTTGGTGGAAATGGCCCAGAAGAACGACAGGCGGGGTGCGAACTTGTCGATGGTCAGCCCGGCCGCGAGACCGGCCTTGATGTACTCGACGCCGTCGGCGAGCGTGTAGGCGAGTTCGAGGTCGTTCGTCGCACCGGCTTCCTGCATGTGGTAGCCGGAGATCGAGATCGAGTTGAATTTCGGCATGTGAGCCGACGTGTAGGCGAAGATGTCGCCGATGATCCGCATCGAACCCGCCGGCGGGTAGATGTAGGTGTTGCGGACCATGAACTCCTTGAGGATGTCGTTCTGGATCGTGCCGGCGAGCTTCTCCGGCGGCACGCCCTGTTCCTCGGCCGCCACGATGTAGAGCGCCAGGATCGGCAGCACCGCGCCGTTCATCGTCATCGAGACGGTCATCTCGTCCAGCGGGATGCCCGAGAACAACGTCCGCATGTCGTAGATCGAATCGATCGCCACGCCGGCCATGCCGACATCGCCCGAGACGCGCGGGTGATCGGAATCGTAGCCCCGGTGGGTGGCGAGATCGAAGGCCACCGACAGGCCCTTCTGTCCGGCCGCGAGGTTGCGCCGATAAAAGGCGTTCGAATCCTCAGCCGTGGAGAAGCCGGCATATTGCCGGATCGTCCAGGGCTGCGTCACGTACATCGTCGGGTAGGGGCCGCGCAGATAAGGCGCGACACCGGGATACGTGTGCAGAAACTCGATCCCCTCGCGATCCTGCGGCCCGTAGACGCCCTTCACCGGGATGCCTTCCGGCGTCATCCAGGGCTCGCCTGCCGGCGGCACGGGCGCCGTGAAGGCATCTGCCGCGTAGGGGACGTTCGCGAAATCAGGGATACGGGACGTCATGTGATCGAACTCGTGCGGCGGCGTATGGCGAAGCATTATAGTGAAGCGCCGGCTTCGGGCTATCCCTCTCAAATTCATTTTGAGGATGAACCGCGATCCCGACTCCGCGGAGAGGGGCTTCCGGCACATCCTCAGACTGCGGCATCGTTCAGTTCTCGGCGCCTCCTGATCGGCTTTCGAGCCACTCGATGCGTTCGTCGATCAGTTCGCGCAGCCTGTCGCGTCGCTTCGAGGCCTCCCAGCACGTGTCCGGGCAGTTGGGGGTTTCACCCTCCATGATTCCGACGATCGCCAGGACGACGAAAGCCAGGGCAAGCAGGATTCCAAATACGATCGGCCAGGCGAGGCTGAGCCCGACGAGGAGGGCGAGACCGCCCTTCAGCACGAGCGAGCCGGCAAGCTTCAGCTTGATCAGCGCCGCGAAGCTGGCGCCGCTACCAAGAACGCCTCGAAACACGCGCATGGCGATGGCGCGAAACCGACGCCGGGCCAAGAGCTTCTGCAAGCGGGCCAGATCGCGTCGCACACGCTCCGATTCCCAATCGGCGTCTTGCTCGGTCGTCCGCATCGGCAAGCGATTGCCCTCCCGCGCTATCGATAAGGTCGAGCTTCACCCTCGGCTACGCTAAGGCGGGCTGCGCCACTGCCGGAACCGCTTACGTGACAGACATCCAGACCCAAAGCGCCGCCCGCACCTGGCCGCCCATCGCCCGGTTCGCCGGCATTGAGGCACGTCTCGGTGCATGGGCCCTGGGGCGGGGACCTTTCGCGGCGGGACTCTACGAATTCCTGAGGTTCGGCATCAAGCAGGGGTGGGCGTGCCTGTTCGGCGGTTTGCTCTGCGCCCTGCTCATCGCGAGCTACCTGCTCTATCCGCCGCATGCGGCGATCAGTCGGTACGATTTTCTCACGCTGTCGGCGGTGGCGATACAGATAGCGCTTCTCGCCCTGCGCATGGAGACCTGGGAGGAGGCGAAAGTGATTGCGCTCTTCCATGTGGTCGGGACGGTGATGGAGATCTTCAAGACTGCCGTCGGGTCATGGATCTATCCGGAGGCCAGTCTGCTCCGCATTGCGGGTGTGCCGCTCTTCACCGGCTTCATGTATGCGAGCATCGGCTCCTACATCGCCCGGGTGTGGCGCCTGTTCGACTTCCGCTTCACCCATCATCCCGGCACCGGCGTGACGCTCCTGCTGGCCGCGGCGATCTACGTGAACTTCTTCACCCATCACTACGCGACGGACATCCGCCTCGGGTTGTTCGCGGCAACGGCCGTGTTGTTCGGCCGAACCTGGGTGCATTTCAAAGTCTGGCGGGTGCACCGGAGAATGCCGCTTCTCCTGGGCTTCCTGCTCGTCGCACTGTTCATCTGGTTTGCCGAAAATATCGGCACGGGGACGCGGGTCTGGCTCTATCCGAACCAGACATCGACCTGGGCGATGGTTTCCTGGCAGAAACTGGGTGCCTGGTATTTGCTGATGATCATTTCCTACGTGCTGGTCACCCTCGTGAACAAACCGGAGATTTATCGACACGGCGGGATCGAGCGGAGAAATTCGAGATAATAGCGATCGGCCTTCTTCAAGGTTTGGCAAGATCGAACGGGCTATGCCCATTCGAGCCATGAGGAACCCCGTTCATGAGTGATTCCATCGCCGGCCTTGCACAGTCGATCGTGTCGAACCAGACGGCTGCGACGCGAGAGTCGATGCAGACGACTTTCATACGCAAGCAAGGCGAAAGCGACCGGGCCATTTCCCAGATGTTGCAGCAATCCGCCGATCAGCAGAAGGCCGTTCTTCCCGAAGGCCAAGGTGCGGTCGTGGACCGGCAGGTCTGAGCCTCGGTCACCATCGGCGACAAGGCCCGATGATTGCCCGCATCGAGGCAGGCTATGCCGTAGGACGGGTCGGGTTGCCCGCAAAGGATGACGCATGCATCGGACAGGCGGGTCCGACTAGCTACATCATCGTTACGCCCGCTGCGCGGCGCGGTCGGTTCCGCGCCGGCGGCTGGGTCTAAAAGAGCTCGTCAGTCGGGTGACAGAAGCCGTAGCGGATCAATTGAGATAGGTGCGGATCCAGTTCGGCGAGAGAATTTCGCCTTCTTCCGTGATGATCCACGGCTGCTTTGCCGGGTCGGTCAGGGCGCCTGCGGCGGCCTCGATCGCCTCGCGAAGGGTGCCGTAGCGCGCAGGCTGGGCCAGCGGCGCCGGGACGGGAGTAGTCCGCCAGATCGTCAGATCGGCAGGACGTTCGAGGGCTTCGGTTTCCATAACAATGTTTCCTTGAACCTGAGAGGGTCATTCCCCGCGGGTCTGTGCGACTGAACCAGCACTTGGCGCAGCCAGCGCGGGATGTGTTTCCGTGAGAATGGAAGCATCTCTAGGGCATCTTTGCGATCAATTTAGGCATTGCCATGATGAGTATGGCAGACCCAATCTTTTATCCCCTGCCTTAAGCATCATGTTTTGGACACAAAGCTTGAAGCCGCTGCTCTGGGACGCCCTCTTTTTATGATGAAGAGTTGAGAGTGGCAGTGCTTGTCGTACTTGTAGCTTGAACGTTGGGGCGGAACCGTGTGCCTGCGCACCCGGATCGTGCCACCCGTCAAAACAGTTGAACGGAGATGCGTGACCGACCAGTTAATGCGACAGACGCAGTCCAGAATTTTTCCAAAGCTGTGAAAGGGATGTGACATGTCGGACCGCTTTGGCCGCATCGCGATCACAGCGGCCCTGGTGCTCATGGCCCTCTATGTCGGGCAGCCCTATATGGCGGCCCTCCTGTTCTCGGCCGAAACCCCGCGGGCGATCACGGCGCGGGGGGATCTGGCCCAAGCGGAAGTGTCCACTGCGACGTTGTTCGAGCGTGCGAGCCCATCGGTCGTGCATGTCTTCGCCCAGGCCGCCGCACAGGGGCGCTCCCTGATGAGCCCCGACGCCGAGGAGGGCGAAGGCGGCACCGGTGCGCAGACGGGTACGGGCTTCGTCTGGGATGGCGCAGGGCATGTGGTCACCAACAATCACGTGGTCGCATCGGCTGCCCAGCGGGGCGGGTCGGTGTCCGTTCGCCTTTCCTCGGGTGAAGTCCGTCCGGCGACGATCGTCGGCACTGCGCCGAGCTACGATCTCGCCGTACTTCGCCTCGGCGGCACCGGCGCCGTTCCGCCGCCCCTCGCCATCGGTACCTCGGCGGATCTCAAGGTCGGGCAATCGGCCTTCGCCATCGGGAATCCATTCGGTCTCGACCATACCCTGACGACGGGTGTCATTAGCGCGCTTCGCCGCCGCCTCCCGACGGGGGAGGGGAGGGAGCTGTCCGGCGTCATCCAGACCGACGCCGCGATCAATCCCGGCAATTCGGGCGGCCCACTCCTCGATTCCGCCGGACGCCTCGTGGGCGTCAACACGGCGATCTATTCTCCCTCCGGTGCCAGCGCCGGCATCGGTTTCGCGATTCCCGTGGATGTCGTGAACCGGGTCGTCCCCGAACTCATCCGCAACGGACGCACCCGCAATCCGGGTATCGGCATCATCGCCGGGCAGGAGGCCACCGCCGCGCGCCTCGGGATCGACGGTGTCGTGGTCCTGCGGGTTCTGCGCGGATCGCCGGCCGCCGAAGCCGGCTTGCGTGGCGTCGACGTTCAGACCGGCACGATAGGCGACATCATCGTCGGAGCCGCCGGCCAGCCCGTGCACCGCCTGGCCGACCTCACCGCGGCAATGGAAGCGGCGGGGATCGGCAAGTCCATCGAGCTCGCTGTGGAGCGGGACGGGCGCATCCGCAAGGTGACGGTCACCACGGCGGATGTCGCAGAGACGCGGCAATAAGGCTTTCCCGGTTCGGGCTGTCACATTGGCCGTTTCCGGTGCAGTAGGGACGGAACCGCGCCGCACGAGAACACGCAAGACACGCAATGACGACGAAGGCCAGCCTGTCCCGATCCCTCGTCTGCGTCGCGCTGGCGCTCGGCACGATGCCGGCCGAAGCGAGCGACAGGGCGCGGCGCTTATGCCCCGGCGACGCTCCCGAGGGAGTTCGCCCGCCGTCTCGTGAGCGTTGCCCGGACCGTATTACTGAGGAGACCGGCTCGCGGAGTGGTTCGCACCGGATTGGCGAGGTCCAGATCCGGATCGCCGGACGGGTCTCACTCGATCACGACATCCGCCGATGACGATTCTCGCCGCCCTCGCGGCCCTGTTCGTCCTGTGGTGGTACGCGAAGAACGCGAAGCCCCAACTCGTTCGGCGCTTGCGGCGCCTGATCACGCCGCGTGTCGTGAGACGCAGCGGAGGCTATGTCTTGCTCGCCCTGGCAGCTGTGGCGGCAATTCGCGGACGGGTCGAACTCGCGATCCTGTTCGGGGGCATCGCGTTCTGGTTTCTCGACGGTGTCGATGCCCTCGTCGTCCGGCTGCGCGGACTGGTCGGGCGTGTTGCCGTCGCACGGCCCACGATCGTGCTGTTCGAGGTGATGCCTGACGGACGGACCGCTGACGGGATCGTTCAGATCGGTCCCTATGCCGGCCGTCGCCTGTCACAGCTTCCGGATGCGGCGCTCATGCAGATCTTCGCCGTCTGCCGCAAGGTGGATCGCATCGCCGCCCGCCGGCTACAGACGTATCTCGACGGCAGGACTGCCGCCGGGCGTGTAGACGCTGAGAGAGATGCCAACGCGCGGTCGCGCCGTTCGCCGGATCCAGGGTCGATGACGCAGGAGGAGGCTCACCAGATCCTGGGGCTTCAGAGCGGGGCGACCTTGCAGCAGATCCGCACGGCTCATCGGACGCTGATGAAACGGTGGCATCCCGACCAGGGCGGAACGGTCGAGGGGGCTTCGCGTATCAACGCGGCCCGAGACAGGCTTGTGAGCCGACATCGCTGATACTCCACGCGCGTTGCCAGAAAAATGCTCGATCAGACCCGACCGGCGAACAGCCGTCGGGGTTCGACGAAGACGCGAAGGGCGTCGTCGCCGTTGTTAGGACGGCTTCGGCCTCCTGAAGAGGGAAGCCGTCGCGTTGGTGGAGTTCAGCTTCGCGTGGCGAAGCAGTTGAAGCCGTTGCGCTTCAGGGTCGAGCAGGCATCCTGGGCGGCTTCCTGTTCGCTGAAGCCGGAGAACCGCGCCCGGTAAAGGGTGGCGCCGCCGTGATCGACCCGCACGGTGTAAGGTGACGCCTTGGAGAGCGCGCTGCCGGCCCGGCTGCGAGCCTCGGAGAGCATCGACTTGGCCTTGTCTTCGTCGTCCATGGCGCCGAGCTGGATCACCCAGGCGGTGGGCGTGACGCGGCTCGTGGATGCTGCCTTCGGTGCGGGGTCGGACCGGGCGCCGTCGACCGATGCGAGGCGGGCGTCGGACTTGCCGCTGGGCGAGGTTTTGGCTCCCGGGAACGCGGCGGGTGCGCTGCTCGGGGCATAGGCCTGAGCCGAGGCCGGGAGGGCGCCGCTCCGCCACTTGGCGCCGGCGCTTCCGGGCGTGGTTGTCTGGCGCGGGCTGATGTCGAGGGGCTGGGTCGAAGCGGTGGTCTCGACCTCCACGTCCTCGTCATCGGCCGAGGCGACCTGCGTGCGGGTCCGCGACGTGGCGTCCGCGACCACGGCGGGACGGCCACGCTCGGCGACTTCCGTCACGGCCGGCGTCTGGCGGTTGCCGGCATAGGCCCGGGGCAGGTTCGCCCGGACGAGATCGGCCATGATCCGGTCGCGGCTGGCGCCGGACTTTCCGCCGAGCACGATCGCGACGATCTGGCGGTCGTCGGACTTGGCGGCGGTCATCAGGTTGAAGCCCGAATCGCGGGTGTAGCCGGTTTTGATACCGTCGACGCCCTCGACATTTCCAAGGAGGCGGTTGTGGTTTCCGATGACCCGGCCGCGGAAGGCGAAGGAGCGCGTCTGGAAATATTTGTAGTAGCGCGGAAACCGGTCCTGGATCGCGCGGGCGAGGATGGTCAGATCGCGCGCCGTGGTGATCTGGTCCGCATCGGGCAGGCCCGAGGCATTGGCGTAGTTGGTCCTGGTCATGCCCAGGGCCTGCGCCTTGCGGGTCATCATCTCGGCGAATTTCGGCTCGGAGCCAGCGATGTTCTCGCCGATGGCGCAAGCCACGTCGTTGGCGGATTTCGTAACGATGGCCTTGATCGCGTCCTCGACCTCGATCGTCGAGCCAGGCCGGAGCCCGAGCTTGGATGGGGATTGGGAGGCTGCGAAGGCGGAGATGGTCAGCGGCGAATCGAGGTTAAAGCGGCCGCGCTCGAGCTGCTCGAACAGCATGTAGAGCGTCATCACCTTGGTGATCGAGGCCGGATGCCGGAGGGAATCCTCGTTGACCGCATGCAGGGTACGGCCGGTCTTCACGTCGATCACCATGGCGGCGTAGGGTGGGTTGTAGCCCCCGCCGCCGCCCCGGTGATGGTGCCCGCGACGCGCGTCGGCGGGCGAGGCGATGGCCGTGAGAACGGCTGCGGCCGCAATGAGGGCCGGCAGTCCATGGGTCGTCCGGGAGCGACTCGGAACGCTACGCATCGCGACGGGGTGTCCTCGACAACCGATCGTGAGATCGGCTTGCACTGCATCATCACTGCAAAGCCGGCGAACGTGCCGCCGTGACCTCGCAACATCTGTCAATCAGGCTAGGTCGACGCGGTTACGGCCCGGTTAATGCCTGGCGATTGATTTGACCGTTTTTGCTGCGATGCAACATGATCTTGACGTTCCATGTTGCATCGCACATAGAGACGGCATTGGTCGCTTCCGCGGGTCGGGGAACCGGCCTTGTCGACATCCGGCCCTAGAGGAATGCCCGAAAGGGTATCTCGCATCCCATGACCAGTCAGCTTTTCGACAAGATCCCCGCTTTCGACAAATCCGGCATCGACTCGGTGATGAAGAACGTCTCGCTGGTGGCGCGGACGAACCAGACCGTCGGAACCGAGATGGCGGATTACACCAAGCAGTCGTTCGAGCATGGCACCGCCACCATGAAGAAGCTGGCCGAGGCGAAGACCCCTCAGAGCGCCATGGAAATCCAGGCCGAGTTCATGAAGGCGTCCTACGAGCGTATGGTCGCTCAAGCGAAGCTGGTCGGCGGCCTGTATGCCGAACTCGCTAAGGAAATCGGCAAGCCGCTCGAGGGCCTGACGAAGATCAAGCTTCCCGCCACCAACTGAGCTCCCCCGGCGCCAGCGCCCGAGAGACCGAAAAAGCTATTCCGAAGGGCGATCGAGCGACGGCTCGGTCGCCCTTTTTCGTGCGCCACGGCACCTTCCGGCGCCGGGCCTGGGCGATGTTCGCCCGGCGGTAGGCATCCGTGGCGTCGAGTGACCGGACAAGTGCGCGCAGGCGACTGGCGAAGTCGGGAAACGGCCTATAGATTGGACGAGAAGCAGGTGCGCCGCGCCAGCGTGCAGTCGGGAAGCCGGTCGGTTCTTACATATCCGCGTCCGGACTCCGCTGCCACAAATGGGGTCGATGCTATTCCGATGTTCGACGACCCGATGCGTTGTCTGGTCTCTTCCGTCATGGATCACGGCAGTTTCGCCGCGACCATCGGACGTGATGGCGCGAATTCTGTCGGTCCCACGGTGCCGCGCGCCGCTGATCCCCTCGGACCGGGTGGCACCGACGACGGTCGCTCGGGGACTGCGATCATCACGCGGACCAAGCCCAAGACCAAGCGGCCGAGCCTGTACCGCGTCCTCCTGCTCAACGACGATTACACGCCGATGGAATTCGTCGTGCACGTGGTCGAGAAGTTCTTCAATAAATCACAGGCCGATGCCTACCAGATCATGATGCACGTGCATCAGAACGGCGTCGGCGAGTGCGGGATCTTTACGTACGAAGTGGCGG
Organism: Methylobacterium sp. WCS2018Hpa-22; assembly: GCF_031843785.1. Lineage (NCBI taxonomy): Bacteria > Pseudomonadati > Pseudomonadota > Alphaproteobacteria > Hyphomicrobiales > Methylobacteriaceae > Methylobacterium > Methylobacterium sp. WCS2018Hpa-22. The sequence goes on from NZ_JAVTJA010000006.1 coordinate 271,795, forward strand.
AGACCAAGGTGACGCAGGTCATGGACTTCGCGCGTAAACACCAACATCCTCTCCAGTGCGTCATGGAAAAAAAATAGGCACCCCACACGAGGACCCGCTTTTGCCCAGCTTCTCTCGCAGCCTAGAACAAGCTCTCCACCGCGCCCTGGCGCTCGCCGGCGAGCGCCGGCACGAATACGCGACGCTGGAGCACCTGCTCCTCGCCCTGGTGGACGACCAGGATGCCGCAGCCGTCATGCGCGCCTGTAACGTCGAGGTCGACACGCTGAAACGCAGCCTGGTCGAGTATGTGGATACCGAACTCGCCAACCTGATCGGGGATGGTCGGCAGGATGCCAAGCCGACGGCGGGCTTCCAGCGGGTCATCCAGCGGGCGGTCATCCATGTGCAATCATCCGGCCGGGAAGAGGTGACAGGGGCCAACGTGCTCGTAGCGATCTTCGCCGAGCGCGAAAGCCATGCCGCCTATTTCCTGCAGGAGCAGGACATGACCCGCTACGACGCGGTCAATTACATCAGCCACGGCATCGCCAAGCGCCCGGGCGCTTCGGAGGCGAAGCCGGTTCGCGGTGCGGAAGAGGAGCCCTCGTCCGAGCGCCCGAGCGGCGACGAGGCCGAGAACCGCACGAAGAAGAAGGGGGACGCGCTGGATGCCTATTGCGTCAACCTCAACAAGAAGGCCCGGGATGGTCGGATCGATCCGCTGATCGGACGTGAGAGCGAGGTCCAGCGTACCATCCAGATCCTTTGCCGCCGGCAGAAGAACAATCCTCTGCTCGTGGGCGACCCGGGCGTGGGCAAGACTGCCATCGCCGAGGGATTGGCGCGCAAAATCATCAACAAGGAAGTCCCGGAAGTTCTCATCGATGCGACGGTGTTCTCCCTCGACATGGGGACGTTGCTCGCCGGCACGCGCTATCGCGGCGACTTCGAGGAGCGCCTCAAGCAGGTGATGAAGGAAATCGAGGCGCATCCGAACGCGGTGCTGTTCATCGATGAAATCCATACGGTCATCGGAGCCGGTGCGACGTCCGGCGGCGCGATGGACGCGTCGAACCTCCTCAAGCCGGCTCTGGCCAACGGCTCGCTTCGGTGCATCGGCTCGACCACCTACAAGGAGTATCGCCAGTACTTCGAGAAGGACCGTGCCCTGGTGCGCCGGTTCCAGAAGATCGACGTCAACGAGCCGTCGATCCCGGACGCTATCGAGATCGTGAAGGGGCTCAAGCCCTATTTCGAGGAGTTCCACAAGCTCAAGTACACGACCGAGGCCGTGAAGGCCGCCGTGGAACTGTCGGCGCGCTACATCAACGACCGTAAGCTGCCGGACAAGGCGATCGACGTGATCGACGAGACCGGCGCCTCGCAGATGCTGGTGCCGGAAGCCCGCCGCAAGCGGACCATAGGCGTCAAGGAGATCGAGGCGACCATCGCCACGATGGCTCGCATCCCGGCAAAGACCGTCTCCAAGGACGACGCCGTGGTTCTGAAGAACCTCACCGAGAACCTGAAGCGCGTCGTCTACGGCCAGTCGAATGCCATCGAGGCGCTGACTTCGGCGATCAAGCTGGCCCGTGCCGGTCTGCGTGACCCCGACAAGCCGATCGGTTCCTACCTGTTTGCCGGCCCGACCGGCGTCGGCAAGACGGAGGCGGCCAAGCAGCTGGCCTCATCGCTCGGCATCGAGATGATCCGCTTCGACATGTCGGAGTACATGGAGCGGCATACGGTGAGCCGCCTGATCGGCGCACCGCCCGGCTATGTCGGCTTCGACCAGGGCGGGCTGCTCACGGACGGGATCGACCAGCATCCGCATTGCGTGCTGCTGCTGGACGAAATCGAGAAGGCTCATCCCGACCTGTTCAACATCCTGTTGCAGGTGATGGATCACGGCAAGCTCACCGATCACAACGGCAAGCAGGTCGATTTCCGCAATGTCATCATCATCATGACGACGAATGCGGGTGCGTCTGACATGGCGAAGTCCGCCTATGGCTTCACTCAGACCAAGCGCACGGGAGACGACGTGGAGGCGATCAACAAGCTCTTCGCGCCCGAATTCCGGAATCGCCTCGACTCGATCATCTCCTTCGGACATCTGCCGAAGGACGTGGTGGCCAAAGTCGTCGACAAGTTCGTGCTTCAGCTCGAGGCCCAGCTCGCCGATCGCAACGTCACGATCGAGCTGTCCGACGAAGCACGCGAGTGGCTGACCGAGAATGGCTACGACGAGGCGATGGGCGCGCGGCCAATGGCACGCCTGATCCAGACCACGATCAAGACTCCACTCGCCGACGAGGTGCTTTTCGGACGTCTCAAGGATGGCGGCGCGGTCAGGGTGGTGTTGAAGAAAGCCGAGGACGGCGAGGCGCTGGCGCAGAAAGATGCACTGGCCTTCGAGTTCCCGGCCGGCCCGGTGACGCCCAAGCCGGAAAAGGACGTCACCGACGCCGGTGGCAGCAAGCGCAAGCGTAGCCGGGCGAAGGCTGCTCCGCGGAAGAAGGACGAGGCGAAGAAGGACGACAAGGGCGGTTCCGGCGGTTCGGGCGGTGTCCGCACCGTTCCTAAGGTTCCTCTCGTTCGAGCCTGATCGCACGAGGCATCGGTCAAAAGGGGCGCGTCTTCCTCAACGGAAGATGCGCCCCTTCTGCGTTATGCCGTGCACAAATGGGCCTGCCCCACGGGGTTGGGTGATCGAGACTTCGTATCGTGCCACGAAAACGTCGGTCCCGTGGTCGACATGGGCATGATCGGTCGTTAGCAACCGCGTTCGAATGGGTGCATAGGCGCCCGTCGGGTCGTGAATCCTGCGAGGGGGCTCGCCGAGCGACATGACAGGTTCAGGTGTCCGGCGACGCTTCAGATCGTCGCCAGGAGCATCGAGCCTGTGATCGTCATAGCCACTCGCGACAACAGGGGAGTATCCATGAGCGATCTGCAAGAGGGCCCCCTGACGCCACTCTCCAGCCAAGGCACGCATGTCGCGGCCCGCCCGCAGAAACTGACCCGCCGAGAAGAGCGTCGACGCCGGCGCATGCGCCGTCGCCGCGGCGAGGAAATCCTGGGTTGGATCCTCGTTCCGATCATCTGCTACGGGATCTATTGGGGCATCAGCGCCGGTTTCGACGTGCTCGGCACCACCCCGGGGACCGTCTGGGACCAGCTGATGCAGGTCAAGCAGATGCTCGAGAAAAAAGCCTGATCCTTATCCGCGTGTCAGGGCATGGACCGAGAACAGGCGCTCGCCGTCGGTCCAGCTCTTGGCCACGTTCCATCCGGCTTGGCTGGCGAGGTCGCGGAAGCCGTCGACCGTGTACTTGTAGCTGTTCTCGGTATGGATCGTTTCTCCCTCCGAGAAGCTGAACCGGCGGCCCGCGAGTGATACCTGCTGGGCGCGCAGGCTGACGAGATGCATCTCGATCCGCGAAGCCTCCGGGGCGAAGTAGGCCCGGTGGGCGAAGGCTGACGGGTCGAAGTCGGCGCCGAGTTCGCGATTGATTCGATGCAGCAAGTTGATGTTGAACCGCGCCGTCACTCCCGCCGCATCGTCATAGGCCGCGTCCAGCGCGGACTTGTCTTTCACGAGATCGACGCCGACGACGAGAGATGCCCCGCGACCTAGAACCCTCCCGAAATGGGCGAGGAGATGGGCCGCCTGGGGCGGCTCGAAATTTCCGATTGTCGAGCCCGGAAAGAACCCCGCCACGGCGCTGTTGGAAAGCCCGTCGGGGAGAGTGAAGGGCCGAGTGAAATCCGCAGCCACCGGTTGGATCGACAGCCGAGGGAAATCGCGAGACAGAGTCTCGGCCTCGCTCCTCAGGAAGCTCTCGGAAACGTCCACCGGCACGTAGGCCGCCAGATCAGTCAGATGGACGAGAAGACGCCGAACCTTCACCGTCGAGCCGCTACCGAATTCCACGAGGTTCGCGCGCGGGGGAAGAAGCGAGGCGATGTCCGCCCCCGATTCATCCAGAATACCGATCTCGGTTCGGGTCGGGTAATATTCCGGCTGGCGGGTGATCGCCTCGAACAAATCCGAGCCGACCTCGTCGTAGAAATACTTCGCCGGAATGAATTTCTGCGCCGCCGTGAGTCCGACCAGGACGTCATCGCGGAATTGTTCTTCCGAGCTGACGGCGGACAGGGGTGTGGCGTCCGTGAAGACGGGATTGATGGTCACGGGCAAGTCTCCGAAGGACGCCAAAGGACGCTGGGTTACGCGGGTGTGGGAAACGACGCTCAGTCGCGATAGTTCGACAGCCGCAGTCCCGTGAATTGCCAGCGCTGGTGGGGATAGAAGAAGTTGCGATAGCCGATGCGGGCATGTCCTCCCGATGTCGCCACCGAGGAACCGCGCAGAACGAACTGGTTCGACATGAACTTGCCGTTGTATTCGCCGAGCGCACCGGACACCGGCCTGTAGCCCGGGTAGGACAAATAGGCCGAGCGGGTCCATTGCCAGACGAGGCCGAAAGCGTCGTCGAGAAGGCCCTCCTTGGCGGCGATCTCCCATTCGAATTCGGTCGGCAGGTGGCGCCCCGCCCATCGAGCGAAGGCATCCGCCTCGAAATAGCTCACATGGGTGACAGGCAAGGCTGGGTCGATGCCTGCCTGCCCGGCAAAGGTCATGCTCGACCATTGCCTTGCATCGTTGCGCTGCCAGTAACCAGGGGCCTCCCAGCCCTCCGCCTGCACCGCGAGCCAGCCATCCGAGAGCCAGAGTTCAGGACGCGCGTAGCCGCCGTCTTCGATGAAGGCAAGCCATTGCGCATTGGTGACGAGGCCTTTGTCGATCCGGCACGGCAGGATCAGAGTCTCATGTCGCGGCGACTCGTTGTCGAACGAAAAGCCTTCGCCCTCATGCCCGATCTTCGCCACCCCACCCCGCAGTTCGGCGGCTCCGCCGCGCGATACCGGACGGGGAAATCGCCATCCGGCATCGTAGACGGGGCTCAGCGGGTTCTGCGCGAAGGCATGGAGAATGTCCGTGAGCAGCAATTCCTGGTGCTGCTGCTCATGATAGAGGCCGATTTCGAGGATCGGCAACACGGTCTCCAGGGTCGCGTCGGTAGCATCCGATAGGAGGCTTTCCACTGCCCGGTCCACATGGGCACGGTACCCGGCGACTTCGTCGGCGGTCGGGCGGGTGATGAGGCCGCGCATGATTCGCGGCTGCCGGGGGCCGGCCGCGACGTAATAGGAATTGAACAGGTAGTGCAGCCGCTCGTCATAGATGCGGTAGCCGGGGACGTGATCACGCAGGAGAAATTGCTCGAAGAACCACGTGGTATGGGCCCGATGCCATTTCGTCGGACTGGCATCCGCCATGGACTGAATCTGCTGGTCCTCCGGCGAGAGCGGCGCGGCGCGGCGCTCCGTTTCGTCGCGTACCGCGCGGAAGGCTCTGATCCAGGCTGCGCGATCTACCGGTCGCGCCGATACGTTAGGCGGCGGGAATGCTGCGCCGTCCGCCTGATGGTGCGAGGTCTCGCGAATTGCCGCTGTCGCTGCCATGTCGATCACTCCACTCGCATCCATGATGCGGAAATATGGCTCCGCTGCTATTCGGCAACGGCCCTTCGTCTGCGCCCATCGCCGCGGCGCACAAGCGCTGAAAATGCCGGGCCTTTTTCATGCCGCAGTGACACGGCCTTAACCCTGTCGCCCGACACTCTGCCATCCACGCACTGTGTCCAGGCAAGGCTCGTATGCGGATCGATCTGATGGCGGGAGCGATGACAGCGGCCCTGGTTGCCGAAATCCGGCCGACCCCGACGATCCTCGTCTTCGATTCGGGGCTCGGGGGGCTGACGGTTCTCGAACAGGTGCGGCGGGCCCGCCCCGACGCGCGTTACGTCTATGCGGCGGACGATGCGGCTTTTCCCTATGGCCGCCTCTCCGAGACCATCCTCGTCGCCCGCGTCGCGACGGTGATGGAACGACTGATCGCGCGCCACGCGCCCGACCTCATCGTCATCGCCTGCAACACCGCATCGACCCTCGTGCTTCCCGCTCTCCGGGCAGGTTTCTCCACCCCCTTCGTGGGCGTCGTGCCACCGATCAAGCCAGCGGCGGAAGCGACGCGTTCACGCAGGATCACTCTTCTGGCGACGCCGGGGACGGTTGCGCGGCCCTACACCCACGACCTGATCGAGACCTATGCGGGCGATTGCGTGGTCACGCTCGTCGGATCGCCGAATCTAGCGGCCTATGCCGAGGCCGAACTTGCGGGTCATCCTGTCGACGATGCGCTGCTCGCCGCCGAAATCGCACCCTGCTTCGTCGAGGGAGAGGATGGTCGGCGCACGGATGTGGTCTGCCTCGCCTGCACCCATTATCCGCTGCTGCTCGCGCGGTTCCAGCGCCTTGCCCCATGGGAAGTGAGCTGGATCGACCCGGCGCCGGCCATCGCCCGCCGGGTGACACAGCTTCTCGGTCCATCCCGTCGTAAGCCCCTGGACGACATCCCCCCGGGACTCACGGCCTTCACCAGCGGTGCGGGCGTCACGGCTTCCTTGCGTCGCTCTCTCGACGCAAGAGGTGTCGGCGATGTCGCCGTGGAGATGATGCCGCTCGCCTTGCAATAGATGTGTTGCCGCCTCGGCATTGACCCTTGGGCATCTCTCGCTTATGCAGCGCAGAGTTACGGGGCTCCGAGAGGGGCCCCGCAGCTTTTTCAAGCGCACCCGTGAGCGGCAATGTCCGCTCTGTCGTTCCGCTTCGGCCCCGGGCCGCTTCGGAAAGAGGAGGGCGCGTTCCTCGACCAATCTCACTCGCTGAGAGGAACCGCGATGTCAAAACGTATTCAGGCGAAGCACAAGCTCGATCGCCGTATGGGCCAGAACATCTGGGGCCGCCCGAAGAGCCCCGTCAATCGCCGCGAATACGGCCCCGGCCAGCATGGCCAGCGCCGCAAGGGCAAGATGTCCGACTTCGGCACGCAACTGCGCGCCAAGCAGAAGCTCAAGGGCTACTACGCCAACATCACCGAGAAGCAGTTCCGCCGTTACTACGCCGAGGCGATCCGCCTGCGCGGCGATTCGAGCGAGAACCTGATCGGTCTGCTGGAGCGTCGCCTCGACGCGGTCGTGTACCGCGCCAAGTTCGTACCGACCCCGTTCGCTGCCCGTCAGTTCGTGAACCACGGCCACGTCAAGGTGAATGGCCGTCGCGTGAACATCGCCAGCTTCCTCGTGAAGCCGGGCGACGTGATCGAGGTGAAGGATTCCTCGAAGCAGCTCGAGATCGTCGTCGTGGCTTCGCAGCTCGCCGAGCGTGACGTGCCGGACTACATCGAGGTGGATCACTCCAAGATGACGGCTCGCGTCACCCGCGTGCCGAGCCTCACCGAGGTTCCCTACCCGGTCCAGATGGAACCGAACCTCGTGATCGAGTTCTATTCGCGCTGATCCCACCGGATCATCTCCGAGACGAGAAAGGCCGCCCGAGAGGGCGGCCTTTTTGTTTGCCTGATCGGATCGATCGAAAATCGATCACTCCTCGCTTCTCCTGCGACCCACGACGCGAAGAGGGGCACAAAAAAGGCGGGGCAGCCTGTCGGCCACCCCACCTTCATTCATTCCTCTACCCACGAGATCTTGACCCTCCGTGACGTTCGCTTCGAAAGCGAGGTCGAATACGGCGGACGGCCTGAACGAAAGTATCAGCCGCGCTGGCCGATGGGCACGTATTCGCGCTTGTCCGGTCCGATATAGAGCTGGCGCGGACGGCCGATCTTCTGCGAGGGGTCCTCGATCATTTCGGCCCACTGAGCGATCCACCCGGTGGTGCGGGCCAGGGCGAAGAGCACCGTGAACATCGAGGTCGGGAATCCCATCGCCTTGAGGGTGATGCCGGAATAGAAATCGATGTTCGGGTAGAGCTTCTTCTCGATGAAGTACTCGTCCTTCAGGGCGATCTGCTCGAGCTGCACAGCGACTTCGAGAAGCGGATCGTCCTTGATGCCGAGCTGGCTGAGCACCTCATGCGTGGTCTTCTGCATGATGCGGGCGCGCGGATCGTAGTTCTTGTAGACGCGGTGACCGAAGCCCATCAGCCGGAACGGGTCGTTCTTGTCCTTGGCCTTGGCGACGTATTTCGCGACGTTGTCGGGCGTTCCGATCTCTTCCAGCATCTTGAGCGCTGCTTCGTTGGCGCCGCCATGCGCGGGGCCCCACAGGCAAGCGATGCCGGCGGCGATACAGGCGAAGGGGTTGGCGCCCGAGGAACCGGCCAGACGAACGGTGGAGGTCGAGGCGTTCTGCTCGTGATCGGCGTGGAGGATGAAGATCCGGTCCAGCGCGCGCGCATAGATCGGGTTGACGACGAACTCTTCGCACGGCACCGCGAAGCACATCCGCAGGAAGTTCGAGGTATAATCGAGGTCGTTCTTCGGATAGACGAACGGCTGACCGATGGAATACTTGTAGGCCATCGCTGCGAGCGTCGGCATCTTGGCGATCATGCGCAAGCTGGCGATCATCCGCTGCTTGTCGTCCGAGATGTCGGTCGAGTCGTGATAGAAGGCCGAGAGCGCGCCAACGCAGGCCACCATGATCGCCATCGGGTGGGCGTCGCGGCGGAACCCCTGGAAGAAGCGGTTCATCTGGTCATGCACCATGGTGTGGCGCGTGACCCGGTAGTCGAAATCCGCCTTCTGGGCGGGCGTCGGCAATTCGCCGAACAGCATCAGATAGCACGTCTCGAGGAAGTCGCCCTGTTCGGCGATCTGCTCGATCGGGTAGCCGCGATAGAGGAGCACCCCGGCATCGCCGTCGATATAGGTGATCTTCGATTCGCAGGACGCGGTGGAAGTAAATCCCGGATCGAAGGTGAACATGCCGGTCTTGGCGTGAAGCTTGCCGATGTCGATGACGTCAGGTCCGATCGTACCGGTCTTGATCGGAAGCTCGACTTGGTTGTCGCCCACGGAGATCGTGCTGGAGGCGCTCATGGAGACGTGGACCCTTTCTTGGCAGAAGGCAGACCTTGGCAGAGGGGAGCGCCGGTCCGCATGGCGACACCCACCACTTCGGCCCGGAGCGCACGGGCAGACCTATGCTGCAAGTGCTCACACATCTATCGGGTTAGCGGATCGGCCCACCGCCTTCAACCGATCCCCCTCTCCACGCTATCCCTGAAGCGAAAACCGGGCCGATCTGTCACCGGTTCGATGCATGCGATCAGGCGGACGCCGCCTGATCGGCCAAGCGGCCCAGACATTCATCCCGTCCGAGTACGGCCATTACGTCGAAAACCGGGGGTGAGGTCGCGCGCCCGGTCAGCGCGGCCCGCAGGGGCTGCGCGATCAGGCCGAGTTTGAGTGCGTTCTCCTCCGCGAACCGGCGCACGGCGCCTTCCGTGGAGGCCGCGTTCCATTCCGGAAGGTCGCCGAGAGCCGGCAGGATCGCGGCGAGGCGCTGGCGGGCCTCTTCGCTCAGCAGCGTCTTCGCTTTGTCATCGAGATTGAGCGGCCGGGAGGCGGTGAGGTAATAGGCGCTGTCGAGAAGCTCGACCAGGGTCTTGGCGCGTTCCTTCAGGCCGGGCATCGCCGCCCGCAGCTTGTCACGAAGCTCGGGGGATAGGGTCGTGGGCAAACCGCGATCGGCGGCGAGGGCCGGCAGGATCGTCTCGATCGCATCGATCAGTACGGCATCCTCCGCGCCGCGGATGTAGAGCCCATTGAGGTTCTCGAGCTTGGCGAAGTCGAAACGGGCAGCGGAGCGTCCGATCGTCTTGAGATCGAAGGCAGCGATCATCTCCTCCGTCGAGAACACCTCCTGGTCGCCATGGCTCCAGCCGAGGCGGACGAGGTAGTTGCGCAAGGCGGCGGGCAGGTAGCCGAGGTCGCGATAAGCATCGACCCCGAGCGCGCCGTGGCGCTTCGAAAGCTTGGCGCCGTCAGCACCGTGGATGAGCGGGATATGGGCCATGATGGGCGCGGACCAACCGAGCGCATCATAGATCTGGCCCTGCCGTGCGGCGTTCGTAAGGTGGTCGTCGCCACGGATCACATGGGTGACGCCCATGTCGTGATCGTCGACGACGACCGCGAGCATGTAGGTCGGATTGCCGTCAGAGCGGAGCAGGACGAGGTCGTCGAGATCCTTGTTGGCCCAGGTCACCCGGCCCTGAACCTGATCCTCCACCACCGTCTCGCCCTCGGATGGGGCGCGCAGGCGGATGACCGGCTTCACGCCCGCCGGTGCCTCCGAAGGATCGCGGTCGCGCCAACGCCCGTCATAGCGCATGGGACGTCCCTCGGCCCGCGCGGCTTCGCGCATGGCGGTGAGTTCGTCCGGCGTCGCGTAGCAATGATAGGCGTTGCCCGAAGCGAGCAGGCTTTCCGCTACCTCACGGTGCCGCGCGGCGCGGGCGAACTGGTAGACGACGTCCCCATCCCAATCGAGGCCGAGCCAGCGGAGCCCGTCGAGAATCGCATCGATGGCGCCCTGGGTGGAGCGCTCCCGATCGGTATCCTCGATGCGCAACAGCATCCTGCCGCCGAAATGACGGGCATAGAGCCAGTTGAAGAGCGCCGTGCGCGCTCCCCCGATATGCAGGTACCCCGTAGGGGAGGGGGCAAAGCGCGTAACGACGGGTGACGACATCGGGCGGCTAAACTTGTGCGTGAAGTGAGAGGGCGGATCGACCGGCCCGGATCGGCGCATGTAGCATGCGTTTTCGATGACGTTAAGAAAGCGTGGCGCCGAGTCGCGAAACGGGGACGATTTCGCGCGGGCGGCATCTCTCGTGCTTCGCGAGCCGTGAGGAGAGACGCAGCGGGAGATGGCGCAGGCCAATGCGCGAGCCGCGGGTGCGACGGGTGCCACCTCGGCCTCGTCACGCTCACCCGCGATCCTGATCGGCGCGATTAGACGCTGGATCGTCGACGGGCTGGTTCAAGAATCCGAACAGAGGCGCCTGTTTCCCTGGCTTGCCGTCACGTTCGGTTTTGGCATCCTCGTCTGTTTCACCGCCACGGATGGTCAGCCGGCTCTGGCAGCACCCCTCCTCGTCGCGTCCGCACTCTCTGCCCTCGCACTTCGCCTCGGTTCGAGGCCCGTGGCCTTGGCATTGGTTCTCGGACTTGCCGCAGCCTTCCTGGGCTTCGCAGCCGCCACCTTGCGGATGCAGGTCGTAGCGGCACCCGTCCTGGCCCGGACGACGATTGCCCCGCTCACCGGATTGGTCGAAGCCCTCGACGAACGGGAAGTCGGCGCCCGCCTGATCGTTCTCGTGGAGAGTTTCGGCAACCTCCCGCCGGATCGCCGGCCCACGCGGGTCCGCGTTTCCTACAAGAAGGCCCTCGCGCTGAAGCCGGGCGATTTCATTTCGGCGACGGCACGGCTCCTGCCGCCGCCCGACGCGGCCCGCCCCGGCGGATATGATTTCGCCCGGGATGCCTATTTTCGCGGGATCGGTGCCGTCGGTTCCCTGGTAGGCAAGATCGACGTCAAGCCTCCGCCCAGGCCTTTGCCCCGCTCCGTAGCACTGGCAGCCGCCGTAGACGACGCCCGCAACGCGCTGACCCGGCGCATCACCGACGCCAATGGCGGGCAGGCCGGCGCGGTGGCCGCCGCCCTGGTAACGGGTAAGCGCGGCCTCATCAATGCAGAGACCAACGAGGTTCTGCGTGCGGCGGGAATCTACCACGTCGTCTCGATTTCCGGCCTCCACATGGTGCTCGCAGCCGGCGTCGTGTTCTGGCTCGTCCGCGCGCTGCTCGCCCTCGTTCCGGGGCTCGCCCTGGTTTGGCCGATCAAGAAGATCGCCGCCGGTTTCGCCATGGTGGGTGTCACGGCCTATTGCGTTTTCTCGGGCTGGGATATCGCTGCCGAACGCTCGCTCATCATGACGTTGGTGATGCTCGGCGCGATCCTGGTGGATCGCCCGGCTTTGAGCATGCGGAACCTCGCGCTCGCTGCCCTCATCGCCCTCGCGCGAGAGCCGGACGGGATTCTCGGCCCGAGCTTTCAGATGTCCTTCGGCGCGGTAGCCGGCCTCATCGCTTGCGCCGGTGCGCTCAATCGCTGGATGCCGCCACGCGAAGGTGCGGGCCTCTTGGCCCGAACCTGGCGGTTTCTGGCTGTCGCGGTCCTTGGCACCCTGGCGACGACATTGATCGCCCAGATCGCCACGGCGCCCTTCGCGACCTATCATTTCCAGACCGTCCAGCCCTTCGGCATCGTCGGCAATGCCCTGACCTTGCCCCTCGTCTCCCTGGCGGTGATGCCGGCGGCGGTCCTCGGGATCCTCGCCTATCCCTTCGCACTGGACCAGCCGGTCTGGTGGGCGATGGGGCTCGCCGTACGCGGGATGCTCACGATCTCCGGCTGGATCAGCGGGTTCGGACACGCCACCCTCGTCGTCCCGGCCTATGGCAGCACGGCACTCTGCCTGCTTGCTCTCGCCTTGCTCCTGCTGACACTTCCCGTCTCGAGCTTACGCTGGATCGGCCTTGCTCCGGCCGCTCTCGGTGTCGTGCTCGCTACCATGCCGCCGCGTTACGACGTCTACATCGACCGTGAGGGTGGCGGTGCAGCCTTCCGCGACGGGGACGGGCGATTGAGCATTCTCGGCAGCCCGCCGGCCTTCGTCCTCGAACAATGGCTCAAGGCGGATGGCGATTCGCGGAAGGTCGCCGCCGTCGCAGCCTCGCCGAGAAGCCGATGCGATACCGTCGGATGCGTCGTCGAGTTAGGGCCGGGTCGGATCGTCGCCCTGGTCAAGGACAAGCGGGCCTTCGCGGAGGATTGCGAACGGGCGAGTGTGATCATCGCCCGCCGTGACGCACCCAAAGACTGCCGGGCCGGCTTCGTCATCGATCGCGCATACCTGGCACTACGCGGCGCCACCGCCATCCGTTTCGGCCCCGAAGGACCGCAGGTCACGTCCGCCCACCAACCTCATTCTCGTCCGCCATGGCGGCGGGCGGTCGCCGTCGTCACGCCGTCCCCTTCGCCTCCGAAGGAATCGGGACCGAGTGCGAAACCCATAGAACCCGAGGGCGACGACGGCGATCCGTCATCCGAAACGCAGTCGGACGGGCTTCAGTAACGACGGACCAGGCTGACGAGCCGCCCCTGGATCTGAACACGATCCGGACCCAGAACCCTTGTCTCGTAGGCTGGGTTTGCCGCCTCCAGAGCGATGGAGGAACCGCGGCGACGCAGGCGCTTCAATGTGGCCTCTTCATCGTCGATGAGGGCAACGATGATGTCGCCGGTATTCGCAGTGTCCTGCTTCTTGATCACGACAAGATCACCGTCGAGGATACCTGCTTCGATCATCGAATCGCCACGGACCTCCAGAGCGTAATGTTCGCCGCCGGCCAGGAAGTCCGGTGATAGCGTCACGGAATGGCTCTGGTTCTGTATGGCGGAGATCGGCGTGCCGGCCGCGATCCGTCCCATGACCGGGATCGTGATCGACCTTCCGCTCTCGTCCTGGGCCTGGGTCGTTGGCTGGCGCAGGGACGGCATCGCCTTGGACCGACCGCCTTCGACGACGCTCGGCGTGAAGCGGCGAACTTCACCGGCGGGAGCGGGCTTCGACGCCGGTGCACCGGTCAGGCTCTCAGGCATCCGGATCACTTCGATCGCCCTGGCGCGATTCGGCAAACGACGCAGAAATCCGCGCTCTTCGAGGGCCGTGATCAACCGGTGGATCCCCGACTTCGATTTGAGATCGAGGGCGTCCTTCATCTCGTCGAAGGAGGGCGGGACGCCACTCTCCTGCATCCGTTGTTGGATGAATTGGAGAAGATCCAGCTGCTTACGCGTCAACATACAGATCACTCTTCCACTGAAGCCAATGGCCGCGACTAACGCCGCTGAAACAAAACACGAACACGGTAGACGTTCCGCAAGTGTTCTGCAAGGGTTCCGTTAACCCGGTGGTAGAGTTTGTTCCTGAGGTGCAATGTTCCGCTCAAGCGGCCTTACCGCGGGCCGGCTTGGCGTCCGCCGGTATTACCCGCAGGGCCCTTCAATCATCCGAAGGGGCTTCGTGCCGCGGGGGCTTACCCCGCCCCTGTATGGCGGGCCTTCGCGGTGTCCGGCGGAGCCGCGCGCCCAGTCCCCGCCGATGACTTAGTCGGTCACCGACGGCCGGGGAGCCATGCGATATGGCGGGTACTCTGGGGGCAGCGTCGATCAGTCGAGATAGTCACCATATTTCTCAACATGGCTGGCGAGGCCGAGGCCGTGCTCGCGCACGAGGCGTTCCGCCAGATCTGCATCGCGCGCTTCCAATGCCTTGATGATCGCCACGTGTTCCTTGATCGAGTTGGCCGCGCGTTCCCCCTGACGCAGCGCGGTGTTGCGAATACCGCGGACATGCATCAGCAGGTTGCTGGTGATGTCTTTGATCACGTCGCACTGGCCGAGCGAAATGATCTTCTGGTGGAAGCGAATGTTGGCTTCCGAATACTCGTCGAGATGATCCGACGGGCGTCCTTCATAGAATTCTGGAAAGTGCTCGCGCAGGCAGTGAAGTTGTTCGTCGGTGGCCCGCTCGCAGGCGAGGCGCGCAGCCATGCTCTCCAAGGCAGACCAGGCCTGGATCATGCTGACAATTTCTTTCTTCGACTTCTTGATGACGAAGACACCGCGACGGGCCTCGAACCGCACGAAGCCTTCCTGCTCCAATACCGTCAGCGCTTCGCGCACAGGGGTGCGGCTCACGCCAAGGTTCAAGGACAACTTTCGCTCATCCAGGCGAACCTCTTCACGCTGATTATAAATGTTCATGTTCGTGATTGCTTCTTTGAGCGCGTCATAAGCCAATGCACGCAAGCTTGAAGTCGCAACGATAGGCTTTACTTGAAATGTGTCGGTTTTAACCATTTTTCATGCCACCTAGAATAATTTAAACTCGCACACGCGGGCGAGCACACTTGGTGTGAAGCATGCCAAACTCGCGTTTGAAATACAAGGAATGCCTCGGCCCGCTCAAAGCTCTTAACATAAGCTGAGCGGCGCTTTCCTCGCTACGGTTCGAAGAGCAGACTTCCGATTACCATGAAGGAAGGAGTTGTATTCTTCCTGTGTCGACCGGCCATGCGAAGCCTCGCGTTCCAGTGATCCGATGCTGATCGGCACAATCGTGCAATTCCGTTTGACAGTTGGTATTTGGTATGCCACCAATTGCCTACCGGGTCGGAGGGCTTACAGCAGTTTTTGACTGCTAGATCGGGTCAAAGCGTCTTCTCTGTTCGAGGCAGGCGCGGGATCGCCAGCCGGCGAACGCCGCTCGACTGGCGGGAGGCATTATAAAACATGGTGATTTGGTTGTGTCCACCATCGACTCCGCCAAGTCACCGCAAAGATTAAGCTGCGCGGAATACCCAAAGAGATCATAAATTTTTGGATTCCCGTTGAAGAAAATCCACGCCCCGTCGAGGGAGGATGAAACGTCACGCTGGCCGACTTCACTGCAACGCCAACTCCAAAGTCACTGCCAGGACGTCGATCTAACGTCGAGGAATCCCGCGGTCTCCGAAGCCGCATCACAATCGGGTTTGCGCTGCACGAGAGAACCAAATCCCGCAGCGGAAAAGTTCACGTCATCGGTTCGCCGACTTTGCGGACCGCCAATCAAAATAAAACGTCAAAGAACCAGGGAGAGAACACGATGTCAGCTTTGGCCCAGAGAATCGATGTCGACGTTTCGGCCGAGCCGGAACTCACCGATGGCTTCCACCTCGTCATCGACGCGCTGAAGCTCAATGACATCAACACGATCTACGGCGTGCCCGGCATTCCGATCACCGATCTCGGTCGCCTCGCCCAGGCCGCAGGAATGCGGGTCATCTCCTTTCGCCATGAGCAGCATGCCGGCAACGCCGCCGCCATCGCGGGCTTCCTGACGAAGAAGCCCGGCATCTGCCTCACGGTTTCCGCGCCTGGCTTCCTCAACGGCCTCACGGCCTTGGCCAACGCCACGACTAACTGCTTCCCGATGATCCTTATCTCCGGCTCGTCGGAGCGCGAGATCGTCGATCTCCAACAGGGCGATTACGAGGAGATGGACCAGCTCGCCATCGCCAAGCCCCTGTGCAAGGCCGCCTTCCGCGTTCTTCACGCCGCCGACATCGGCATTGCCGTCGCACGGGCCATCCGGGCCGCCGTTTCGGGCCGCCCCGGCGGCGTCTATCTCGATCTACCTGCCAAGCTTTTCTCTCAGGTGATGGAGGCCGATGCCGGCACCAAATCGCTGGTCAAGGTAATTGATGCCGCTCCGGCCCAACTGCCGGCCCCCTCCGCGATCAAGCGCGCACTCGATGTCCTGAAGAGCGCCAAACGCCCCCTCATCGTGCTCGGCAAGGGCGCGGCCTATGCGCAGGCCGACGACGAGGTTCGGGCTCTCGTGGAAACAAGCGGCATCCCCTACGTGCCCATGAGCATGGCCAAGGGCCTCCTGCCCGACACCCATCCGCAATCGGCGGGTGCTGCCCGTTCGCTCGTCCTCAAGGAGGCCGATGTCGTACTGCTGGTGGGCGCGCGCCTCAACTGGCTGCTCTCCCACGGCAAGGGCAAGACCTGGGGCGCCCCCGGCTCGAAGAAGTTCATCCAGATCGACATCGAGCCGAAAGAGATGGACTCCAATGTCGAGATCGTGGCGCCCGTCGTCGGCGATATCGGCTCCTGTGTCACCGCGCTTCTCGACGGGATGAAGGGCGATTGGCAGGCCCCGCCGGCATCCTGGACCGATGCCATCTCTGCCAAGAAGGAAGAGAACCTCGCCAAGATGGCGTCGAAGCTCCGCAAGAATTCGACGCCGATGGATTTCCACGGCGCACTCGGCGCGCTGAAGACCATCATCGCCGAACGTCCGGACGCCATCCTCGTCAACGAGGGGGCCAACACCCTCGATCTCGCCCGTGGCATCATCGACATGTATCAGCCGCGCAAGCGCCTCGATGTCGGCACCTGGGGCATCATGGGCATCGGCATGGGCTTCGCCATCGCCGCCGCTGTCGAGACCGGTAAGCCCGTCCTCGCGGTGGAGGGCGACAGCGCCTTCGGCTTCTCCGGCATGGAGGTGGAGACGATCTGCCGCTACAACCTGCCGGTCTGCATCGTCGTGTTCAACAACAACGGCATCTACCGCGGCACCGATACGGATCCGACCGGCCGCGATCCAGGAACGACCGTTTTCGTCCGGGATTCCCGTTACGACAAGATGATGGAAGCCTTCGGCGGTGTTGGCGTCAACGCGACGACGCCGGATGAACTCTCCCAGGCCGTAAACGCCGCGATGGACTCGGGCCGCCCGACCCTCATCAACGCGGTGATCGACCCGGAGGCCGGCACCGAAAGCGGCAATATCGGCAGCCTCAACCCGCAGAGCGCAGTCAAAAAGAAGAAGTAGGCCGTCGGTCCGTCCGGCCGCTCCAGCGTCAGCGACGCCGGGGCGGCCGGCGCCCATATCCGCCGAACGCCCTTCAACGCGGAAGAGTCCTATGAATGCCCTCGAAGGCGTGAAGATCCTCGACTTCACTCATGTCCAGTCCGGCCCGACCTGTACCCAGCTCCTGGCTTGGTTCGGCGCGGACGTGATCAAGGTCGAGCGTCCGGGCGTCGGCGATGCCACACGCCAACAGCTCCAAGACATTCCCGATGTGGACAGCCTCTATTTCACGATGCTGAACCACAATAAGCGTTCCATCACGCTCGACACCAAGAACCCCAAGGGGATCGAGGTGATGTGGCGGTTGGTGAAGGAGTGTGACGTTCTCGTGGAGAATTTCGCTCCCGGCGCGCTTGCCCGGATGGGACTGACCTGGGAGGCGATTCATGAAGCTAACCCGCGCATGATCCTCGCTTCGGTGAAGGGCTTCGGGCCGGGCGCCTATGAGAATTGCAAAGTCTACGAGAACGTCGCCCAATGCGTAGGAGGTGCGGCCTCCACCACTGGGTTCCGTACCGATATCCCGATGGTGTCAGGCGCTCAGATCGGTGATTCCGGTACCGGCCTCCATCTCGCCCTTGGCATCGTCACCGCGCTCTACCAACGGACGCATTCCGGCGTCGGCCAGAAGGTCGATTGCGCCATGCAGGACGGCGTCCTGAACCTATGCCGGGTGAAGTTGCGCGATCAGCAGCGGCTGGAGCGCGGACCTCTCAAGGAATACAGCCAGTACGGGGAGGGGATCGGTTTCGGCGATTCGGTGCCGCGTGCCGGTAACGATTCCGGCGGTGGCCAGCCGGGCCGCATCCTGAAGTGCAAGGGCTGGGAGACCGATCCCAACGCCTACATCTACTTCATCGCGCAAGGCGCGGTCTGGGAGCCGATCTGCGATGTCATCGGCGAGCCGACATGGAAGACGCATCCCGATTACGCGACGCCGAAAGCGCGGCTGCCGCATCTGAATGAGATTTTCACCCGGGTCGAAGCCTGGACGATGTCGAAGACCAAGTTCGAGGCGATGGAAACGCTCAACGCGCTTCACGTCCCCTGCGGTCCAATCCTTTCGATGAAGGAGATCGCCGAGGACGAATCGCTGAGGAAATCCGGCACGGTGGTCGAAGTCGACCATCCGGAGCGCGGCAAGTACTTGACCGTGGGAAACCCGATCCGGCTTTCGGCGAGCCAGGTCGAGGTCAAGCGCTCGCCCCTGTTGGGCGAGCATACGGACGAGATCCTGCGAGATGTCCTCGGTTATTCCGAGAGCGACCGCCTCAAGATCTCGGAATCAGGGGCGATCGGCGCCATCCAGAGGATTGCAGCCGAATGATCTGTCCCTGAACGAAGCGCGGGCCGCCTGTCTCAACATCTCGGCTTGCGCGCATGACGTGAAGCTCCTCCTGACTCAGCGCGGTGTCGGCCGGATAGGCTCGATGCCGCGCTCTTTCAGGCGAAGACGATCCCTTAGGCGATACCGGTGAAGCGACCTGCCGAGCCTGGAACGTAATCGCGGTTTTCGACGCGGCTCTTGTCTGCGCGCGCCGAGAGGAGGTCGGCGGCCTTCACTACGAGAAGGACCTGAAGCGCGATCATGACGATCACGGCGGCGAAGAGAGTGGCGAACATGGCGGGCTCCCGGAGGACATTGCATCACCCTGATGCCATGCTGCACCGCAAACTGATATACCACATTCCTTCGACCACTCATGTCGCTAGCGCATATCGGAGCGGGTCGGGGCCTCGGGCAGACGCTGAGTTCATTCCGCCAACCCGTCCAGGTGGACCTGGCCCAGCGGACTTTATATTCACCGCATTGCTTGGGCCTTGGCCGCATCCATCGCACGCGTTGCATACGCGTTCAGGACCATAAGAGCCTAGAATGCGTCACCCCAGCGTCCCAATGTCTGAGCCTCTTCCCGACGAAGGATCTCGCAGGGTTCGGGCATGGGAGGTGAAACTCCCGATACGCCTATCGCTCCGAGAGTCGCCTTTAATTCCGCGTTCTCGACCGCCCGCTCCGCGATATCCGCGGCGAGATGGGTCAGGCGCCCCTGGTGAAGCTTGGCATAGACGTGTCCCGTCCCGAAATCCGCAAAACAGATCGTGGTCATCCGGCGGATACAATCGCGCAGAAAGCTCATGTTGTCCGAAGGCGCCATCGAACCGGCAGCGGCATAGACCTCCTGCGCGGACCGCGCGGAGATATCGATTTTGCGGTACCTATCGATGTCGAAGAGAAATTTCAGGTCGAGGATATTCATCGTGCCGTTGATGCCGAAGGCAACGGTTCGGGGACGTTCACCTTCCGGTACGCTATTGTCCAGAAATTCGAAATGGACCCGCTTGTCCGACCTGAGTGCCCAGGTGAAAAAGAGCCGTGGCATGCCGGTATAGGCTTCGACGTTGTGTGCGAGCAGATCTTCGACAGCTTTGTAACGGCCGAATTGTTCGCCGCGTTTCCACGCCCGCTCGACGGTTGCCTCCGGCGGCGTGATCATGAACTGCATGTAGACGCAATGGCCGAAGCGGGTCAGGAGTTGGCTGCCATCCTCTGCTCCGGGATCGACGGTGAAACTGTCGAACCGGAACCGGTCGATCAGAAGATGTGAGATGCGCCCCTCCGCAGCCTTCACCGCCATGTGACGGTCGAGCTTGCGATCGATGATCTCGACCTCGCGTCCTGTCAGCGTACCGGCATAGCGGCGGGCCGCACCGAGACTGTCGTAATCGAGCAGGAATTTGCGCCAGACGTCGGGTGTGATGACAGCAAAATCCGACTCGTCGAGGCCGACTTGCCCAGCGAGCGCACGCTGATATGGCCGGATCGTGCTTTTGCCGGAAGCTGATGCACCTTTGACGTTCATCACCACCGGTTGCGTCTGGGCTCTCAATGAGCGGTAGCCTTCCCGTGCGACGACCTCGCGGAACCATGGTTCAATGAGCTGGCCGATCCGGCTGCTACCATACTGGTTCGAGACCAGGATGCAGACGAGACGGTGGAGAAGCGCGGTGTCGCGGATCAGGAAGCCGCGACGCCGGATGATGCTTGTCATCACCTGTCGCAGGGCGACGCAAACCGCCATTTCGAGGGAGTCTGATGGTGTGGCGCAACGCGCGTACCACGCGTCGAGATGGTGGAGGGCCCATTGCTCTGGCGTACCGTGCTCCCTTTGCCGCCTGGCCGGTTCGGGAGAGCCAAGGATCAGCTGCCAGAGGGAGGGTTGTCCGCGGGCCGGTTCTCCGACAACCTTCGGGGTGAACATCTCGGACAGTTCGCGTTGAAGCACGAGCGCGGCGTCGCTCCGGATCTGAACGAGCAGGTCAGCGATCTCATTCGCGTGGGACGCAATCCCGGTGTCCAGGATCGTGCTGACGATGGCCCGAAAGTTGACGCCGAGATCGCCATAAGTGCGCCCGACCGGTACCGACAGATCGGCCATGACGCGGATAAGCACTTCGTGCACCACGAGACGCTGAGCACGGAAGAGCACGAGCTGCGTCAGTGGCAGACCACTGACGTCACTCATCTCGCGGGCATCGTCGAGGCTGGTTTCTACGTTGTCCGGCCTGAAGAGTGTCTCAAGAGACAGAAACGCCCGGGGCAACGTCGATTCCAACCCCGGATTCCAGGGGCCGAACTCCGGGCGCGGAGGCAAATCAGCTTGGCCGGTAGCCGGGGGCACCATGATGGACATGGCCGGCCCCTCCAAGAGTCAGTGAATTCCAGGGCGGCCATGCATCGCGGCGGCGACCTCGAACGCCTCAGGCGACCGCTTCCTCATCGATGGCCTCGAGCCGCAACTGATAGCGGTCACCCCAGAGTGCCTCGGCCTTCTCGTACCATTCCGCGTTGAAGTAGAGCTTGGCGCAGAACTCGCTCTGCCAGATGCAGACAGCGATCACCCTTGAATCGATGACTTTGACATGGCGGCTGATCAGTCCACGCGTAATCCCGGCCGAGGGACACATGTCCATGCTGGTCATCCCGTTGGGGGATTCGCCGCTGAAGATGACCGGGCATTCAAGAATGGCCAAGTAACGCATTGCTGCTAACCCTGTTGGCCACGAGATGCGAGCGGTCGGCGTTCACCGACGATCGCTGCCCCGTAGCGTCTCCTTGCCTCGATCCCCGGCTTGAATCGAACCTTTCGATAAGGCCGAAACACTAGGGTATCGTGTCGAAATTTTGAATGCAAAAACGATGGAGGTCAATGATCAGAAGCGGGTTATCTTATCCTGCGCCTGCGGTGAGAGTGCGTCGCAGCGCAACAACGAAGGATCGAGATCGATTGCGCATCATTTAATCTCTCGGCAACCTCTGGACGACCTGACGTTACATTCGATTGTAACACCCCGAATGCCTGGTCGAGCATCACGAGTGAGCCGAGGTACTCCTATCAGACATCGCGTCGACGCAGCTCCAAATGCTCTGGATCGACGTCAGGACGAGACCATCGGTCACTGCGATATGGTCGGTCTGATAAGCGCAGAACAGTTTAAGCCGGTCGGCATTTGACGTGCTGACGTCGACAGACGCGAAATCTTCCTTCGCCCACATCCAGACAAGGCTGTCGAGCACTTCGAGGCCACGCGATGCCATGGCACGGAAGATCTCGCGCTCGGTAATGATGCCGACGATAGCACCGTCCGTGAGAGGGACACCGTCGATGACGACGAGAGCGTCGACCCCGGGATTCTGCAACATGTTCAATGCATCGCGAACCGAGCGATCCATTCGGATATAGTTTAGGCGACTTGCCACAGTGCCCGTCTGCTGCCTCGCCGGCATGACGTCGCCCCTTCCGGATCGCTTCCTGAGTTCAGACCCTGGTATGCAAAATACCGGTTGTCAATGAATGAAAGAGCACTATGGTGCCGGACGAGGGCGAGGCGGGTAGGCTATGTAAGTCCTCGTCGGCTTGGCTCGGTCACTGCGTGGCCGGTATGGCATTGCCTGTTCCCGAAGGCATGCGCAAAGCCATCGCGTACAGATTTCAGATTTATCAGCAAAAATCCGGTGGTTGAGGGGTGTACCCCTCGTTTCCACGGCAAATTTGCGCCTATGCAACAATATGCACTTAGGGGCATGGCAGACCCGTATTTGCGTCCGCGAGATGTTGTTTTCGCATAGCTCAGACAGATTCTTCATCGCCTGTACGAGATCTTGAGTTTAATCCCTGTTTGCTGCATTGCGGCGACGATTTTTCTGCAACTCGGTCTTGACGGGCTCATACGTACGAGAGAGGCTGGTATTCCACATACCAGAATGCTGACGACGCCAAGGGTCGGCATTCGCCAAGACCGAAAGCCGGGCAACCGGCTCCTACGCCTCGAGTGAAGCAAAACAGAACAACGCGGAGGACGACAATGACGAGGGCGGAAACAACGAGTGGGCGAGTATCCGATGGATACCGCTGGGGTCAGCTGGTGATCGGCGTGATCTGCATGGTGATGATCGCCAACCTGC